>JAHFTC010000007.1 GCA_023269585.1 Opitutaceae bacterium
TCGAGCGTCGAAGGACGAGTGTTTCCCCAGCATGATCGAGGGATGCACCGTGCGAACGGACGGCGGCGGACCTTCGACAAGCTCAGGTCAGGCGCGCCGTCCCTACCGCGTCAGCCCATTGTGCGACTCATGATCTTCGAGCATTGGGAGCGGCCCCGGATAGCCGGTCCGCCTATTTCACACCGTAGCGGAAGCCGTGAGGCTTTCGTCCGGGAGCAAACCCGAAATTCTCACGAATTCCACCACGGCGATTCGCTGCCGACTCCGCTCGCAGTAGGGGGCCACCTCGGCGCGGTGGCCTACAGGCGCAAGCGCCTCGGTTGCGGCGGTCTACTGCCAGTCGCGCAGACCGTAGCGCTGGAGCAGCTTCGTGAGTTCACCGGACTTGCGCAGGGCGCGGATGCCCTCGTCGAGCTGGGTGGCGAAGCGCCGGCCCTCATCGGTGGGGGCGAACGCCACGAAGATCGGGTCGACGGTGCCCTTGAAAACGACGCGGAACTGACTGCGCTCCAAATTATGACTACGCAGGTGCCAGAGGAGGATCGGTTCGGATTCCGCGACCACCTGGATCTCGCCGGCCTGCAGTTTCTGCATGAGGGTCTCGAGCGGGTCGTCACCGTCGGCGGCGAAGATTCCACCCTTTTCGGTCGCGCGCTCGATGTAGGTGTCGAGCGCCGGCCAGTAGGAGTAGTCCTTGGTCACGCCCAGCGTGATGCCGCGGAACGAGGCGAGATTGTCGTAGGTCCACTTGCTGTCGGCGCGAGTGAGGAGGCACACGGCGAGCGCGCCGATCGGTTCGTTGGGGAGGATGAGTCCGTCGGCTTCGTTCTTGTTGGCTCCGATTGCGCCGCTCTTCCCGCCTTCCTTTACGGCGGCAAGGGCTTCCGCCCACGGCAGCACCTCATAGTCGACCTTGATGCCCAGCGGCTCGAAGACCGCGCGGGCGAGCTCGATCACGTAACCGGGCTTTGGGTCCGCCGGATCCCCGTTGTAGGGCATCCACTGGTCGGCGCAGAGACGAACGACCGGCTCGGCCGCGGCGAGCGGCGCGAGCAATGTCATGACGAGGGAAAGCAGGAGGCCGCAGCGAGATTTGCACATGGACGCTCTCCATCGGCCGGCGGGCGGTTTTCTTCATCCGAAACGTAGGGTGGTGGCGGACTCGCGGCCGGCGGGTTACCCGCGCGGCATTCCCGGGCGCGACGGGGGATTTGTCGACACCGAGCCGCTCACGGGCCCTCGACGAGGATCGGAGTCTTGTCGCGCTTGCGGGCGGCGTCGATGAAGGCGCGCAGCTTCTCGTAGTCGGCGGCCGGATGGTCGGCGGGGCGGACGACCAGCTTCCGGTGGAAGACAATCTTCAGCTGATGCGGTCGAGGCGGCGGATACCGATGAGCAGGACGGCCGTGCCGAGGGCGATGGCCCAGGGAATGGCGTCGAGGGAGACCGCCTCGCCGAGCCAGCCGGCGGCGGCGGGGAAGATCGCGGCGCCGAGGCAGGCCGCGCCGGATTGCCGCCCGATGATCGTGAACACGGCCTCGGGGCGGAAACGGCGGGGTGCCTCGTGCATGAGCCCGGGGAAGATCGGGGCCATGCCCAGGCCGGTGACTACCAACGCGGCGGCAGCGAACGGAGTGGAATGGGCCTGGGAAAACAGAAGGACGCCAAGGAGCGCGAGCAGGGCACCGCCAGTCACCAGGCGGCGGTTGCCCCAGCGGTCGACCACGAAGCCGGTGGCGATGCGGCCGCCCGTGATCGCGGCGTAGAAGAGGGAGGTGCAGACCCCAGCCTCGGCCTGCGGGAGACCGCGGCCCACGACGAGAATCGAGGTCGCCCACAACCCGGCGCTCCCCTCGGCGGCGACATAGAGCAGGAAGAGCCCGGCGGAGAGCCAGCCGGCCTCGGAATGGGCCGGGTGCAGGCGCGCTGCTGCGGCGGCGCCCGCGTTGGCGTGGTCGGGGCCGGTGGGGGCCGCCGGGCCGGCGTCCCAGAGTCGCAGGGTGAGCGCGAAGACGGTGGCGAGCGTGAGCTGCAGCCCGCCGATCAGCAGGTATCCGCCGCGCCAGCCGTGGCTCGTCGCCAGAAATTGGGTGATGAGCAGCGGGCCGCTCGTGGCGCCAATGCCCCAGCAGGCGTGCAGCCAGTTCATCTGGCGGCCGGTGTAGTGGCGGGCGACGTAGCCGTTGAGGGCGGCGTCGACCGCGCCGGCGCCGAGCCCGAGCGGGACCGCGGCAAGCACCAGCCAGGCGAACGAAGGGGTTTGCGACGTCAGAACCAGGGCGCCGCCCGTGAGCAGGCAGCTCACGAACACCACCGGGCCGGTGGTGAAGCGGCGCAGGATCGGACCGCTGGAAAAACTGGAGACGGCTGAGAGGAGCGTGCCGACCACCATGAGCCAGCCGGCGGCCTTGAGCGGCTGGGCGAGATCGACGTGCATCCGCGGCCAGGCGACGCCGAGCGTGCCGTCCGGCAGGCCGAGACTGATGTAGCCGGCGTAGATCAGCGGCAGCAGGAACAGTGAAGCGCGGCGGGACATCGCAAAAGGGAGCTGAACGGCGGCGCCGCTCAGCTCCACAAGGAGAGGGCGAGGACGATCAGCGCCCGCCGAGACCGCCGAGGGTGAGGCCGGCGAGACCGGTGGCGAGCAGACGCTTCGCGAGAAACTCGGTCTGCTTGGCGGAAAGCTCCTTCAGCCCGCGTTGGGCGAGGGCGATGAGCGAGGTGAGCTGGTCCTGCGTGAACGTGGCCTCTTCGCCGGTGCCCTGCACCTCGACGAAGTTGCCACGGCCGGTCATGACGACGTTGAAGTCGACCTCGGCGTCCTTGTCCTCGACGTAGTTGAGGTCGAGGATCTCGCGGTTGTCGAAGATGCCGACGCTCACGGCGGCGACGGCGTCGGTGAACGGGTTGTCCGAAATCTTCTTCTCGGTGATGAACTTCTCGACGGCGAGACGGGCGGCGAGGTAGGCGCCGGTGATCGAGGCGGTGCGGGTGCCGCCGTCGGCCTGAAGGACGTCGCAGTCGACCCAGAGCGTGTTGTCGCCGAGCTTCTTGAGGTCGATGACGGCGCGCAGCGAGCGGCCGATGAGGCGCTGGATCTCGACGGTGCGGCCGTCGAGCTTGCCCTTGGAGATGTCGCGCGGCTTGCGGTCGAGCGTGCTGTAGGGGAGCATCGAGTACTCGGCGGAGAGCCAGCCGCCGGTCACGCCCTGCTGGCGCATCCAGGTCGGGACCTTGGGCTCGATCATCGCGGCGCAGATGACGCGGGTGTTGCCGAACGAGACGAGCACGGAGCCGTCGGCGTTGGGCGCGATGTCGGGCTGGAAGGCGATCGGGCGGAGCTGGTCGGGGCGGCGACCGTCGTGACGGGCAGATTCGGGCATCGGCGGACTCAACGGACGAGCCGGTGCCGGCGCAAGCGTGGAGGCGGGAGTCGGGGCGTGTGGCATGTGATCCGGGCTCGCTGCCGAATGGCGGGCGGGCTTCACGCTCGCCGGGTAGGCGCTCGTCGAAATGTCGGGCGTAAAGCCCGACCCACCATCCGGAGGCCCCGGGGGGATTCGATCCGACTGCGTCGTGCAGCTACGGGGAGGGGAGCACGGGATCCTGGAGCGGCGCTTCCTCCGGCGCGGAGCCGTCGGACGCGGCGATCGTGAACGAAGCGCGCAGTCGGATGTCCTCGGAGGAGGCGCCGAGCATCGCGGTGAAACGGCCGGGCTCGACGGTCCAGCGGCCGGCGGCGTCGAAGAGTTCGAGTTCAGCGCGGGCGAGGGTGAACGTCACCGGCTTCGTCTCGCCGGGCGCGAGCGACACGCGGGCGAAGCCGCGCAGGGCCTTGTCGTAGGTGGTGACGGAGCTGTAGTCGTCGCGTAGGTAGAGTTGCACGACCTCGTCGCCGGCGCGGGTGCCGGTGTTGGTGATGTCGGCGGTGATCGTGACGGTGGCGGCCGGGAGGTTCTGGCGCTCGGGCGTGACGCGGAGGTTGGCGTAGCCGAAGGTGGTGTAGCTCAGACCGTGGCCGAAGGGGAACAGCGCGCCGGCGACTTGGCCGCCGTCGCGGTCCTGTGATCCCGGATGCGCGGGGAAGTTGAACGGGATCTGGCCCACACTCTTCGGAAAGGTGATCGGGAGGCGGCCGGAGGGATTGCTGTCGCCGAACAGGACATCGGCGAGCGCGGCGCCGCCCTGTTCGCCGGGGAACCACAGCTCGACGATCGCGGGGACGTGTTTGGCGGCCCAGTTCACGCTGAGCGGGCGGCCGTTGCTGAGGACGAGCACGAGCGGCTTGCCCGTGGCGGCGAGCGCGCGGAGCAGCTCCTCCTGGTGGCCGGGCAGATCGAGGCTGATGCGGCTCATCGATTCCTGGCTGATCTCCTCGGTCTCACCGAGCACGGCGATGATGACGTCGACCCCGTCCGCGGCGGCAACCGCATCCTCGATACCGGCGCGGACGGTGCCGGTGGCGGGCTCGCGGAGGATGTCGCTCTCGGGGAAGCGCGCGTCGATCACGTCGCAGCCCTTGGCGTAGCGCACCTCCACGGTGGCGCCGAGCTTCGCACGCAGGCCGGCCAGTGGGGTGATGAAGTCGAGGCGTTGCGGGCCGTAGCGCGACCACCAGCCGTGGGCGTCGTCGGCGAGCGGGCCGGCGACGAGGATCTTCTTGAGCGCGGTGCGGTCGAGCGGGAGCGCGGCGTGGTCGTTTTTGAGGAGAACGATGGATTCGCGGGCGGCGCGTTCGCCGGCGGCGAGGGCGTCGGGCGTGCGCACCACGGAGTCGACCGCGGACGGATCGGCGTACGGTTGGTCGAAGAGGCCGAGCCAGAACTTCACTCGGAGGATGTCGCGCACACGGGCGTCGATGGTCGCGAGCGGGAGCTGGCCGTCGCGCACGAGTTGCCGGAGCGGTTCGCCGTAGGCTTCGGGCGGGGTGAAGTTCGTGCGGATGTTGAGGCCGGCGGCGACCGATTGGCGGATCGCCTCGGCCGCGGTGCCGGCCACGCGGTGCTTGGTGTGGATGAACTCGACAGCGCCGCTGTCGGAGACGACGTAGCCCTTGAAGCCGAGTTCGCCGCGCAGGATGTCGGTGAGGAAGCGGCGGCTGCCCTCGACGGGGACGCCGTCGTAGTCGTTGTATGAAGCCATCACGCCCAGCGCGCCGCCGTCGCGGATGGCGCGCCGGAACGGCTCGAGGTAGATCGTCTCGACCTCGCGCCATGTCGCCTGCGGGTCGGTGCGTGCCTCGCCGTCGCGGCCGCCCTTCGGGATGCTGTAGACGGCGAAGTGTTTGAGGGTGGAGACGACGTGCTGCGCCTGGAGGCCGCGGACCTGCTCGACGCCGAGCGCGGAGACGAGGAATGGATCCTCGCCATAGGTCTCGGTGGTGCGGCCCCAGCGCGGGTCGCGGGCGAGGTCGAGGATGGGCGAGTAGACGTTGGTGTAGCCGAGGGCGCGCGCCTCGCGGCCGGTGATGCGGCCGATCTGCGCGACGAGCTCGCGGTCGAAGGTGGCGGCGACGGCAAGCTGTGCCGGAAAACTGGAGGCGCGGGAATGGAGCAGGCCGCGGATGCCCTCGTTGGTGAAGTCGACCGGGATACCGAGGCGCGTGCGTTCGAGGAACCAGCGGCGCACCTCGTTGATCGCCTTCACGTGGAGCGAGTGGGGCAGGTCATGGACGGGGTCGGGGAGATCGAGCGCCCAACCGGTGTTGCCGTTCATATGCTCGTCGATGTTGCCGATGCCGTCCTTCCAGAACGCGGTGTCCCACGCCGGCGTGGGCAGCTCGTCCTTTAGCACGCGCGGGAAACCGTAGAGTGTCGTCATCTGCGCGGTCTTCTCCTCGAGGGTCATGCGGGTGAGGAGATCGTCGAGGCGGGTGACGATGGGCAGCGCGGGATTTTCGTACGGGTCGAGCCGGCCGTTCTTGTTCAGGTCGATCCAGCCGTCGCGGTAGATCGTCGCGGCGGCGGGGACGGGGTGGACGAAGTATCCGGAGGGCGGTACGGCACCGAGGGCGGCGGCGGCGCTGACGAGGAATGAGACGGCGGCGGGCAGGGCGGGGCGAAGCGGCTTCATCGGGGGAGGCCGCACTCTGTGCGCAAGGTGGCCGCGTCGCGAGCGAGGAGCGCAGGCTCGCGAGTGTGCGACGGCCGGGAGATGCATCTCCGGACCCGATTGGGGCGGGCGGAGCGGCCCGCGCCTGCCGTCGCGTTCAGTCGCTATCGGTCGCGGCGGCCAACTGACGCCGCAGCTCAAGATTTTCCCATGGATCGAAGCGCGCGGTGCCGCGGAGTCGCTCGAGTGCGGCCACGCGGCGCCGGAGCGAGACGAGGGCGGGGAAGGTCGCCATGATGCTTGGGGATCAGCAGCGGCGGTGCCACGGGGCTTGAATCGCATTCAGGAAAGGCGCGGGTGCTCCATCACGTGGTGGCGCGAGAAGCCATGTGCCGGGTTGCAAAACGCAGGAATTTGCGACGCCATCGGGGTCGTCCGCTATGTCATCCGAGCCCTCCTGTAACTCGCACCCAGATCCCGCTCCGCGCCCTCATGGCCATCACGGCCACGGCCTCGAGTCCAAGCCCGACTGGGTGCCCGACAACGCGGGCGCGGCCTTCGCCACGAAAGTCACGCTCGGGGTGCAGCCGAGCGGCGATGTGCGCCACCAAACCGGGGTGAAACGGCGCCAGCTTTCGCTCGACGACTATTTTCACGGCGTGCGAGCCGGAGACCTGAGCGTGCTGGCGCGCGCAATCACGCTCATCGAGAGCAACGCCCCGGCGCACCAGGAACTCGCCCAGACGCTGCTCACGCGTCTGTTGCCGTTCACCGGCGGCGCGATGCGCGTGGGCATCACGGGCATCCCCGGCGCGGGCAAGAGCACGTTCATCGAATGTCTCGGCACGCGCTTGTGCGAGGCGGGCAGCAAGGTCGCGGTGCTGGCGGTCGACCCGTCGAGCAGCGTGCATGGCGGCAGCGTGCTCGGCGACAAGGTGCGCATGGAGAAACTCAGCCGGCACCCGCGGGCGTTCATCCGGCCGTCGCCCTCGGGCGGCTCGCTCGGCGGCGTGGCGCGCAAGAGCCGCGAGGCGCTGCTGGTGTGCGAGGCCGCGGGCTTCGACACCGTGCTGATCGAGACCGTGGGGGTGGGCCAGAACGAGGTGACGGTGCGCTCGATGGTCGACTGTTTCCTCGTGGTGCTCATCGCTGGCGCCGGCGACGAGATGCAGGGTATCAAGAAAGGCATCATCGAGCTGGCCGACCTGGTCGTGATCAACAAGGCCGACGGCGACAACAAGCAGCGCGCGTTGGCGGCGCGGGCGGAGATGCAGCGCGTATTGCATTTCCTGCAACCGACGACGGCCGGCTGGTCGACCCCGGCGCTGGCCGGCTCCGCTACGACGGGGGAGGGTGTCGATGCAATCTGGGCGAAGGTCGGGGCGTATTTCGACCACTGCCGCAAGGGCGGTTTCCTGCAGGAGCGCCGGCATGCGCAGGCGGTGGAATGGCTGCATGCGCTCGTGCATGAGGCGCTGAAGGCGCGGTTCTACGGCTCGCCGGGCGTGAAGGCCGAGCTGCGTTCCATCGAGCAGGCGGTGGCCGACGGCCGGTTGCCCGCCGTGACCGCCGCGCAACAGTTGCTCGTGAGCGGCGGGTTCGGTGGCTGAGGGAACAGAGGGGCGAGATTCAACTGTTCGGCGCAAAGACGATGCCTTGCTTCCAAGTCACTCTCCACGGTCGACATTTCTCGATCCCGATCGAGGGCGGTGCGATAGCCAGAGGCTTTCTGGCGTTTCGGCGGGTGATCGCACCCGATGTCGTGCTTGCCAAGAAGAAGGCGGAAGAAGTTCTACTCCGCGAAGAGATCGTCCGCGCGTACATCCGGATCACCGAGGAGAAAGTGGAGGACGCCAGATGGTTCATCAGAGCCGAGAAGGTCAGAGAGCTGACATGGCTTGGTCGTCTATTCTGGCGCATGCCCCAAGGCTTTATCTTCTACGAGAATGAAGACTAAATTCTGGCCGAAACCCAGCGGTCACAGCGCAACGTCTCTACGATGTCCCTTTCAACCTCAGTATCCGGTGTTCGGCGTGGCTGCCCCGGAGCGTTGATGCGAAGAAGTGGCCTAGCATTGGTTGCGACTCTCGCGTTCGGCTTTGGCGCTACTCATGGATGTGATGATCCCGTTGTCGGCTTCGTCACACATCACTCTGCGACAGAGATCGTCGAAGCCGCCCAGAAAGTCGTGGGACAGTTGATCAAAGGGGAAGCGATTGTCTGGCCTGCCCCGCTATCGGAAATGACGCCCGTCCGCGGCTATCGCGACCGCGTGAACCTGGTCGTGGTCCTCAAGGAAGACGGAACGAGAGAGTTTGGGTTGTACATCGTCCTTCCGGCGTCATCCCACCTCCCAATCTCTGACGACGAGTGGACCTTCACCGACACCGGGGCAGCGTTGATCCTAAAATGCGCAGTCACCCGGGGGATTGCGGGGAGTAAGGCGATGAGTTAGTGGTGGTTGCATGAACACGATGATGGCTCCGCGCGTTCACCCGGCAGGTGAAGGCGTTTTCGAGTTCCCCACGGCTGGCGGCAAGGTGCGTTTACAGAGCACCGCCGATGTGCTCACGCCCTACGGTGGCTTGGTGCCGTGGGCGGCGTTTGCCCGGCACACGGGCATCTTCGAGCGGCTGGCCGAGACCTGTCCGCTGCAGCGCACCAGCCCCAATGCCGCCCCCGTCTACGATGTGGTGCAGAGCTTCGCGTTGACCGCGTTAATCGACGGGCGCCGTTTCGCCCATGTGCAACGCCTGCGCGAGGATCCCAGTGTGACGGAGTTGTTCGGGATGAAGTCGGTGGTTGGCGATGACACCCTGCGACGTTTCTTCGCCCGCCTCGACGAGACGACTGCCGCCGAGTGGGTGGCGCACGCCGCGCAACCGTTGTGGCGGGCGTTGCCCGAGCGGGTGATTCTCGACTGGGATTCGACCGTTCAGCCCAAGTACGGCCATCAGGAAGGCGCTGAGCGCGGCTACAATCCGACCAAGCCGGGGCGGCGCAGCTTCCATCCCCTGGTCGCAGTGGCCGCCGGCACACGGCTGGCGGTGTCGTACCACTTTCGTCCCGGTGACACGGTGACGGCGACCCAGTGGGAGCAGTCCATGCAGGATGCGCAACGTTGGCTGGGCCCACGCAGCGTCTGGCTTAATCGCGGTGACCTGGGTCTGGGCCACGAGAAGATCATGGCCTGGCACGAGCACGCCCACCGGCCGCGTTTCCTCTTCAAACTCAAGCTCACCGCCAACGTGCGCCGCGCCCTGGCCGCCACGCCCGAGAGCGCCTGGCAAGGGCCCGGCAACGTCGGGGCCTGGCAGGTCGCCGAAGGCCGGTTACGACTGCCAGATTGGAGCGCCGAGCGCCGGGTGGTCTTCGCCCGCAAACTCCAAGGCGTCGTCCAGGCCGAGAAGAGCGGCCGGCTCTTCGATGAGCAAAAGCACGAACTGGCCGTCTATATCACCAATCTGGAGGTCACCGCGTACAACGCCTGGCAGATCCAGGCCCTCTATCGCGAACGCGCCGACGCCGAGAACGTCTTCGACGAACTCAAGAACCAGTGGGGCTTCAACGGCTTTTGCTCGCGCAAACGCCGGGTAAGCGCCTTGGCCGCCCGGCTGCTGTTACTGGTCTACAACCTGTGGAACCTCTTCTTGCGCCTGCTTGAGCCCCAGCGCCACGTCGAGGCCGCTGGCGGGCGGCGCTGGTTTTTGACCATCGCCGCGCGCCTGGTGCAGAGCGGTCGCCAGAAGACCCTTCAAGTCTCCGTCCAAGGCGCCTGGTGGCAACAATTGCACGACGGCTACACCCGCGTGTGCGAGTGGCTCGCGACAACTGCGCCGCAGTTGAAAACCCCGCCGCCAGCCCCGGCGCCCGCAGCCCCGGTTCTCGCATGAACTCCACCTTCAACTGCGGAATCTAGGTTGATCTACGAGCGAAAAGGCGGGAATAGACAGGCGCCACAGGGACAGCCGGTTAAGGGCCTGTCTTCCAATCAAAGTCAGCCCCCTGTCGCTCCCTCAGCTGAACGTTGAGGCTTGTGTGCTGAGCCGCCGGTTGAAGGGGCGGAGGAACTGCGGGACTGCCGAGCTTACGGACGGCGCGGAGCGCCGTCCCTACCTCGAACCGTCTGAAGCGAGCGACTCGCTGGCGGGATCGGACCGTGAACGCTCCTTCACCCGGACAAAAAGAAGCCGCGCTCGGGTGAGCGCGGCTTCGGAAACTGGCGGAGACCGAGGGCTTACTTCGCGTCGACGTAGCGGCGGATGGACTGGATCGAGTAGGAGTGTTCCTCGCTGCCGATCTTCACCTTCACCTCGTCGCCGATCTTCTTGGACAGAAGGGCGAGACCCAGCGGGGTCTTGTACGACATGATGTTCGCGTCGGGATTGCTGTCCCAGGCGCCGAGGATCGAGTAGGTGACGCCCTTCTTGGTGCCGAGGTCGCGGAGCTCGACGACGGAGCCGACGCCGACGGAGTCGGTGGTGACTTCCTTGAAGTCGGTCACGCGGGCGCTGCCGAGTTCGCGTTCGAGCTGGCTCTTCTGGGCGAGGAGGAGCGACTGGTCCTGCTTGGCCATCTTGTATTCGGAGTTCTCCTTGAGATCGCCGTGCTCGCGGGCGGCGGCGATGGCCTTGGAGTTCTCCGGAATCTTCTTGGTGACGATGGTATCGTACTCCTCGCGCTTGCGCTCGTAGCTGGACTTCGAGACGAGGAGGGCCTCGCCCTTCTCGCTCTCGTCGCTGGCGACGAGGGACTGGATGCCGGGGAAGAGTTTGATGAAGCGGGCGAGCAGCGACTTCTTGGTCAGTTCCTCGAAGCCCTGGTTGAGCATGAGGGTGTTGGCGAGGTCGCGCGCGGTCTCCGGATCGGCGGTGGAGAGCAGGTCGGGGATGAGATCGATGTCGTCGCTGAGGATGTCGGCGAGCGGCATGCGGCGGGCGCCGGCGGTCTGGAGGGCCTCATAGTCGATCGCGAAGAGGATCGCGGTGAGGAGGCGGGGCCCGATGAGGTCGTTGAGGAGGCGGGAGAACTTCCGGGTGGTG
Source organism: Opitutaceae bacterium (assembly GCA_023269585.1). GTDB lineage: Bacteria > Verrucomicrobiota > Verrucomicrobiia > Opitutales > Opitutaceae > CAJCBL01. The sequence goes on from JAHFTC010000007.1 coordinate 11,094, forward strand.
CGGTTCTTGACGATCCAGAGGAGGACCGGGGCGCGCAGGTTCTGCTCGACCTGCCAGCGCTGGAAGGTGGTGGTGATCTCGGGGCCGCACTCGTGGTCGATCAGGAAGTTCACGCACTCGGTGGTGAACTTGCCGGAGCTGAGCTTGAGCAGGGTGAAGACGTTCTCCTTCCACGACGTCGGATGGGCGACGTGGATGAGCTCGAGCAGGCGGACGTGGGTGCCCGTGGGGAGCTTCTCGGCGATGGACGGCAGGTCGCGCTCGGTGGCGACGATCTCCTCGACCTTCGGTTCGAAGGCGGAGATGTCCTGGCCGGCGATGGCGGCGAGGTCGTTGCGGACCCAGGCGCCGTGGAGGCGCTCGGCGAGCTCGAGGGCGGCCGTTTCCTTGACGATCGTGATGATGTCGGCGAGCAGCTCGGTGGCGAGGGGCTTGAGGTCCTTCTTCTTCGCGGTGGCGAGGAGCTCGGCGGCGATCTGCAGGCGGCGGCGGGGGGAGCGGGTGTTCTTGAACTGCTCCATGAGCTCGTCCTCGACGTTCACCGGTTCGTCACGCAGGACGAAGACCTCGGTGCGCTTGGCGGGCACGGAGACGCGGGGGTCGCCGGCGAGCTGCTTCTTGGCGGCGGTCCACCACTTCTTGAATTTGTCGGCGCCGAGCACGCTGCTGAAAAGATTCTCCAACTCGACGCCGGTGGCGGCGTTGTTGGGATAGGTCGCGAGGGCATCGACGACGAGTTGCGCCGGGTTGTTTGCGATGAGGTCGGCGATCTTGGCGGCCTCGGTCTGCTGGCGGACGAGCAGATGTTTCTCGGGAAGCACGTCGAGCGTTCCGATGCAAAAAGCCGGGTCCATCGGATGGCCGGGCTTGCCGTCGAAATCGATCAGGAGCCGCCGATTGGCGGCGTCGTAGGACTTGATGCGGCCGAAGCCCCAGCTGCGGTGGACGCAGTACGCGCCGGGCTTCATCGCCTCGAGCTTGGCCTTGGAGGGCTTCAGGTCGGGCTTTAGGGAGATCAAATCGTGGACGGCTTCAGCGTTCATAAATTCTTCGTCGAATTGCGGAAGGGTACGATTTGAGCGGCTATTGCATGGTGATGTCAAACTGTGTCTCATCCATTGCATGGAGTCTGCTCACCGAACTTTTCCGCCGAAACAACGTTTTGCCGTCGATCGCCCCGCCGAAAGGAGCCGCCCGGAGCGGTCGCGCGGGCCCTCGGCCGCGGAGACGTGGACGCTCGCCGTGGCGCTCGTCGCCGGCTGGCGGGAAGGGCAGGGGCGGGCGGATCATTTGTTGAGTGATCTGGCCGGGAGTTCACCGGATCGGGGACCGGCGCAGAATTTGTTTTACGCGACTTTGCGCCATTGGCGCCGGACGGAGGAGGCGATCCGTCCGCTGATCGAGAAGGCCCCGCGGGTGCGGTTGCAGGCGTTGCTGGCGATCGCCGGCGCGGAGCTGATCGAGAAACCGGAAGTCGCGACCGCCGCGATTGTGGACAACGCCGTCGAGCAGTCGAAGCGCCAGCTCAGCGCGCCCGAGGCGGGCCTGGTCAACGCGGTGCTCCGCCGCGCCGCGCCGGCTCTGCGGGAGACGCCGTCGCCGGCCGCCGGTGCCACGCCCGAGGAACTCGCCTCCTATTTCAGCCACCCGACGTGGCTGGTGAAGCGTTGGTTGGAGGAGTTCGGGGCCGACGCCACCCACCGGCTGCTCGAGTGGAACCAGGCCACGGCGCATGTCCACCTGCGCTGGCGGGCGGCCACGCCGCTGCCGGCCGGGCTGGAACCCAAACCGTGGCCCGGCTGGTTCCGCCTCGCCCACGGCCATTGGGCCGACATCCAGGCCGCGCTCGCGGCGGGCCACTGCTATCTCCAGGATCCGGCGACACGGCTGGCGCCGGAGCTGGCGGCACCCGCGGCGGGCGAGCAATGGCTGGAGCTGTGCGCCGCACCGGGCGGCAAGACGCTCCAGCTCGCCGACCTGATGGGCGGCGGGCGCATCGTCGCCGTCGACCGGGCGGGCGGGCGGCTGAAACGCTTCGAGGAGAACGTCGCGCGCTGGCGTACGGCCGGACTGGCGACGGAGATCGCGCTGCTCGGGGCCGACGGCCTGGCGCTCACCGGCGAGGAGCTCGCCGCGCGCGACCTGCCGGCGCAGTACGACGGCGTGTTCATCGATGTGCCCTGTTCGAACACGGGTGTGATCCGCCATCGGGTCGACGCGAAGTGGCGGCTGAAACCGGACGAGTTCACCCAGCTGGCCGAGGTGCAGGGGCGGATGCTCGCCGCCGCGGCGCGCTTCGTGCGGCCGGGCGGCAAACTGGTCTATTCGACGTGCAGCCTCGAGCCGGAGGAGAACGCCGAGGTGATCGAGGCCTTCCTCGACGACGAAGGCGGCCGCGCGTTCACGCTCGAAGCCTCGGCGCTCGGCCGGCCGTGGGAACACGGGCATGACGGCGCCGGCGCCTTCCGGCTGCGGCGGAAGGCCTGACGCCGGCGCACGGGGCGCTCACGCGGAACCGTCCGGTGGGCGCGACGGTGGCGCGGGCTCGTCGGCAGATTCCGGATAGAGGCGCCGCAGGCAGTCGAGGCACAGGCCGTGTGAGAACTCGGCGGCGGTGTGCGCCTGCAGGGCGCGCTCGACGTGTGTCCAGTAGCCGGAGCCGTCGCGGGCGCGGGGCAGCTCGGGCGCGGGAGCGCGATCGCGCGTTGGCGGGCGGCCTCGAGGGAGCTGCGCAATCGCCTCGGCCTCGGGCGGGGAGACGACGGGGCGGTCAGGGCTTGCCGGCGGCTTCGCGCAGGCGCTGCACGAGCGAGGGGATCGCCTCGACCATGCTGTCGCGGCAGGCTTCGTATTCGCGGAAGTTGCCGCCGTAGGGGTCGGGGATCTCCGTGTCGCCATCGCGGCCCACGAATTCGCGGAAGAGGTGGAGGTTCTGCGGCACGCGTTCGAAGTTGAGCTCGATCATTGAGCGGTGCGACTCGGTCATGCAGAAGACGGCGAGTGCCTGGTCGAGCAGGGCCTGGGTGAGCGGCTGGCTGCTGTGGGCGGCGAGATCGATCCCGACCTTCTTCAACGCCGCGACCGAGTTGTCGGTGGCCGGTTGGCCGCGCGCGGCGGCGATGCCGGCGGAGACGACCTTGAGTGAACGCAATGGCTCGGGCTGGGCGGCGAGCGCGTGCTGGAGCAGTTTCTCGCCCATGGGGCTGCGGCAGATGTTGGCCGTGCAGACGACGATGACGAGGCCGGGGGCGGGCATGGGCTCAGGTGTGTTCGGGAATGCGGCCGAGGGCAAGCAGTGCGCGGTGGATGAAGACGGCGCGTTGGAGGAGGGTGTCCTGAAGCGGCAGTTCGGCCGGTTTCGTGTCCGCGGCGGCGGGCGCGGGCGCGGCGGGTGCGGCGCCGTCGCGGCGGCCGTTGGCGTGGTTCTGGGCGAGGTGTTGCTCGTCGTAACGCGTCTTCGCGACCTTCTCCTCGATCAACTCACGGGGCGGGCGCCCGGCGGCGAGCGCTTCGGCCGCGGCGCGGTCGCGAGCAGGATCGACGGCGATGGCGACGCTGGTCGGGAAACCGGCGTCCCGCGCGGCGAGGGTGAGCACGCCAGGCGCGGCGGGTACGGCGGCGCGCACTGTGGCGGGAGTGTCGGGGCCGAGCAGAACGAAGAGCGGGCGCGTGGCGTCGCGGCCGGCGACGCTTTTGCGCAGGCGGGCGAGGAGGGCGGGATCGTCGCTGGCCATGCGCAGGTCGAGCACGAGTGCCGGGGCGGCGAGCGCGGCGGCTAACTCGGGCTCGTCGGCCGCGCCCGGGCCGAGGCGGAGGTAGCGCAGGCCGCGGCCGAGATCGAGCGGATCGGCGGTGGCGACCTTCTCGTTCGCCGGTGCTTTCTCCGCGGGGGCGGGCACCGGGGCGGGCTCGGCGGCCCGGACGACGGACACCAGCCCGGCCGCGAGGAGCAGCGGCAGGGCGCGGAACACGACGAGGCGGGCGGCGCGGGCGCGCATCACTTGCGGTTGAGCTGCTTGGCGCCGATGTCGCGGCGGCAGTATTTGGAGACAAAGCCGATCTGGTCGCAGAGCACGTACGCGCTGCGGGCGGCCTGGCGCAGCGTGGGCGCGAGCGCGGTCACGCCGAGGACGCGACCGCCGTTGGTGACGATCTGGCGGTTGCTGGAGACGGCGGTGCCGGCGTGGAAGATGAACTCGCTCGAGCCGGAGACGCGCGGGAGCGTGATGGCATCGCCTTTCGGATACTTGTCGGGGTAGCCCTGGGCGGCGAGCACGACGCAGAGGGCGTAGTCGCTCTTCACTTCGAGCTTCACCTCGTGGAGGCGGTTGTTGGCGGCGGCCCAGAGGAGCTCGACGGTGTCGGTGGCGAGGCGGGGGAGGAGGACCTGCGTCTCCGGGTCGCCAAACCGCGCGTTGAATTCGATCACCTGCGGGCCGGTCCTGGTCAGCATGATGCCGATGTAGAGCGTGCCGCGGTACTCCATGCCCTCGGCGGCGATGGCGTCGACGCTGGGCCGGCACATCGTCTTCTCGATCTCGGCGAGCAGCTTGGCGGTGACGACCTCGGCGGGCGAGTAGGCGCCCATGCCGCCGGTGTTGGGGCCGGTGTCGCCGTCGCCCACGCGCTTGTGGTCCTGGCTGGTGGGAAGGACGACGAACTCACGGCCGGAGACGACGAGATGGATGGAGGTCTCCTCGCCGTGCAGGCAGTCCTCGATGAGGATACGCTGGCCGCTGGCGCCGAACGCCCCGCCCTCGAGCATCATCTTCACGGCGGCCTCGGCCTCCTTGAGCTCGGGGGTGACGACCACGCCTTTGCCGGCCGCGAGACCGTCGGCCTTGATCACGTAGGGGGCCTTGCGGGTCTTCAGGTAGGCCACGGCGGGGGCGACCTCGGTGAAGAACTTGGCGGGGGCGGTCGGGATCTTGTATTTGAGGAGCAACTCCTTGGTGAAAATCTTGCTCGCCTCGAGGCGGGCGCCGTCGGCCTTCGGACCGTAGGCGGGGATGCCGGCGGCGCTGAGCGCGTCGACGAGGCCGAGGCTCAGCGGGACCTCGGGGCCGACGATGACGAACTCGATCCGCTCCTTCTTGGCGAGGGCGACCAGACCCGGGACATCCTCGACCGGCACGGGGAAGCACTTCACATCGCGGGCGATGCCGCCGTTGCCCGGCGCGGCCAGCACGCGGGGACGCGTGGGGCTCTTGAGGCAGGCGGTCACGATGGCGTGCTCGCGGCCGCCGGAACCGACGACGAGGATGGAGTGGGGAAGAGGCAGTGGCATGGGAAAGGGAGGATCAGAGCAGAGGTCGGGCGGGCAGCTCAAGCGCGGCGATGGACGCCATGATGCGTTCGGAGGCGAGCTGGTAGCGCTGTTTGCCGGCGGCCGGGTCGTCGTAGTCGGCCGGCAGGAGCGGCCGGCCGATGACGTAGGATACCGGATGCGGCGTGGGGATCTTGGCGTTGCGGCCGAAGGCCTCGAACGAGCCGAAGATGCGCGCGGGCAGGACGGGCACGCCGGTCTTGCACGCGATCATGCCCACGCCGGACTTGGCGGGCTGGAGCTGGCCGTCCATCGAGCGCGTGCCCTCGGGAAAGAGGATGACGACATCGCCCTGCTCAAGCGCGGCGATGGTCTTCTTCAACGCCGCCACATCGGCGCCGTCGCGGTCGACCGGGATGCACTCGATGTGGTCCATCCACCAGCGGGGGAAACCGGGTTTCCAGAGTGTCTTGCGGGCGAAGAACCGGATCTGATGCGGTATCTGGCTGCCGAGCAGCGGCGGATCGAGGTGGCTGCAATGGTTGGAGGCGATCAGGAGCGGCCCGGTGCGCGGGATGTTGTCGCGGCCAACCACCTCGCCGCGGAAGAACGTGTCGGAGCCGATGCAGATGAGCTGGCGGCAGAGCCAGTAGAGGAGATTTCGCTTCATGGCTGCGACGCGGCGAGCTGCGGGGCGATGAGCGCCGCGAGATGGTCGACGACCTGCGGCAGGGTCAGATGCGTGGAGTCGATCGGCGTGGCGCCGGCCGGGCAGACGAACGGCGCGGTCTTGCGCGCGGCGTCGAGCCGGTCGCGTTCGGCGATCGAATCGGTCTGGCCTTCGGCGGCACGGCGGCGGGCGCGTTCGACGGGATCGGCGTGGAGGAAGAAGCGGAAGTCGGCCTCGGGGAAGACCACCGAGCCGATGTCGCGGCCCTCCATGATGAGCCCGCGGAAAGCGCCGGTGCGGGCGACGTGCGCCTGGCTGCGCTGGTACTCGAGTAGGAAGCGGCGCACGGCCGGCACGGCGGCGAAACGCGAGACGTTCTCGTTCACCCGCGGGCCGCGGATCTCGTCGCCCGGGATCCGGCCGGCGATCTCGATCACCGAGCTGCGGCCGACGACGCGCTGCCCGAGCGGCAACACCGCGAGCGCGGCGGCCACGGCGGCTTCATTTTCCGGCGACACGCCCCGCTCCAACAGCTCGTGCGTGACGAAGCGGTAGTGCGAGCCGGTGTCGACGTGCAGGAGGTGGAAACGCTCGCTGAGCGCCCGCGAGGTGGAGGACTTGCCGGAGGCGGCGCCGCCGTCGATGGCGATGATGGGGATCGCGGAGGTGGTGCTCATGACGCGGGATGCGAACGCGCGCGCAGGCCGGCGAGCACGTCGAAGAAGTGCGGGAAGGTCTTCGCGCAACAGGCCGGGTCGCGCACCGTGAGCCACGGTTGGCCGTCGCCGCGGAGGTCGTGGCAGCCCAGCACGCCGAAGCTCATCGCGAACCGGTGGTCGCGGTAGGTCTCGATCGCGGCGGCGCGCAACGGGCGCGGCGTGATCACCAGCGTGTCCTCGGTCTCGACGACGTCCTGACCGAGGCGGCGCAGCTCGGCGGTCATGCCGGCGACGCGGTCGGTCTCCTGTTTTCGGGTATGCGCGAGGCCGCGAATGGTCGTGGGGCCGTCGAGCAGCGGCGCGAGGGCGGCGAGCGTGAGGAAGGTGTCGGAGAAGGTGTTGAAGTCGGCGTCGATCCCGCACGGCGTCGCGCCGGCCGGCAGACTGCTGACGAGCGCGGCGCCGTCGCGCCGGAGGTGCAGGCCTACGCGGGTGATGACGTCGGCGAAGGCGAGGTCGCCCTGGAGGCTGGCGCCCGCCTCGGGCAGGCCGGCGAGGCGCACGGCGCCGCCGGTGGCGAGCGGGAGCGCGAGGAAGTAGGAGGCGGCGGTGGCGTCGGGCTCGATCTGGTACGCGGCCGGGGCGAGGAACGGTTGGCCCCACGGCACGTCGAATTCCGCCGCGGGCTGCGCGGCGAGCGCGGCGGTGGGCTGGCCGAACTGCGCCATCTGGCGCAGCGTCATGGCGACGAAGGGCCAGCGCACGCCGCCGACGAGCCTGATGCGAAGCGGCGTGGCGCAGAGCGGCGCGACCATGAGCAGCGCGGAGAGCATCTGGCTGCTCTCACGGGCGTCGATCTCGACGGTGCCGCCGCGCAGGCCGGCGGCGTGCAGCTCGAAGGGGAAGCAGCCGGGCTGGCCGAGAAACTTGAACTCGGCCCCGAGCTGGGTGAGCGCCTCGAGCAGGCCACCCATCGGGCGGCGGCGCATGGCCTCGACTCCATCAAACCGGTACACGCCGCGGCCGGCGGCGGCGCAGAGCGCGGTGAGGAAACGCGCGGCGGTGCCCGCGTTGCCGATGTGGAGCGTGGCGGCGCGGGCGGGCAGGCGGCCGGCGGCGCCGGCGACGCGGAAGGTGCATGCGGCGGCATCGGCCGCGACCGGGACGCCGAGCTCGCGCAGCGCGGCGGACATGATCTCGGTGTCCTCGCTGAAGAGCGCACCGCGCAGTTCGACCGGGCGGTCGCAGAGGGCGGCGAGCAGGAGGGCGCGGTTGGTCAGGCTCTTGGAGCCGGGCAGGGTGACGGCGCCGTCGGCCGGCCGGGTGAAGGGCGCGATCGGCAGCTCGGCGGGGAGGGCGGCGCTCATGGGATCACGCGGATCTTGTCGCGCCAAGCCTTGCCGCGCTCGAGGATCGCGAGTAGCTCGAGGTCGTTGCGGTTGGCGAGCGCGGCGTGGAGTGCCTGCAGTTCGTCCTGATAGGAGCGCAGCGCGCGGAGGACCTCGTCGCGGTTTTCGTGGAGGATGCCGCGCCAGAGTTTCGGATCGCCGGAAGCGACGCGCGTGGTGTCGCGCAGACCGGGGCCGGCGAGGTTGCGCCAGTTGGAATTCTTGCCGGCGAGCAGCGCGCACAGGCAGGCGGCGGCGAGGTGCGGCAGGTGCGAAACGTGGGCGACGATCTCGTCGTGCTGGTCCGGATTCATCGTCACGACCTCGCAACCGAGCGCGGCCCAGAAACGGACCAGCGTCTCGACGGCGGCGGGCGGGGTGTCGTCGAACGGCGTGACGAAGCAGGAACGGCCCTGGAAGAGCTCGGCGGTACCAGCCTCGTGGCCGCATTTCTCGGAGCCGGCCATCGGGTGCGAGCCGACGAAGACCGGGCCCGGGGCGTCGGTCGGGAAGGCGGCGGAGGCGCGGCGGCAGAGCTCGCCCTTGACGCTGCCGACGTCGGTGACGATCGCGCCGGTGGCGAGGTGGGGGCGGATGGCGGCGGCGAGCGGCGCGATGTTTTCGACCGGGGCGCAGATCACCACGAGATCGGCGCCGCGGGCGGCTGCCTCGGGCGTGGCGTGGACGGCGTCGCACCACGGCAGCGTTTCGAGCTGCACGCGGACTTCGGGGCGGCGGGCCCAGACGACGATACGCCGGGCCGCGCCGAACCGGCGGGCCGCCATCGCGACGGAAGCGCCCAGCAGGCCGGGCGCGAGAATGGTGAGCTGTTCAACCACGACCGGCTGAGCAAAAAGGGCGGCGGAGCAATGTCCAGCCATTCACCGGAGGGAAAGGGCGGAAGGGAGGCGGGGGATTTCCGATTTCGGATTGGCGATTTCCGCTTGGGGTGGCGGTACGGAGGAGGGAGCGGAAGCAGCCACGGGGCCGCGGCAAGAGCGAACCGCGAGACACGAACGGACACGAATGGGCGGAAATGGACGCGCAGGGCGGAGGTGGAGCGGCGGGGGCTTTTGCGGAGGTCGGCTCACGCGACGGGCAGCGGGGTGTCTTTGCGGTAGACGGTGCCTTGGGCGAGGGCGACGAGGGTGGCATCGGAGTCGCGCACCTCCATCGTGTAGGTCGCGAGCTTGGGGTTGCAGGCGACTTCCCGGGCTTCGGCGGTGAGCGTGCCGGCGCGCGCGGCCTGCAGGTAAGAAATGGAGACGTTGATGCCGAGGGCGAGGCGGCCGCGGCTGTTGGAGGCGACGGCGAAGACGAGGTCGGCGAGGGTGAACAGCGCGCCGCCGTGCACGACATCGGCGGCGTTGAGGTGCTGGTCGCCGACGGTCATCTGCGCCTTGGCTCAGCCGGGACCGGCGTCGAGCAGCTCGATGCCGTTGTGCGCGGCAAACCGGTCGCGGGCGAAGAAGGTGCGGAGGTCGGGGGACATGGAGAGGGGAAGTGGGCGCTGGCCGACGCGAGCACAACCGGTTCGGAGCGGAGCGGCAAGGCGGCGCGGTGCCCGCGTTCGGGCGGCGCGGTCTTCGCCCGGCTACGACCAGCCGGGTTGACCGGGGTGGCCCAATCACAGCGGACATTGGGTCAATCGCGCTCGCACCGATTTGATCGGGTGGGCAGTGCGGAACCCGTCTCGCCTCCCGCCCAGACAGGGGTTCGCGCGGCGTAGCGCCCGTTCCACTTCGGAAGTCCCGAGTTTCGAGTCGAGGATACGCGGCCTTCCCGGCTCGCGCAAACTGGCGCGGCGCCGAAGCCGAGGCGAAATGGAAAACCGTTTACATTCACGACCGTGAGAGTAAACGGTTGGGCGTAATCCAGTCCTGCCATGCCCCGAAACCTTCGGATGGAAACGCGGTTCTTCCTGGAATGCCTGGCCGAGGCGTCGATCGGTGCCGCCGATCTTCTGTTGAATCCCACCTTGGGGCGGCTCGCCTCCGGCAGCGGGTGCCGGGACGACTGCTTTGAAAAGAAGCTTCGAATACTCGCTGCCCGGGGAGTCATCGTGCTGCCGCGGGCGGCCGATCCTCGGATCGTGCGCCTGACCCGGCAGGGGCGGGAGTTGGCGCGGTCCGGTGTCGATCCCGAGGCGTGTTGGGCGCGGGAATGGGACGGTACCTGGCGCTTTGTGCTTTTCGATGTCGCCGAGGTCGACCGCAAGGTGCGGGACCGGCTCCGGCGGGAACTGGTCGGGGCGAGGTTGGGCTATCTGCAAGGAAGCGTCTGGGTGTCGCCGGACCCGCTGGCGGTTTTGCGCAAGACGGTCGAGGCGGTGACGGCGAATCCCGAGGCGTTGCTGTTCATCGATGGCCGGCCGTGCGCGGGGGAGAGCGATGCGGCAATTGTCGACGGTGCCTGGTGTTTTGCCCGCATCAATGCGGCGTATCGTGAGAATCTCGCCGCCCATCGCTCGATGCCGCGCGTATCGGATCCGTCGTGCCAGTGGCGCGAGTGGCTCGCGTGGGAGCGCGAAACCTGGCAGGCCGCGCTCACGCTCGACCCGCTGCTCCCGCGGCGGCTGCTGCCGGCGGGTTACCTCGGGAGGGAGGCGTTCGGTGCGCGCCGGAAGGCGCTCCGGGCCTTTGCGGCGCATTTCTTCAGCCCGTCGGCATGACGCGCGGCGCCGCGCGTGGCTCGGTGCCAAGCGCGCGAGCGAACCGTTTACCCTCACGGTCGTGAGGGTAAACGGTTGGAGTGCTGGCGGGGTGGCGACGGGGCGGGCGGCCCCCGGGCCGTGGGCCGGGGGGCACGAGGTCGGGTGAGCGGCGCGGGGGCGAAACCGTTTACGCTCACGGTCGTGAAGGTAAACGGTCGGGGACAGGGGCGGTAGGGGAGCGGGGGACGACGCCGCGGCGCGCCGGCGCTTGCCGGTCGTTGGCTCGAAGCATCACCGGCGCTTGTCGATGGAAGCGGGAGGCTCGCCCGCTCCCTCCGGGCTCAGTCGACGAGGTTGCCGCTGGGCTTCACGTGCTTGAACTCGCCGGGGGCGCCGTCGATCGGACCGAAGCGGGCGGTTTCGTCGTCGACGAGACGGCGCAGCACGATGTCGACGTAGAGCGTGGTGTTCGGGTCGACGAAGGCGTCGAGGGTCTTGGCGACGGAGCGGAACTCCGCGGGGCGGTAGTACGCGAAGCCCTTGTCGGGGCGCGCGACGATGCGGAAGCCGAACTGGTCGTCGGGCACCTCCATCATCACGTCGTAGTCGAGATAAAAGGTGATGCGTTCGCGGCTGTGCTTGTTGGACTGCTTGTCCACGAAGAATCCTTTGCGGAGTTTGTCGGGGTCGTACTTCGCGCCGGCGAGCAGGAGCACATCATAGTCGGCGACGCTGGCGCCCTCGTCGTCGGTGACCTGGAAGATGATCTGGAAGAAGCGGCGGCGCTTGCCCGTGCCCGCCTGCTCGGCGTCGGTGGCCTTCGCCCACGCGGCGGCGAGGGCGGCGTACGCGGTCTTGGTGCTGATCGAGAGGGCGTCGAGAATGATGGCGACGACGGGCTTGGTGCCGGCGTTGGCGGCGGTGGGGCTGCGAAGGATACCGAGCTTCTTTCCGGAGTGGGAGGCGTCGGGCACGATGCGGAACGCGCTGGGCTGGGAGCTGCGGAGCTTGCCGTCGTACTCGAGGAGCCGGGCCTCGCCGCCGCCGGTCATCGCGGCCTTCTTGTCGCCCTGAAGCAGGGTAAGCCAGCTGTAGGCCAGGTTGGCGGCGGCGACACGCACGACGCCGTCGGAACCGGCTTCACCGGTGTAACTGTTGACGTGGTCGTAGAGCTTGGAGTCGATCGTCTCGCCGGTGAGCACGAAGGGCATGAACGCGCTGCCGCCGGCGAAGGGCGCGAGGTCGAGCCAGTCCTCGTTGAGCGCGCGGGCGGGCGTGCTGCCGAGTTCGAGCCATTCGAGGATCTTCTCGCCCGGCTCGATGCCCTCGAACCATGCCTTGATGCGGCCGAGCCGCTCGGAGCCGAGGGCGGCCAGCGCCGAGCCGTGGTTGGCGGGCGCGAGCATGACGAGATGTTGAAGAGGGCACTTTGTCATCGCGGGGGCGTGGTAGCGCATCAGCCATTCGCGCACAACGGGTCCGCCGGTGGAGTGGGTGATGCAGGAGAACGGCGCAATGCCGCCTTTGCCGTCGCCGAGGGCGTCGTGCAGGGCGCGGTCGAAGGCGCGCACGACATCGTCCATGCGCACGGTGTCGTCGAAGCTGATGTAGCGGCCGAGGTGGATGTCGACCGGGTCGAGCTCAAGGCCGCGGAGCAAGCCGCGGTCGGCGAGGAGGCGGGGGAGTTCGCCGTAGGTGTCCGTATGGTGGACACTCCAGCCGTGGACGAAGGCGAGTTTCATGGGCTTTCGGATTGGAAGGGATCGAGGGCCCGGCGCCTGGGCGCAGGCGCCAGCGGGACCGGGCGAGGGTAGCCGAAGATCGGCGCAGGCCAACTCCCGCGGATGCCAGATATTTGGTAGAAACACGGGGCGCGGACGGCATTCCGTTTTTGCACCGCGGCGCGCGCCGCGATGAACTGCGGCCAGCCATGAGCACGAACCACGCGCCCCGCGCCCTTCTGCACGAACGTTTCGGATTCACTGCGTTTCGCCCGGGGCAGGAGGCGGTGATCGCGCAACTGTTGGCGGGCAACTCGGCGCTGGCGGTGTTTCCCACGGGCAGCGGCAAGAGCCTGTGCTACCAGTTGCCGGCGCTGCTGCTGGAGGGGCTCACGGTGGTGGTGTCGCCGTTGATCGCGCTGATGAAGGACCAGGTGGATTTCCTCGTGGGGCGCGGCATCGCGGCCGCGCGACTGGACTCCTCGGTGAGTCGCGAGGTGTTCGAGGAAATCCAGGACGGGCTGCGGGCGCGGCGGCTCAAGCTGCTCTATGTGGCGCCGGAACGTTTCTCCAACGAGCGCTTCCTCGCGCGACTGAAGACGCTGCAGATCGATCTGCTGGTGGTCGACGAGGCGCACTGCATCTCGGAGTGGGGCCACAACTTCCGCCCCGACTACCTCAAGCTCGCCCGCTACGCGCGGGAGCTGCGCGCCGGGCGGGTGCTCGCGCTCACGGCGACGGCGACGCCGGCGGTGGCGCGCGACATCTGCCGCGAGTTTGCCATCGCGCCCGAGGCGCATGTGAACACGGGTTTCCACCGGCCCAACCTCACGTTGTGCGCCACGGCTTGCGCGGCGGACGAGCGCATCGCCTTGCTCCTCGCGCGCCTGAAGGCGTGGCCGCCGGGGCCGACGATCGTGTACGTGACGTTGCAGAAGACGGCGGAGCGCGTCGCCGCGGCGCTGGTGGCGGAGGGATTCGCAGCCGAGGCGTACCATGCCGGGATGGAGGCGGAGGTGCGCGAGGCGGTGCAGAACCGTTTCATGGCGGCGGACCGCGCGATCGTCGTCGCCACGATCGCGTTCGGCATGGGGATCGACAAGGCGGACATCCGCGCCGTCTACCACTACAACCTGCCGAAGAGCCTGGAGAACTACGCGCAGGAGATCGGGCGCGCGGGGCGCGATGGCGCGCCGTCGCATTGCGAGATCTTCGCCGCGGCGGAGGACCTCACGGTGTTGGAGAACTTCACCTACGGCGACACGCCCACGGCCGAGGCGTTGCGCGACCTGCTGAAGGAGCTGCTGCAGGGGCGCGCGGCGGGCGACACGTTCGACCTCTCGGCGTTCGAGCTCTCGGTGCGGCACGACATCCGGCAACTGGTGGTCTCGACGGCGCTCACGTATCTCGAGCTCGACGGACTGATCGAGGCGACGACGCCGTTCTACACGAGCTACCAGTGGAAGTACCGGCGGCCGGTGGAGGAGATCCTCGCGCGCTTCGAGGGAGAGCGACGGCAGTTTCTGGAGCGGCTCTTCGGGCTCGCGAAGGAGGGGCGTATCTGGAGCACGGTGGTGCTGGCGGAGGCTGCGGCGGCGCTTGGCGGTGAGCGTGAGCGTCTGGTGAAGGCGCTCAACTACCTCGAGGAGAAAGGCGATCTCGAGCTGCGTGCCGCGGGCGTGCGGCAGGGGTATCGCGTCGTGCGCGTGCCGGAGGATCTCGCGGCGGTGTGGCACGAGCTGCGGCGGCGCTTCGCCGCCCGCGAGGCCGGCGACATCGCCCGGGTGGCGGGTGTGGCCAAACTCATCGGCGGCGAGGGCTGTCTCGTGCGGCGGTTGCTGGCGTACTTCGGTGAGGAACTCGGGCGCGACTGCGGGCACTGCGGGCCGTGCGCTGGGGCGCCGCGCGTGGAGCTGACGCGCGCGGAACGCGCGGTGAGCTGGCCGGCGGAGGAGCTCGCGGCGCTGCGGGCGCAGCACCCGCGCGAACTCGGCGCGGCGCGGCAGGTGGCGCGGTTCCTCTGCGGGATCGCCTCGCCCGCGCTCTCGGCGGCGAAGCTCACGCGGAATCCGCGTTTCGGATGCGCGGCGGAGGCGCCGTTTGCCGCGGTGATGCAGGCCGTGACCGGTGGACGGTGACCGGTGGACGGTGGACGGTGAACGGTGGACGGTAGACGGTGGACGGTAGACGGTGGACGGTAGACGGTGACCGGTGGACGGTAGACGGTAGACCGTGGGCGGAGCGTGGGGGGCCGGGGACGGGGCGCGCACGCCACAAAGAAAGCCCCGCGGCCCGGGGGCGAAGAGGAGAGAAGCGACTGGACTTAGGTGTCCGATATCTTGTCACAGCAATCTCCCTGCGGAGGCGGCGGTGCGGTGTGCAAGGCGCTCAGCGGGTTGGTTGCCCGAAGCCGATTCGGCGGCGGTGGGTAGGACCGTCGGGGGCGAGAAGCTGGCGGATGGCCTCGAAGAGGTTGGCGATGGCGGTGTCGTGGCCCTCGATATTGCGCTCTAGCTCGGCGAGCTTGGCGGCGAGTTCGTGGTGAGTCGCAAGGAGTTCGCGGAGTTGAACGAAGGCGCGGACGATGGCGACGGACATCTCGACAGCACGCTGGCTGCGGAGCACCCCCGCGAGCATCGCGACGCCCTGTTCGGTGAAGACACGGGCGGGTTTGCGGACGCCGCCTCGGCCGGTGGGCTTTGATGTTCCAGCGTGGAACATCAAAGCCCGTGTTTCTTCGAGGGTGAGATAGAAGGAGAAGTCCTCGGGAAAACGGTCGCGATTGCGTGAAACCGCTTTGTTGAGTTCACGGGTGGCGACTCCGTAAAACCGCGCCAGATCGGCATCGAGCATGACGCGGCGTTGGCGGACCCAGTGGATGCGCTGCTGGATCTCGGGGACGGGGACGAGGGTGTTTTGAGGCATGGCGGGATCGGGCGCGCATGCGGCGGGGGGCGGTTCCGCAGTGTGACGGAGGCTGGCGTGGTGGCCGGGCGGAGTCGAGCGGATGGTTATGCTGGGAAAAAGAAAAACCCCGCGGCGTTGGGGGCCGCGGGGCGAAGGGGGAGGCTGAGCGACTGTGTCGCCCAGCGACGGGGAGGAGGGTGCCTCAGCCTTGAGCCGGCTTGCCGCCGGTCGGCGCCGCCGGGGTGGCGGGGCGCTTCTCGGGGAGTGCGCGGGTGGCGATCTCCTGAAGCACGCGGGCAACGAAGTCGTCCTGCTTGATCACGCCCTCGTCGCCCTTGGCGCGGCTGCGGACCGAGACGCTGAGCGCCTCCGCCTCCTTCTGGCCGAGCACGAGCGCGTAGGGCACCTTGTCCAGCTCGGCGCGGCGGATCTTGGCGCCGAGCTTGTCGTTGGAGGTGTCGAGTACGACGCGCACGCGGGCGTCCTTGAGCTTCTTGTACAGAGCGTCGCAGGCTTCGATGACCTTCTCGGAGATCGGGAGGATGCGGACCTGCTCGGGGGCGAGCCACACCGGGAAGTCGCCCGCGAAGTGCTCGATGAGCACGCCGCAGAAACGCTCCATCGAGCCGAAGGGCGCGCGGTGGATCATGACCGGGCGGTGCGGCTTGTTGTCGGCGCCGACGTAGGAGAGGTCGAAGCGGATCGGGAGGTTGTAGTCGACCTGCACGGTGCCGAGCTGCCATTCGCGGCCGATGACATCCTTGATGACGAAGTCGATCTTCGGGCCGTAGAAGGCGGCCTCGCCGGGCTCCTCGGTGAAGGGCACGCCGAGGGTCTTGGCGGCGTTGCGGCAGGCCTCCTCGGCCTTGGCCCAGTTCTCGTCGGTGCCGGTGTACTTGGCTGAATCCGGACTGCGGAGACCGACGCGGACGCGGTAGTCGTGCATGCCGAGGGTGGAGAGCACGATCTTCACGAGCTCAAGGCAGCCGAGCACTTCGCCGGCGACCTGGTCCTCGGTGCAGAAGAGGTGGGCGTCGTCCTGCGTGAAGCCGCGGACGCGTGTCATGCCGTTCAACTCGCCGGACTGTTCCCAGCGGTAGACGGTGCCGAACTCGGCGAGGCGCACGGGGAGATCGCGGTAGCTGTGCGGCTGCGACGCGAAGATCTTGATGTGGTGCGGGCAGTTCATCGGCTTCAGCATGAAGCCGTCGATGATCTTGTCGTCGGCCACGATGCGGTCGGCGGAGATCGTCTCCTTGCCGGTGCGCTCGTTGACCTGCGCGGCAAGCGCGGCGGGCACGCCTTCGAGGCGGTTCATCAGCTCGGCGCAGGAGCAGCCGCAGGTGCAGGCCTGGTCGAGGGCCTCGCGGTCGGCGATGGGGGCGAACTGCGAATCCTTGTAGTAGGGGAAGTGGCCGGACGTCTTGTAGAGCGTGAGCTTGCCGATGTGCGGCGTGAAGACCTGGTGATAGCCCTGTTTGCGCAGTTCCTCGCCGATGAAGTTCTGCAGCTCCTGGCGGAGGATCGAGCCGTTGGGCGTCCAGAGTATGAGACCCTGGCCGACGTCCTCGTCGATGTGGAAGAGCTTGAGGTCCTTGCCGAGCTTGCGGTGGTCGCGGGCCTTGGCCTGCTCCATCTGCGTGAGGTAGGCGGCGAGCTCGTCCTTCGAGGCGAAGGCGGTGCCGTAGATGCGCTGGAGCTGTTTGTTCTTCTCGTTGCCGCGGTGGTAGGAGCCGGCGATGGAGAGGAGCTTGAAGGCCTTGATCTGCTTCGAGTAGCGGACGTGGGTTCCGGCGCAGAGGTCGATGAATTCGCCGTTCTGGTAGAACGAGATCGCCTCGCCCTCGGGGATGTCGTCGAGGCGGCCGAGCTTGTAGCGGGTCTGGCCGATCTTGTTGATCAGTTCGACGGCTTCGGCGCGCGGGAGTTCGGTGCGGCGGAAGGATTGGTTCTCCTCGATGACCTCCTTCATCTTCGCCTCGAGGGCGACCAGATCCTCGGTGGTGAGCTTACGGTCGAGGTCGATGTCGTAGTAGAAACCGGTCTCGGTCGGCGGGCCGATGTCGAGCTGGGTCTCGGGAAAGAGACGCAGGATTGCGGTGGCCAGCACGTGCGACGCGGAGTGCCGGATTTCTTCGAGCGGAGTCATTGCCATGATGTGTGTTGGTTGTGGCCCTGCGTACGATTGCAGCGCCGGAAAGGCGGAGAGTAGCGGGAAGCGGGGAGCGCGGGGCGAGAAGGAAATCGCGGCGGCACGCACCGGAGTGAAACGGCCCGTCGGGGCGGAAGTTCAAACGCGTTGGCGGGAGGCGCGGGCTGTGAGCCCTCTGGTGGCGCAGGCGATGGCGCCCTTGACCACCTCGGTCTTCTCTGTGAACTCTCCGCTGTGAACACCGCCTCGATCAAGGTCGTCGGCCAGTTGCAGAAAACCCCGTGGCAACGGTTTGCCCGGTTGCAGCGCACCGCGGCTCGTCTCGCGCTGGGGCGGGGCCAACCCAAGGGCGTGTTCCGGTTCGCGAGCAACGAGGCGTGCGACACATGGACGGCGAAGCTGAACCGGCACGCGAAGTGACGCGGGTCCCGACCGACGCGGATCTGGTTTCGCTCGCCCGCGAACTCAACCGGCTCGGTGTTGCGTATGTGGTGGTTGGCGGCTTTGCGATCAACCGTCTGGGGTTCGTTCGGGCGACGGAGGACATCGATCTGCTCATCGCCCGCGACCGGGCGAACCAAGCGCTGGTCAAGCAGGCGCTGGAGGTTCTTCCCGATCGTGCGATCCGGGAACTTGGCGACGAGGACCTTTCCCAGTGGATCGTCGTGCGAGTGAATGACTACATCACCGTCGACCTGATGACAGCGGCCTGCGGCGTGAGCTACGAGGAGGCCGAGGCGGGCATCGAGTGCGAAGTGATCGACGGAGTCTCCATCCCCTTCGCCGGAGCCGAACTGATGCTGAAGATGAAACAGAGCAGCCGGGAGAAGGATGCGGCGGACCGCACTTTCCTGCAGCAGTTGATCCGCGCCCGCGGCGGCGAGAAGTCGTGAGTGTTCGCCACGTCGCTTAGAACGGCTGGGCGCTTACGCGGACCGGGCCGAGGAGGAGGTGCTGGTCGCGGGCGGGGGCCCAGCTGGGGTCGTTGCCGCCGTAGAAGACGTTGTGCATGTACTGCGTGAGCTTCCAGTCCTGGCCGGGCTGGAGGAAACGGAAGTTCTTCTCCAGCCGGAGTGTGCCGTCGATCCAGATACGGACGGCGCCGTCGACCTCGGGCGTGCCGAGCACAACCCGGAGTTTGATCGTGTACGTGCGACCGGCCTCGACGCCCTGGATGAAGAACCGGTCGCCATATTTCTCGGTCTGGGTGGGCCAGTAGAGGTAGAGCTCGAGGTAGTTCTGGGGCTCGGTGGAGAAACGGTTGTCGCGGCGCCACATGGGGCGGGCGCTCAGGCCGTCGGGGTCGCCGAGGCCACCGGAGGGATGGGAACCGCCGCTGAGTCCGGGGAGTTTGCCGCCACCGTGGGGACGGGTGTTGTTTTGGCTGAATTCCCAATCGACGGGGAAATGCACGGCGTATTCGACCGTGTAGGTGTCGCTCGGCGCGAGCGCGGCGGCGAATTTGCAGCCATGCGCGCCCCGGGTGTGGGTGCCGGCCTTGAAGCGCGGCTCGAGCCACTTCTGGCCGGAGCCGGCGGGAAACTCGCGGATGAAGGCGTCGCCGGGCTCCTCATACCAGACGAGGGTGGGCCAGTCGGTGCGGGCTTCGGCGGTGGCGTAGCGTTGCCCGTCGGTCCAGCGGGAGTAGTCGACGGTCCAGTCCAGTGGACGGTCGACGGTGGACTGTGGACGGTTGACCGTGGACGGGGGCGGGTTGCCGGTCGAAGGGGCGGGCTCGGCGGCGGGGAGGGGGATCGCGGCGAGCGCGAGCAGGGTGGCGGCGAGGAGGGGGCGCATGGGGAAGGGGAAACCGGAAAGGACTTCGAACCGCGAACGTTGAACGATCAACTTCCAACACGAGGCTGGCGGAGGGCGACCCGAGATGCGACGGCGGTTTGGTGCGTTGGTGTAACGTGCGAGCCGCTCCCTGAGGTAGGGATGGCGCTCCGCGCCGTCCGGGCAGAACCCCGCGGCTGTTCGGAGCTGGGTCCGCTGCGGCGATGTCCGACGTGGGTGGCGGTTGCGGACGGCGCGGAGCGCCATCCCTACCAACTGGCAGATCAACCCTTCTTCGCGGGCTCGAGCTTGTAGTCGGTCTTGCTGTCGAGCATCGCCCAGCCGAGGGCTGTGATGGAGCCGCGGAGACGGTCGGCCTCGGCCCAGTTCTTCGCCTGCTTGGCGGCCCAGCGTTGGGCGGCGAGGTCCTTCACCTCGGCGGGGGCCTCGGCCGCGGGCGCGACGGGAGCGTCGAGCTTGAGGCCGAGGGCGAAGAGGACGCGGTCGAAGGACGCGAGCGAGACGCCGACGGGACCGCGGTTGACGACCGTTAACAGCGCGCCGAGGGCGGCGGGGGTGTTGAGATCGTCGCACAAGGCGGCGAAGACGGGTTCGAGCGCGGCGGCGTCACCACCGGTCGGCGACAGCGCGGCGCGGAACGTGCGCAGCGTGGCGAGGACCTTCTCGGCGGCGTGCAGCGAATCGATGGTGAAGTTGAGCTGCTTGCGCGGGTGGCCGGAGAGCAGCGCGTAGCGCAGGGCCATCGGGCTGAAGCCTTTAGCCTGGAGGTCGTCGAGGGTGTAGAGGTTGCCGAGGCTCTTCGACATCTTCGCGCCGTCGACCATGAGGTGCTTGCTGTGGTACCAGTGCAGCGCGAACGCGTGGCCGGTGCAGCACTCGGTCTGGGCGATCTCGTTCTCGTGGTGCGGGAAGAGCAGGTCCTCGCCGCCGGTGTGCAGGTCGATGGTCTCGCCGAGGTGTTTGCGGCTCATGGCGCTGCACTCGATGTGCCAGCCGGGGCGACCCGCGGCGGCGCCGGCGGGACCGGGCCACTTCACGTCGCCATCCTCGGGTTTCCAGGCCTTCCAGAGGGCGAAATCGGAGCCGTCCTCCTTCTCGTCGGCGTCGGCGGTCTGCGGTTTGTGCGCGAGGGCGGACCCGACTTGGAGCTCGCGTTCCTTCACGCGGGAGAGGGCGCCGTAGCCGGGGAAGGATCCAACCTTAAAATACACGGAGCCGTCGCCGGTGGCGTAGGCGTGGCCCTTCTGCAGGAGCTCGGCGATCATGCCGACCTGTTCGGGAATGTGGCCGGTGGCGGTGGGCTCGACGTGGGGCCGCAGGCAGTTGAGGGCGTCGCAGTCGGCGTGGAACTTGTCGGTCCATTTCTGGGTGACCTCGGCGAGCGGGCGCGCTTCTTCGCGGGAGCGGCGGATGGTCTTGTCGTCGACGTCGGTGATGTTGCGGACGTGTTTCACCTTGTCCGGGCCGAACTCGAGCTCGAGCACGCGGCGGAGGAGGTCGTTGACGACGAAGGTGCGGAAATTGCCGATATGCGCGGGCGCGTAGACGGTGGGGCCGCAGTTGTAGAACCGGTAGACGCCGTCGGGCTGGGACGGGCGGAGCTGTTGCAGGCTGCGGGTCAGGGAATCGAAGAGCGTGACGGGCATGGCGAAGGCGGGAGACGCTAGGGGATCGGCGGGAAAAAACCAGCCCGGGCTTGCCGCGATTTGGTGGGAGCGCGACGGGCGCTGGAGGGCGGGGCGGGACGTAGCCGTGCGCGCTGGCGCCGGGCGGCGCACGGGAGATCGCCGGGGATCCTGGCGCGCGCTCCCGGCCGAGCCGCGTTTTCCGCGGTTGCCGCCGCGGCCGGCGGGTGGTTTCTGAAGCTCAATCCCCCGCGTTCCCGGCCGATTAACAGACGTCGCCTCAATGCTCGCTCCTGATCCGCTTCCGCATCGCCAGGGTTCCGGCGTTCCCCGAGTGGCGCGTTGGCGCCGTGTGCTGGTCCGCGTCGGCTGGGCCCTGGTTCTGGCCGCCGCGCCTGTGCGGGCGGAAGTGATGCCGGCGGCGGCGCCGGGGCTGGTCGAGTCCGGGACGCCGTCCTATGTCGTGCAGGGGGCGCAGGGTCTGGGGCTGACTTCTCCGCCGATCGACCTGCATCTGCTGCCCGACGGCCGGCTCCTGGTGGTGGGCGGCCAGGAGCTCGCGATCGGCGACGGCGTGCGCTGGGAGACTTACCGCGCCGGCGACACGGTCACCGGTCGGTCGTTACAACGGGTGGCGGTGGACCGCGACGGGCGGATCTACACCACGGCGGACGGCGGTTTTGTCGAGGTCGACCTGAGCGCGGACGGGCGCTGGTGGTTCAAGCCGGTGGCCCGGATGCCGGACGACCCGAGCCTGAAGAATGCGGTGCTCAACTATGTGTCGCCATTGCCCCATGACTGGTTCTGGTACGGCAACGAGGGCTCGATCGTGGCGTGGCGGCCCGGCCAGGAGGCGCGCATCGTGGCGCGGCTGGTCTCGAACGAACGGATCTTCACCCTGGGCGACCAGGCGTTTGTCACCGCGCAGGCCGCCGGGCGCCTCTATCGGCTGCACACCGGCACGCAGGCGGCGCAACCGGTGACGGGCAACCTGGAGATCACCGATCTGGTGACGTGCGGCGTGCCCTACGGCCCGACGCAGCTGCTCGTGGGCACCTTTGGCGCGGGGCTGAAGCTGTTCGACGGCACCACCTTCGAGCCGTTCCAGGCGAACGGCGGGTCCCTCACGTCGCGACGAATCAATGATCTCTGTCCGGCCGGGCCCGACGCGTTCGTCGCGGCCGTGGATGCGGTGGGGCTGGTGTTCTTCGACCGGCAGGGGCGGGTGGTGCAGAAGGTCGACCGCAATCTGGATCCCCGGTTTTCACAGGTGCAGCGCATGGTCCACGCCCCCAACGGGGTGCTGTGGGCATTGCTCGCCGACGGCGTCGCGCAGGTGGAGTTTCCCGCGCGGATCACCCATTTCGCCCCCAGTCTGGCCACGGGCCTGACCTATGCCAAACCGGTGCGCCATCAGGGCCGCTTGTGGGTCAACGTCGATGGGCGGGCGCTGCGCGGGGTGTATGATTCCGGCGGACACTTGGGGCGCTTCGAGGAGGACATGCCCGCGGGGCGGTTCCTCTTCACGCTCGGCGCAGTGGGCGACGACCTGTGGGCGGCGACCGAGACCGGGCTGTCCCGGCGGGAGGGCGCGGGCTGGAAACTGGTGGTCCCGGGCATCGCCAACGCCCGGGTGGACATGGCCATCCGCCGGCCGGATGGGCTGCTCTACATCGCCCGCGACGAGGTGGGCTGGCTGCGGGACTCGGGCGGGGAGACGGTGGCCGAGCGTTTCCCGATGCCGGGCCTGGGCGAGATCTACGGGGCGGTGGAGGAGGCCGACGGCACGGTGTGGCTCGAGCTGGGGGCCGGCCGGGTGGGCCGGGTGGAGCTACGCCAGGGACGGCCGCAGCTGCAGTTGTTCGGGCGGGACGCCGGGCTGGGCGACGGCTGGGTGCAGGTGTATGCCATCGACGGCGTGGCGCGGTTCGCGCTGCCCAGCCGCCAGCAGCTGCGCTTCGACCGCGCCCGTGGTGCCTTTGTGGAGGACATGGAACTGCTGCGCCGCTATCCGGAGCTGGGCAACGGCATCGGCCGGCCGGCGCGGGACGCCCGCGGGCGGCTGTGGCATGCGGAAGCGGATTTCGTGCGGATCATCACCGAGGGGCCCGACGGGCGGCGGGAGGCGGTGGAGACGATCCCGCTGGGGTTCTCCTGTTCCGAGTTCACGATGGAGAGCGACGGTGTAGTTTGGATGTGGGCACGCCGCCGGCTGGTGCGCTACGATCCGCGGCAACGTGTCCCGCTGGTGGAACCGCCGACGGCGGTGATCACGCTGGTGCATCTGCCCAATTCCAACCGCCATCTTTCCGCCGCGCGCCTGGCGATGGTGCCGCTGGACCATGCGGACAATTCGCTGGTGGTCCATTTCGCGGCCCCCGCCAGCCCGTTTGGCGCGACGATCACCTTCGAGATGGCCCTGGAGGGCTCCGGCGAGAGCTGGGTGCCGCTGGGCACGAGCGGGTACGCGGTGTTCAACCGGCTGAAGGAGGGCCGCTACAACTACCAGGTCCGGGCCGTGGCCGGCGCCGTACGTGGCGGGGTGACGCGGCTGGAGTTTGAGGTACGGCCGCCGTGGTATCGGGCGCCCTGGGCCTTTGCGGCCTTTGTGCTGGCCGCCGCCGCCGCGGTGCTCGGGGCGCTGCGGCTTTCCGCCGTGCACCAGCGCCGCGAACATGCCCGGCTGGAGCAGCTGGTCGCCGATCGTACCCGGGAGTTGGTGATCGCCCGGCAGCAGGCGGAGGCGGCCACCGTGGCGAAGTCGGAGTTTCTCGCGAACATGAGCCACGAGATCCGCACGCCGCTCAACGCCGTGCTCGGCATGAGCAGCCTGCTGCTCGGCACGACGCTCGCCCGCGAGCAGCAGGAGCTGGCCGAGACGATCCGCCGCGCGGGCGACTCGCTCCTGGACATCCTCAACGACATCCTCGACTTCTCGAAGATCGAGGCGGGCAAGCTCGAGCTCGAGCGCGAGCCGTTCGCCCTCGAGGAATGTCTCGAGACCGTCATCGATGTGCTCGGGCCGCGCGCCGGGCAGAAGAAGATCGAGCTGCTCTACGAGCTCGATCCGAGCGTGCCCGCCGCGGTGCTGGGCGACGTGACCCGGTTGCGGCAGGTGCTGGTGAATCTGGCGGGCAACGCGGTCAAGTTCACCGAGCGCGGCGAGGTCGTGGTGGCGGTGAAGCATGTGGGCGCGGCCGACGAGGCGCGGGTGCGGCTGCGTTTCAGCGTGCGGGACACCGGCATCGGCATCCCCGGCGATCGGATGAACCGGCTGTTCAAGAGCTTCAGCCAGGTCGACACCTCGACCACGCGGCGGTTCGGGGGCACGGGCTTGGGCCTGGCGATTTCGCAGCGGTTGGTCGAACTGATGGGCGGCCGGATCTGGGCCGAGAGCGAGGAGGGGCGGGGCAGCACGTTCCACGTCGAAGTCTCGGTGGCACCGGTGCCGGGGATCGAGCATGGGCGGTGGAACGACCTGGCGGGGCGGCGGATCCTCGTGGTCGACGACAATGCCACCCACCGCCGTATCCTGGGAGAAAGGATGCGCGCCTGGGGTGCCACGCCGGTGCCGGCCGAGAGCGGCCCGGCGGCGCTCCGGCTCATCGAAGGCGACACCCCGGTCGACCTGGTGCTCATCGACCACGAGATGCCCGGGATGGAGGGGCTCGCGGCGGTGCACCTGATGCGGAAACTCCCGCGCGGCGCCGCCCTTCCTGTGGTGTTGATGACGGCGCTCGGCGCCCCCGACCTTTCGACTCCCTGGCTGCGGTTGGCCGGCCAGCTCAGCAAGCCCGTGAAGGCGGGCGCACTGCGCGCGGCGCTGGTACCGGTCTTCGCCGATCCGCAGCCGGCGGCTGCTCCGGCGGCGCCGGCGGCGCCCCCGGCACGGCCGAAGCGCCTCGGCGACCTCTGCCCGCTCGCCGTGCTCCTCGCCGACGACAACCTGACGAACCAGCGCGTGGCGCAGCTCATGCTCGGCAAACTCGGGTTCGCCGCGGACACCGCGCTCAACGGACTGGCCGTCCTCGCCGCCCTCGAGCGGCGCAGCTACGATCTCATCCTGCTCGATGTCCAGATGCCGGAGATGGACGGGCTCGAAGCCGCCCGCGCGATCCGCCAGCGCTGGACCGGGGCCAACCGCCCGCTGCTTGTCGCGATGACGGCGCACGCGCTGCCCGGGGATCGGGAGCAATGTCTCGCGGCCGGGATGGATGAATACATCACCAAGCCGGTGCAGGTGCGTGAACTGGAGCGGGTGCTGACCGCCGTGGCGGAGACCCGCCATCCGGGCCGGCTTTCCGGCGGCGGCGCCAGTTGAGCCGAGCATCGGGTCGTGCGCCGGGGGCCCGGTGGTCGTCGTGCTTCCAGCCTGGGCACAAGAGGGCTGGTGCTCGTCACTCCCCGGCCCGGATCCGGTCCGCGAGGTCGGTCGACCCACGGCGAGCGCTCGGCAACCGAGCGGCCCGCAGGCGTTGCCGGGCCGCGGACTTGGATAAACAAGGCATCGAGGCGATCGGCGTCGCGCGCGGAGGCGAGGGCTATGGGGAGGGCGCTACCCGGAGGCGGAGAAAGCGCGGTGTGGCGGGGGCGGAGACCACGGAGTCGCGATAGGTGACGGGAGTGGCGGCCGGGACGTAGACCGCTCCCGGGACCGTCGCCCAGGTGACGAGGTCGCTGCTGCTTTCGACGGTGTAGCGCACGTCGGTGGCGGCGGCGCGCCGCGGGAAGGTGAGCGTGAGGTAGGTGGCGCCGTCGATGGTGACGGCGCCGTTGCGAACCGGCGACTGCACCGGGCCGCGCGCGGCGAGGCCGAAGGCGTAACGGGTGTAGTTGGAAAATCCGGAGCGATCGGGGTCGGCGGCGGGGCCGGAGATCGCGTCGTTGGTGCGATCGGCGCCGGAGAAGTGGGCGGTGCGCCACGCTGCGTAGTTGTTGGACGGATCCGCGCTGAGCTGCACCTCGTACCAGAGGGTGTCTCCGCCTTGGCCGAGCGTGAGCGTGGCGCGGCCGGATTGCTCGGTGACGGGCAATTCGGCCAGGCGGGCGCCGGCGGCGGAGAGCGCCCAAGCCTGCACGCGGGCGGCGGGCACGGGCAACTCGATCTGTGCGGGCACGATCTCCACGAGGAACGGCGCGCCGCCCCAGTTGGTCAGGCCGGTGTGGGTCGCGTCGCGCCATTTCCAGCCGGTGTTGGCGTACTGGCCGGTGGCGACGACGAGAGCGCGGCCCGCGCCGGTGCCCGCGAAGCCGTCGCCCTCGAGGAGGGTTACGCCGACGGTGCACCAATCGAGGCGGGTGACGCCGGTGGTGATGGCCACGCCGCCGAGTTCCACGCGTCGGCCGGAGCCGAAGCCGGCGAACGCCTTGGTGCGGGGCGTGTCGATGGTGAAGAAACCGGCGGCCGGATCGGTGGAGTCCCAGCGCAGTTCGCCGGTGTCGCTCACGAACACGGGGCCGGCGGGGCGGGCGGGGGGAGTGGCGGGGCCGGTGGCGCCTTCGCCGATGGCCATGCGGATGCGGCTGACGAGGGCGACGGAGGGGGGCATGCCGACGAAGGCGGCGTGGGGCATGTTGAAGTGGCCGGCGCGGGTCACGATCTCGGTGATCTCGCGCGCGGGAGTCATGCCGACCACGTATTCGTTGAGGGCGGGCGAGACGTCGCGACGGAAGAGGGCGGCCGCGATGGGGATGTTCGCCAGCTTGTTCATCGAGTTGAGGGAGTCCCAGTGGTCCCAGATGGCGAGGCGGTCGTTGGTCCAGTAGGAGTAGACCCAGTAGCCGTCGAGGTCCTGCAACGCGGCGAAGGCCGGGAAGAAAAACTCCTGCTCGCCGGCGTAGAGGTTCGGAGCGGGGTGCTCGTACTCGGTGGCGATGTTGGGGTAGCCTTTCACCTGCCGGAGCGCGCCGAAGATCATGTCGTTCTCCCGGGGCGAGTTCACCATCGCACGGTGCTCCATGCTCCAGTCGAAGCGGTCGGTGTGGTCCCGATAGGAGGGGCCGAGGGCGGGGTAGTTCCAGTAGTTGTGCGTATCCATCGCCTGCAGCACCGCCTGGCAGCTGGCGGGGGAGTTGCGTGCGATGGTGCCCACGACGACCGCCTGGAAGCCGAGCGAGCGGATGTAATCGCGCATGCCGGACCAGTAGGTCCGCTCGAGGTCGAGGAGGAAGCGCACCCAGTCCTCCCGCATGCCGATGTGGTCGGAGGGTTCGTTGGTCAGGAGCGCCGGGATGTTGCCGGCCGCCAGGGTGACGCCGGGCGGGAGGGTGCCGACCGAGCCGCCCGGGCGTAGCTGCACGTCGGCGATCCAGGTGCGGCCGGGGGCGACGCCGAGGCAGAAGCCGAGGCGGGACTTCTCCTCGGTGGCGCGCATGACGAAGGTGCGCGTGTAGTATTGCCACTCGGCGCCCTGCACCTTGATCGGCTCGCACAGATCGGCGTAGCCGGCGCGGGCGGCGTAGAGTTTGACGGTGTGCACGGTTTCGGAGGCCTCGACCTTGGCCCAGAAGCTGAGCGTGTACGCCTCGTGGGCGGCGAGGGAGAGGTCCTTGTGCAGGAGCTGCACGGAGGCGAAGTTGCCGGCGGAGGCGGTCTGCACGACACGGCACGGGGCGCCGTTGAAGTCGGCCGCGACGCTCGTGGTCGCCGCGGCGCCGTTGGGAAGGTCGCGGTAGAGGGACCAACCTTCGGAGCTGAGCGAAGCCGTGACCGCGGCGAGGCGGTTTGGGCCGAGGGGCTCGTCGACGGCGAACCAGCCGGCATACAGGGCGGCCTGATCGGCGTAGCGGGTGCGAAGCCAGACGTTCCAGCGGCGTTGCAACTCGTCGGTGTAGACCGTGGGCATGGCGGCGAGCTGGCCGTGGAGCCAGCCATCGGCCAGGCCGTTCTCGTTGAGGATCTCGACGATCGCGACCGCGGGGTCCTGCGCGAGGGAGCGGTTGTTGCGATAGGGATTGGGGGAGGCGAGCAGCCAGACGGCGTACTCCTTCTGGAGCTCGACCATCCGGTCGTTGAAGAAGCTCAACAGGTGCTGGCGGGCCCAGGGCATGGTGGCGATCTCGGCGCCGAGGCCGTCGTCCTTCTGGAAGGAGCGTGCGACCAGGAGGTTCACGTTGGCGTAGATGCCGACGTCGGCGCAGCGGGCCATGAAGTAGTGCAGGCGGTCGCGCGCGTTCTCGTCGAAGCGGCGGGAGGTGCTGGAATCCTTGATGATCAGGGACCCCGGTTCCTCGGTGTAGTACGGCCAGAACGAATCGGCCCAGTGGAAACGCACGGAGTTGAAGCCGAAACGCGCGAGGCGCTGCGCGTGGAGGTCGGCCCCGGCGTGGGTGGGGAAATTCTTGTTCGAGGTGAGATCAACCCCGAAGAATCGGATACGGTTTCCGCCCACCTGAAAGTGCCCGTCCGCACTGACGGTGACGACGCCCGCGGCGCCCGCCGGTTCGGGGTTCCAGGCGCGCAGGTCGGGAAACACGCCGCTCGGCGTGGTGTTCGGGATGGTGAAGGGCTTGAGGGCGACGGAGGGATCGTCGGGGCGCACGACCGCGGGGGCGGACTCGGTTGTGCCGGCGGAGTTGGTCACCGCGACCGAATAGGAGCCGGCGCCGTTGGCGAAGTAGCTGGAGGCCGTGGCGCCGGCTATGGGTGTGCCGTTGAGCTTCCACTGGTAGGACAGCGGCTCGGTGCCGGTGGCCTGCACGCTCAGCGTGAAGGTGCCGAAGAGGTCCACCGGCCCGCCGGTCGGCGGGATTGCGATCGTTGGCGGCGCGGAGGGAGCGGTGGCGTGGAGGCCGACCGTTGCGAGGGCCACGAGGGCAAGGGCAAGGCGTGCGAGGCGTGAAGGCATGGGAGGACGCTTGGTTGTCGAAGTTTTACGGCGACGGGCCCGGTCGAAACGGAGGAGGTATCAGAGAAAGCGCACGGGTGAGCGGTTCAACGCTTTCGCGGTCATCTTCCGGTAACCGGGCGGTAAAGATTCGGTTTGCGCCGCGTTGGTGCCGCGCCCCGTCCGTGTCGCTCATCCGTCGTGCCGGTCCGCGGCAATCGGCGTGGCGGCGGCCGCTCGGCTCGCCCGATTTGTCCGAAGGGAGCCGAAGAACTCCGCGGCCGCGTTGAAAACGTCCCCCGGCAACGCATCGTCCAGCCCAGCCACCCGCGCCTGCCCATGAAAACCCCTCCCGTCTCTCCTTCCACGCGTCGCTCGTTTCTGCGCCACCTCGCTCTCGGCACCGCCGGTCTCGCGCTCGGCGGTCGCGCCTTGGCTTCCGGTCTCGCCGCGGCGGGGGCGCCCGGCCGGAAACTCGGCGTCGCGCTCGTGGGCCTCGGCAGCTACGCCACCCACCAGCTCGCGCCGGCGTTGCTGGAATCCAAGTACTGCCGGCTCGCGGGCATTGTCACGGGCACACCGGAGAAGGCCGCGCGTTGGGCCCGCGACTACGCGTTGCCGGACGACTGCGTCTACGACTACGGCACGATGGACCGGCTCGCGGACAATCCCGCGATCGATATCGTCTACGTGGTTACGCCGCCCGGACTGCACGCCGAGCACACGATCCGGGCGGCGCAGGCGGGCAAGCACGTCATCTGCGAGAAGCCGATGGCGGTCTCGGTCGCCGAGTGCGATGCGATGATCGCCGCGTGCCGCAAGGCGGGCGTGCATCTGTCGCTCGGATATCGGCTTCAGTACCACCCCATGTGGCAGGAGTTGAAGCGACTGGTCCGAGTGCAGGAGTTCGGCGCGTTCAAGACAATGAGCGGCGGCTTCGGTTTCCGCCTCCGCGGCGGTGGCTGGCGCTTGGAGAAAAAACTCGCCGGCGGCGGAGCGCTCATGGACGTGGGTATCTACGTCGTCCAGGCGGCTTGTATGGCCGGCGGCGGTGCGCCCCTCGCGGTGACGGCGAGCGAGCCGCCCAAGGTCCGGCCGGACGTGTTCAAGGAAGTCGACGAAACGATGGATTTCACGCTCGAGTTCGCCCACGGCGCGACCTGCGCCGGCACGACGAGCTACGAGATCAGTTCGAACCGGTTTCGCGCGGTGGCGCCGGAGGGATCCTTCGAGGTCGAACCGGCCTACAGCTACAACGGGCTCGTCGGCCGCACGAGCAAAGGCCCGCTCCCTTCGTCCTCCGCGCACCAGCAGGCGGCGCAGATCGACGGCATCGCCGAGGCCATCCTGGCGGGCACGCCTTCGCTGGTGCCGGGCGAGATGGGCCGCCGCGACATGCAGATCATCACCGCGCTCTACGAGGCAGCGCGCAACGGGCAGCGCGTGAGCCTCTGAGCCGAGTATCCAGAGTGCTGGCTTGCGGCGAGCGTGGGGGCGGCGTGGAGCCGCCCACCGCGCGTGCGCCGCGGGCCCCTCATGGCTGGCGAATGCATCGGAGCGGAGTCCGGCCCGAAAATGGGGGGCGCTGCGCCGGGGCGTGGGGCACGCGCACGACCGAAGGGCATCGCCCGGAGGGCCGCACGACGGCGGGAGCGGCCCGGACCTGTTTGCAGAAAACGCCCAGGGACCTAGTCTTGCGCCATCGGGCAAACCCGAAACGACTGGATCGGTGGGGCGGTACGTGCCGATGGGTACGAACCCAGGAAATTGAATTCCGTGCTCCCCGATCGAGCCGAAACACAGAACAACCTAGGACGATGAAAACCAAGATTACGCTCTCAGTGCTGACGATTGCCAGCGCGTTGGTGCTCGCTGCTGGATGCGGAAAGACCGAGACAGCTGCGCCGCCGGCGGCGCCCAGTGCCCCGGCGCCGGCAGGTGATGCCGCCCCCGCGGCAGAGGCGACGGCTGAGGCCGCCCGGAAGTCCGAACTGGAAAAGGCCACGGAGGCGGCGAAGGCCGCCGAGGCACAGCTCAAGGCGGAAGCGGAAAAGGTGGCGCTGGCGGCGAAGACGGCCGAGGCGCAGCGGCGAGCGGAAGCCGATAAGGCGGCCGCCAAACTCGCGGAGGCCGAGAGGGTCGCGGCCATCGCTGTGGATGACGCAAAAGTGGCGGCCCAAAAACTCCAGGCCGACGCCGAGCAAGCGGCGACCGCGAAAGTCGCCGAAGCGAAGACGGCGACCGCTTCGCTCGCCCAGCAGGCGCTCACCGTGCTGCAACAGCCCGGACAGATCGAGAAGCTGATCGCTTCCGCCAAGAATCTGACCGGTCAAAACAAGTACGCGGAGGCCCTGAAGATCGTGGCCGAGCTGGCGAAGCTCAAGCTGACCCCGGAGCAGCAGGCCATGGTGGATCAGGTGAGGCAGGTGGCGGAGCAACAGCTGGCCAAGGCCATGGCCGCCAAAGCGACCGGTGCCGCCACGCAAGTCCGCGATGATGCGATGGGGGAAACGAAGTAGCCCAGCGCTTCGGCCCCGGCCCCCGCGCAGCATTTCGCCGTCCGGAAGGCGTAACAACCGAGAGCGGAAGGCGAAGCGGGGGCTTCCAGGCCTGGAGTTTGGAGTGTATTCGCGGCCTGGTTGTCTCCGGGGCCACGCGGGCCGGTGGTGGCAGCGAGGTCTGGTGCCGGGCGGGAAGTGCCCTGAGCGTCGGTCGCATGACGCAATCGACTCCGAGGTTCTTCGCGCCGCCGGCTCAATTCGGAGCGTGGCTGGCGACGGACGCAGCGACCGCCACCGAGCTGATCGTGGGCTTCTGGAAGGTTGATTCCGGCGGCCGTGCATGACCTGGCCCGCATCCGTCGACGAGGCCCTTTGCTTCGGCTGGATCGATGGCGTGCGCCAACGCATCGACGAGCAGTCGTACCCGATCCGCTTCACCCCGCGCAGATCGGGTTCGACCTGGAGCGCGGTCAATCTCGCCAAGTTTGAAGGGCTGCAGGCCGCGAAGCGCACGAGCGTGGCGGGGGAGGCTGCGTTTGTCTGCCACCTGCTCCATCCTCGGCAGTCGGTCGTTGCCCCTTCCCCTCGCTTCCTGTCCGGGGTGTATCACCTAGTGCCCCTCTCGGGCTTCGCGAGTCGGTCTCAAGCTAGGAGGTGTGACGACCGATGGCTGCGATGCCGGACTCCAACGCGTGCGCGTTTCCAGCCTCCATATCCATGAAACTCCGTAGCGCTATCCTCATCGTCGATGATGAGCCCCACATCCGAAAGTTCCTTGGGATGATCCTGAAGGAGCTCGGCACGCCGACCATCTTGGAAGCCGGCAACGGAATTGAAGCCGTTGCGACCTACGCCCAACACCGCCCCGCGTTGGTGCTGATGGATATCAACATGCCGCAGATGGACGGGCTCCACGCCCTCGGCGAACTGCAGCGGCTGGATCCCGACGTTCGCGTCGTCATGCTCACCTCCGTCGCCACGCGCCGGGCGGTGGAGGAGGCGATTGATCTCGGGGCTCTGTCTTTCGTGCGCAAGGACACTTCGCGGCAGAAGATCACCGCGCTGCTCGCCGAGATCATTCGCGATGGGGTTGAAACCGCCGACGCGCCGTTCACCAAGGATGCCTGGCGACGAGACGAGGCGATAACCGGAGAGGTATCGGCAGCAAAGGCCGGGTCTTCTCCCAGCCTAGGGGCCAACGGTCTCCTTGCGGTGTCCCCCCATGCATGAGATCGAGATCACGGACATCCCTGCGCTGAGTCCCGGCGAGCAGGCGCTGCTGGAGATGCACGGGCTGATCAACGTGCTCAACGTGCTGCGTTGTGAACTCTCGCTCGTGGGCGAGGAGTTGGCCGGAGACAGTCGGCTGTTGGGCGATTCCTTGGCGGTTTGCGAAAGGATGCTGGAGGCCGTGGAGACACCCGAGAGCGCATGCGCGGAAGCGGCCCGCTGTGAGGAGTACGAGCGCACCATCCTTGGGGAGGTCGAGGCTCAGCTCGGGTTCGCCCGCAAGCCCCGTTCCGCGGCAATGGACGAATCCCTCGCCAACCTTTGCAGCATCTTCACCATCCTCCGACTCCGCGCCCGGGAGCTTCTCGCCCGTTCGGCCGCGCCGGGCGGTTGGGAGCCAGTGGCTTTGGAGGAGCTGCGGGCGGATTACGTTCATTTCCTTGAAGCTGTCGCGAAGAACAGCCGCGGACGCTTCCGCATGTGTTTCAACCCGGCGCGCAAGGAGCCCGGCGACTACTATGTCGACCTTCGGCTCGAGGCGGCCGCCGGGAACACCGTCGGGATCCCCATCGGATTTCGCGATTCCTTCCGCGATCTTCTCGCCAATGCCCGGAAATACACCCCACCCGGAGGGCACATCACGGTGGCGCTGTTTGCCGACACCACCTCGATCCGGATCCTCGTCGAGGACACCGGGCGCGGCATACCCGAGGCTGAGTTGGCGACCGTGATGCACTACGGCAAGCGCGCCAGCAACGTCGGCGACGTCCGCACGAAGGGCGGCGGTTTTGGACTCACGAAGGCCTTTCTGCTGACCAAACAATTCGGCGGTCGGTTCTGGATCGCGTCGGAGCTCGGCGTGGGGACCCGCATTCGCATCCAGATCCCCCGGCCGCCGGCGAATTGAGCGGAGCGGGAAGGCGATTGGAGCACGGACGATAGAAGGGAACGAAGGGAAGGAAGGTGGAGGACGGACGGCGTACTCTTCTTCGGCAAGACCTCCGGACGGTTTGCGGTTCTGTCCTACTCGCACGCTCTGCTAGGAGTGGCGAAGCAACGCGACCTTGAGCATCACCCCAAGGTGGGTGCGTCATGGGAAGGGTATGCTGTCGAGGAGGTGCTCAAGGCGCTGCGACCCGACGAAGCCTATTACTGGGCGACGCACAACGGCGCGGAGATCGACCTGGTGCTTTTCAAGTTCGGCCGGCGCATCGGAGCCGAGTGCAAGCGCGCCGACGCAACCGTACTCACGCCCTCGATGCGCATCGCCCTCGCCGATCCGAAGCTCGACGCGCTGTACGTCGTGTACCCCGGCGAGAAACGCTACCCGCTGGCGAAGAAGGTCGAGGTCGTGTCGCTGGCGGAGTTGGTGGGCACCGGCGAGGGGTGAGGGTGCGACGAGTGGTGAGCGGCGCCCCCGCGCCCCCCGGCCGACAGGCGGCTGGGCCGATGGGGAGTGGGGTCTCTTCACACCGCCTTCGGCGGGCCAGCTCGTCAGCTTGCGGAGCGCCCCTGGCGGATCGGGGGACGGGCCGGAACCACAGAGATTCTGGTTTGCCCCGTTTCTCCGGCGGTTTCTGGCGGCCAATCTGCCGTCCGCACCGGGACGGATACTCCGCCCTCGGGTCGAGCTGAAGGGGAGTAGGGCGGGGGGGCTTCCAGAGTTCTCGCATCCCTGGCCGGCCGCAGCCGCTGCCCGCCCCGCCGAAGCCATTGGTGGCGCGAATCGACCCTTGGGCCGAAACAGTTGGTCGCGAAGGGCTCGGCGGTATTCAATCACTCCAGCAACCCTTCCGATCCCATGATCCGACCAAATCTGTTCCGCTGGTTGAGCCTGCCGACCGGCCTCCTGTATCTGTGGCTCTTCTACCAGCTGCTCTTCACCCCGGCCCAGATGCTGCAGGGCTTCGGCGTCGGCACCGAGCCGCACGCGGTGTTCCTCGCGCAGCGGATCTCGGTCCTGATGCTGGGGTTCGCTGTCCTGCTGTTGCTATCGCTCGGGCTGCCGCGGTCGACGGCGCGGGCGGTGATCGCGGCGGCCGTCTCGGTGAACATGGCGGGCTTCGCGATCAACAGTCTTTGGGGCGCCACCCACGGCATCCTGACCGACAATGCCATCCCGGTGATCGGCGGTATCGAGGCCTTCATCGCCGTAGGTTACGGCCTCATCGCCGTGACCGATCTTCTGAAGTCGCGAGGATCGGTTGAGGATCGGTAGGTGCCGGGGCGGCGTCCTCACAGAGGAGGGAACCGCCCCGCCGCGGAAAGGAGGGCGGCGAGCTTGTTGTTCGCCGCGACGTGGCTGCGGCGGCCCTATTTGGCCTTGAGCAGGCCGCGGAAGACGTTCTCGCCCGGATACGGCACGCAGTCCGGGTTCGGCGTGAAGACCTCGGCGAGGCCCAGCAGCTTGAACGCATCGAAGAGGGCGGCGCCGCAATGCGAGAACGCGACGGCGGCGTGGTGGTGGAAGCGGCCGAGCAGGACGTGGCGGTAGAAGCGGTTGAAACCCGGGAGGTAAGCGGTGCCGGTGGCGCCGAAGGTCATCGGGTCGAGGTCGAGGAAGTGGCCTTCCATGATGTAGGCGCGCATCTTGTCGCCCACGCCGTGCACCTGCACCACGGTGATCGGCGAGCCGATGAACTGGCCCTCGAGCGTGCCGCGGGTGATGTCCGCGGGTGTGTTCGGCTCCATCAGGCGCTTCATGATCACCTGGTATTTCATCTCCGGATTCTTGAGCAGCTTGGGCGCCGCGTTGCCGCAGTGGAACATGCCGACCATGTCCTTGATCGGATAGTCCTTGAGGCTGGCGTGGAGGTTCTTCGGGATGCTGTGGTTGATGTCGAGCACGGCCACGGCGTTGTCGGAGGCGTACTGCGCCATCAGCTCGGCGATGAGCGAGTAGGCGTCGTTCTCGCAGGCGATCGGGAAACCGGCCTGGGCCATGCGGCCGTTGATGTAGCAGGGCACGTGCTTGAGGCTGAACTCCTGCTCGCTCCAGCACTGCGAGGCCGCGCCGGAGAGCTTGAGGCGCTCGCGGAAGTTGCGCATCGCCTTCTCATAGGTCGAGAGGCGGCCGACGAACTCGGTGTCGGCCGGGATGCTCGGGGTTTCCTGTTTCATCGCGGAGGCGATCTCGCCGGCGCCCTCGGCCGACTTGATCTTCGCGATCTCGTTCTGGAGATCGAACAGGCCGAGTTCCTCGACCTCGACGCCGATCGAGTTCACCGAGGCGAGGTTGTAGTTGCAGGTCTCGAAGTCGCGCGGGCGCGGTCCGAAGAGCCCGATCGTGGCGTTGCGCACGCCCTTCACGATCTTCGCGATGGAGAGGAAGTGTTTGATCTCGGCCACGCCCTCCTCGGGGCTCACGATCGGGGCTTCGGGCACGTGGACCTTGTCGAGCAGGCCGCGCTTGCTCACGCCGAGCATGGCGGAGAGCAGGCCGCACAGGGCGTCGCCACGTTTCTGCAACAACGAGGAGGCGGACTCCTCGGCGGCGGCGATGATCATCACCGGGCCGTCGAAATTCCTGATGAAGCAGGCGTCCTCGATTTCCGGGGAGAAGTTCCCGAGGAAGAGCACCGCGGCGTCGCAGCCAGCGGTCTTGAGCTGGGCGGCGGCCTCGGTCGCGTGGTCCTTGGTCTCGATGATCGCGCAATCGCCCTGCGGGGTGGTGAGCACCAGACCGGCGGCGGTGGCGGACTGCACGAGCCGCGCGGTGCGCTCCGCGGACAAGGCGCGCGGGAAGCAGTTGCGCGAGGCCGAGACGAGGCCGAGTTTGATTTCGGGCGAATAGGTACCGAGTGGCAGATGCATGGCGGGATTGGGGGTGGCGGGAATCCGGGTGGAAGCGGTGGAGCGTCGTCTATCGATTGTCCAAGGACACTTGTTGCGGAGCGTTGGGTTCTGGCCGGCGAGCGCAAACCTCGGTGAACACGGCCGCGCTCTAACAATAGAGTCTCGGCTCCTTTCCACTCCCTGGAATTCAGAAACTTCCAACCTGACCCCTGTTGACTCCTCGGAAAGGCGCGGAGAAGCGGAGGGCGGCCCGCGGATGGCGAG
Organism: Opitutaceae bacterium; assembly: GCA_023269585.1. Taxonomy (GTDB): domain Bacteria; phylum Verrucomicrobiota; class Verrucomicrobiia; order Opitutales; family Opitutaceae; genus CAJCBL01. Next base: position 47,548 of record JAHFTC010000007.1, read on the forward strand.
GACGGCTGGTTGGACGAGCGGGCTCACCAGCTCTGGGCGACGCCCAAGCGGATCTGGCGCGGCGGGCCGAGGGCGACCAGGCCGTCCGCAGTGCGCGCGGTCTCAATGCGGGCGGAGGCGAGATGCTCAAGGGCGAGGGTGACTCGGCGGCCGGGCTGGAGCGTCCAGACCAGCGCCAGGTCCGCGGAGAGGAACGGCGCCAGGCGCAGTCGGTTCTCGTCGTCTTCGAACTGGGCCGAGGCGGCGCGCGCGGTGGCATGGAAGCTCCAGGACGCATTCCAGCGCCAATCCGCGCGAAGGGAGGCGTTGTGCCGGGGCACTTGCGCGAGACGTTTCCCGACCAGCGACGGGGCGACGGAGGCGCGACGCACCGTGCCGTCCGAGAGCAGGTAGTCGAGGGTGAGCTTCAGGGCGCGGGTCGGTTCCCAAGAGAGCCGTGCCTCAAGGCCGCGGGAGCGGACACGGTCCAAGTTGAGGCGCTGGCGTTGCGTCAATGCCGGTGTGGACGAGAGGGTGACGTTGGCGACCGCGTTGCTGAGCACCGTTTCGAATACGCCCGCGGACAGCTGCCAGCCGGGGCGGGTGAAGTCGACGCCGAGGTCGGCGGTGGTGGCGGTCTCGACGCCCAACTCCGGGTTGGCCTCGGTGGCAACGGATCCGACGCGAAACGGGCGGTAGTATTCGTTCAACGTCGGAACCCGAAAGCCGCGGTAGGCGGCGGCGCGGAGGCGCAGCGAATCGCTGGCGCGCCAAACCAGACCGGCGGAGGGGCTGAACTGCGCGCCGTGCCGGTCGGGGTAGCGGTCTTCGCGGAGAGTGTCGCCAGTGGTCCGTGACCGTTCGTTGCGATGGCCGGCGCCGTTGCTCCAATGGTCGGCGCGGAGCGAGAGGAAGGCATCCAGAGTTGGACCAATCGGCTGCGAGTGGGCGAGGAAGGCGCCGGCGACCCACTGTTCGCCTCCAGCGAAGCGACGGCGCTGGAAGGTGCCGGCGCTGAAGAGGAAGTCTTCGCGCGTTTCGCCCGAGACCCAGCGCAGATCCGTGCCGGCGGAAGTGACGGCGCCGCCGGTGTGGGTGAAAGTGGCGACGAGCGCGCCGCCGAGCGCGGAGGCGGGCACGTCGAACTGGTCGAGGGCGGGGGTCTCGATCGCGCGGGTGGCGGCGACGGTGCTGAAGGTGCTGGAGAAGTGCTGACGTTGGGCGTACGCGAGAAGGTCGAGCGAGAGTTGCTCGCCCAGCGGGCCGGCGAGGTGAAGGCGGGCGGCGGACTCGCGGGAGGAGTTGCGTTGCAAATCGGTGCCATTGCCCCGCGACTCGGCGAAGAGGCGGGCGCCGGTCCCGAGCCGCCAGCCGGAGGGCAGGGCGAGGGAGTAGTCGGCAACGAGCAGTTGGTGGCGGGAATCGAGCGAGCGGTCCACCGGGCCGCGTTGCTCGGGGGAGAACTGATGGTAGCCGTCGGTCGAAAACAAGCGGCCGGCCACCCGCAGGGCGGAGTCGCGGCCCAGGTCGGTGGTCGCCGTCGCTTCGAGGCGGTGGGTGGAATGATCGGCGATCTCGGCCGCGACGGTATTAGCGCTTTCGGTTGGCGCCTCGGTCAGGAGTTGGACGACTCCGCCCAGTGCAGCATTGCCCCATACGGCCGAACCTCCGCCGCGCACGAGTTCGGCCCCGGCGAGCGAAAGGCGTGGGATCTTCGACCACGCGATCCAGCCCCCGAAAGGGTCGTTGAGCGGCACGCCGTCGAGGAGCACGAGCGAGCGGCTCGCACCGCTGGGACCGAGGCCGCGGAGGGATACTCCTTGCGCCGTGGGGTGGGCGGTGAGGCTGCTGGTGCGGCGGAAGAGGGAGAACGCAGCGGAACCGCGCAGGGCGTCGTCGAGGGTGAGGGCGGGCGTTTCCGCGATGGCGGCGGCGGCAAAGGCGTCGGTGGCGAACGGCGCGCGAGCGGCCGGAAGCGGTGTCCGCGTGGCGGTGACGATGAATACCGGGAGCTCAACCGGGGCGGCGTCGGGGTCGGTGGATTCAGGGGCGGACGCGGCGTGGGCCGCGGTGAGGGCTGCCGCGAATAGCGGCAGCCCGAGTGACCGGAGGGGGTGCACAGCTTGGGCTATTTGGCGGAGGGGGCCGAAGAGCGTCAGGGGCTTTCCTCCAGCGCCTTCTCGATTTCCCACTGCTGGCTCGCAGGGAGTTTCGCGATGGCGGCTTCAATCTCGGTGACGGTACTCATGGCGGCGACGGTAGCGGGGGCACGACCGCCGGCAAGTTGGGTGTTTCCGGTGGGGGCGGACGACGGAGGACGGAGGGCGCCCTTCGACGGGCTCAGGGTGCCGCTGCGCGGCAGAGGACGGATGACGGAGGGCGGAGGACGGAAGGGAACGAAGGAAAAGGAAGGCGGACGGGGGAGGATAAGCGGCGGAGTCGGATCTGGTCACAGAGGACACAGAGAGGGAGGAGGACACGGAGGAGGGATGAGGGAAGACTGGGAAGAGCTGCGAAGTCCTGTTGGGTTCTGCCGGAAGTACTCCGGCGGCGGTACGCTCTACCCGCTACTCGATGCTCGCTACTGGCTTGGCCACATCGAGCGCTGGACCGGCGAGGGCGGGGAAGGAGTTGGGAGCTAGAATCAAGGAGATAGAAGTCGGGCGGCCAGAGCTGGGCGCCTAGTGCTTGGGTCCGATGGCTCGAATCCGTCTCCTTGCTTCTAGATTCCAGCTCCTATCCAGGCTTGTCCGCCTTGCAGCTCGGCCTACTCGCTACCCGCTACTCGATTCTCGCTCCTCGTCCTGTTGGCCCGGTGATGGAGGCGTTCGTGGTCGAGTAGGGGCGGAGGATCGAACAGCGGTCTTGGTAAGAGGTGCAACATGCCCCCTCGGTCCGCCTCAAGGCTCGGTCTCGTTTTCCGAATCGTAGTAGCCGCAACACATCGGCTTGAGGAAGCCGGTCAGCGGTTTGCGGTCGCCGACTTTCAAGGTGAAGAAGCCGAACTGGCGCCAGCGGACGACCGAGAGATCGAGATTAGCGAAAATGTCTGCTGCGGCTCCGAAGCGGGCATGCGTGGTGCCGTAGATGACGAGGTTGTGGATCTTCTGCTCCTTGAGCATCGCATTGATCACATCCTTTGCGATCACGGGATCGAGGCGCTCCTGCCCGAGATAGACGCCGTCGAAATCGACCACCACATAGAGAACCCGGCCGTGGGGCATGCGGACGACTTCGAAGGAGTTGTTGGATTCGCTGGCGACTGCGGCAGGTGGCTTGGCTCGGGATCGGGGCAGAACAAAGAGCACGACGAGCGCACCGAGCACTAGCAGCGCGACTACCGCCGCGAGTTTGTCGGATGAAGGGGGGCGTTGCTCCATGAGGTGCTGCTCGCGGACGGATCAGGAATTGCCGCCCTGGCTCACGGGCAGGACTTGGATCGATTTCGCCCGTACGGTGCGATCTTCGCCGGCGGCGAAGCAGACATTGACCGCTCCCACGCGCACTTCGACCTCCATGCTGCACGGGCCTTGCCGGCATTTCTCCCGTACGAGGTTGATCATGGGCCAGGCGAAGCGGTCGAACTTGCCGAGCAGAGGCTCCACTTCTTCGGGCGTCATGCCGATCTTGAGCTTGGCGGCGATGGCTAATCCCGCTTCATGCGCCTGCGGTGTGATCTTCGGCTCGGCCGGTGGAACCACATTGGGCGGATCGATCACGACATCGATGCGTCGGTCGGTCTTTTCAGGAGGGGACGGCTTGGCGGCGGCGATAGGGCCCCATGCGCAGGCGAGCAGGAGGAGGAGAAGGATCGTGCGGGGTGAGGGCATAGACGGCAGAGCAGAGGACGGGGTGCCTGTCCGGGTTCTATCCTACGACGGGTTTGCGCGGCTTCACCAGCACTGGAGGCAGGCCACCGGAAAAGCGTGAGATCAAGGCGCGGCTGCCCGAACTCTCCGCCAACGCCCGTTCCGCCGCAGTGATAGGCACGCACCAGAGTAGTGGAACCCGATCGATCCCAAACTGCGGCATGACGACCTCAGGTGTTTCTTGCGCCTGCTTGGCAAGGAGTACCGCGGAGAATGGCTGCAAGCCGTCCTCGTTCCCGAAGACATCACAGCCCACAGTATGCCCGTCCCCGAGGAAGGTGATCTGCTGCCAGGGCAGGGAGGCCAAACTGCTCATGTACGAAGCGAATGCCTTTACCGCGGCCATGCTCACGCTGCGGTCGAAGCACGCACCCAATTCGATCCGGCGCACCTCCTCCGGTGTTTTGGTGTACATCTCCACCACCGGTTGCGGTCTGATCGACAGGCCGATCGTGAGGAGATACACCCGATCTCGTACTTCGTAGAGCGCCAACCCGCGCGGGGGCCATGCTCCTCCGTCGATCGCGAAGTACCGAGAATGGCGCCCGAGGACTCGCTCGTATTCAACCATCAGTCTCTCCTGAACACGCGGCCATAGTTCCTCTGTGGCATCCCATTCCGCCCAATAGCGCCGCGCCTCGGCGATGCGGCGATGCATCGCGTTCTCGGCGCCGAGTTCCCAACACAAGGGACCTTCACCACGACAATCCCGTGCATAGCCATGGAAGCCTCCCTTTTCGCTCCAGCCGGGAATAGCCGCCAGCAACTCGTCTTGCTCGAACAACGCCACGCCATCCCCTTCCGGGAACCAAACGATCTGGAGGTCTTGAGCGTTGAGCGCCTGCTGGCCGTTCGGATGGGCGCAGAAACGCGCGGGCAATAATGGCGGCTGGCCGTCGCGCATCGCCATCACATCCAAGTTTTCAGGCGCGGCGGTCAAGTTTCGCACCCAGCACGATTTCAGGCCGAAACCATCGTTGTTCGGCGCACGCAGGTACATGTGCACAACGCGGGCGTCCTGATCGACGGACACCTCCAGGTTACCATCCGGGGAGACTTCTTGCAGGAGTGTTTGGGTTTCATCCATGCGGTGGTGATGGTTGAGCAGACTGCTCGCCCAGACACGCCTGAAAATGAATCCTGTTCCTGGTTCTAGCTCTTCACAGAGGCGGGGCTGGGCGAGCGGATTGAGGTGGACCCCGAACGTGAGACAGCGGGGACGGGTTGGTTAGTTGTGGATCGAACGGGGAAAGTAAATACTTAGGGATGGGGTCCGAGGGGAAGGTCCGCCTTCCCCTCCCCGGATTCAGCAGAGGGGTGGCAGGGGAGGCGGCAGCCTCCCCGCCCTTCAGGCCGCCTTGCGTTAGAGGAGGTCATCCGTCGGGCCGGGCTTCGTTCTCTTCGTTGCCTTCTGTCGTCTGGACCGGAAGTGGTGCGAGCAAGCTCGCACCCTACAGGGCTGAACCAGCTACGGATCACGGAACGGTCCGCCGGCGAGCGGCGACCCTACCGTTCTCCCGCTCGGTAGAATCTGCGACAAGGCGTGGGGCTCGTGGCCGGTCTTTGTGATCTTTGCGTTCTTTGCGGTAGAATTGTTCGGAACCGTTTTCCGCTCTCTGGGAACGCCTCCGCCTCTGTGGGCTCTGTGACCAGTCCGGACGGACGGCTCGGAGAGCCATCCCTACCTCGGACGGACGGCGGCGGACCTTCGACAAGCTCAGGTCAGGCGCGCCAACCCTACCTCGGAACGCGGTCTGAAGAGTCGCGCTACGACGGAATCGCCTGCCCTTCGACAGACTCAGGGCCTTGGACGGCAAGCAGGCTCCTGCCTCGGCCGTTCCGAACTCTGTGCTCTCTGTGTTCTCTGTGGTGAAAACTTTCCGCCGGGTCGGGCTTCGTTCTCTTCGTTGCCTTCTGTCGACGGGATCTAGATTGGGACTGTCCATTGGGATCGGGTCTGCCGGGTCGCCCTGAAGAGACGACCTACGGGTGTGCGCCTGCCGGGGTTGGTGAGCGGAATCGCCTGCCCTTCGACAGGCTCAGGGCCTTGGACGGCAAGCAGGCTCCTGCCTCGGCCGTTCCGAACTCTGTGCTCTCTGTGTTCTCTGTGGTGAAAATCTTCCGTCGGCTTGGGCTTCGTTCTCTTCGTTGCCTTCTGTCGTCGGGATTGGGATTGCGGCTTTCCGTTGAGATCGGGTCTGCCGGGTCGCCCTGAAGGGACGACCTACGGGTGGACGGCTTACCGGGGGCGGTTCGCCCTACCACGGAATTGCCCCTGGTTGGGCTGTCCGGTCTTTGTGATCTTTGCGTTCTTTGCGGTGAAATGGGTCGGATCCGTTTTCCGGTCTCTGTGAACTCCTCCGCCTCTGTGCGCTCTGTGACCGGTCCGGACGGACGGCGGCGGACCTTCGACAAGCTCAGGTCAGGCGCGCCATCCCTACCTCGGAACGCGGTCTGAAGAGCCGCGCTACGACGGAATCGCCTGCCTTTCGACAGGCTCAGGGCCTTGGGCGGCAAGCAGGCTCCTGCCTCGGCCGTTCCGAACTCTGTGCTCTCTGTGTTCTCTGTGGTGAAAACTCTCCGCCGGGTCGGGCTTCGTTCTCTTTGTTGCCTTCTGTCGTCGGGATTGGGATGGCGGCTTTCCGCTGGGATCGGGTCTGCCGGGTCGCCCTGAAGGGACGACCTACGGGTGTGCGCCTGCCGGGGTTGGTGACCGGAATCGCCTGCCCTTCGACAGGCTCAGGGCCTTGGACGGCAAGCAGGCTCCTACAGTCGGAACAGACGGACGGCGGCGGAGCGCCGTCCCTACCTCGGGCGGACGGACGGCGGCGGAGCGCCGTCCCTACCTCAATTCCAACTCGTCGTTTTTGACGCGGAAGGTGAGGGTGGTGTTTTCCTTCACGGTTCCGGAGATGAGGGCGCGGGCGAGTTGGTTCTCGAGGTGTTTCTGGAGGAAACGCTTCAACGGACGGGCGCCGTACACGGGATCGTAGCCTTTCTCGGCGACCCACTTCTTCGCCTTCTTGTCGAGCTCCACCGTGATGCGGCGGTCGGCGAGGCGCTTGTTCAAGTCGACGAGGAGGAGGTCGACGATCTTGGCGATCTCCTCCAATGCGAGGGGCTTGAAGAGCACGGTGTCGTCGATGCGATTCAAGAACTCGGGACGGAACGTCTTCCGCAGCTCGGCCATCACGGATTCGCGGACGGACTCCGGTATGGTGTCGTCGGTCACGCCTTCCTGCAGGTAGCGGCTGCCGATATTCGAGGTGAGGATGACGACCGTGTTCTTGAAGTCGACGACGTGGCCCTGGGAGTCGGTGATGCGGCCATCGTCGAGGACCTGGAGGAGGACGTTGAAGACATCGGGGTGCGCCTTCTCGACTTCGTCGAAGAGGATCACGGAGTAGGGCTTGCGGCGCACGGCTTCGGAGAGCTGGCCGCCCTCGTCGTAGCCGACATAGCCCGGAGGCGCGCCGATGAGGCGCGAGACGGTGTGCTTCTCCATGTATTCGGACATGTCGAGGCGTACGAGATTCTGCTCCGAGTCGAAGAGGGATTCGGCGAGGGTCTTCGCGAGCTCGGTCTTGCCCACGCCGGTGGGGCCGAGGAAGAGGAACGAGCCGATGGGGCGTCGCGGGTCTTTGATGCCGGCGCGGGAGCGCAGGATGGCGTCGGCCACGGCCTGCACGGCCTCGTCCTGTCCGATGACGCGCTGGTGGAGGACGTCGGCGAGGCGGAGGAGTTTTTCCTTTTCGCCCTCGAGTAACCGGGTGACGGGCACGCCGGTCCAGCGCGCGACGATCTCGGCGATCTCCTCGGCGGTGACTTCCTCGCGGAGAAGTTTTGAGGACTTGGTGGCCTCCTCCATCTCCTTGAGCTTGGCGGTGAGCTGCGGGATGCGGCCGTGGCGGAGTTCGGCGGCCTTGTTGAGATCGTATTCGCGCTCGGCCTTCTCGAGTTCGTGGCGGGCGGCCTCGAGTTGTTCGCGCACCTTCTGCACGCCGGTGATGGCGGACTTCTCCTTGTCCCACTGGTGGCGCATGGCATCGGCGCGGCCGCGGATGTCGGCGAGCTCCTTGGTGAGGGCGGCGAGGCGGAGTTGCGAGGCGTCGTCCTTCTCCTTCTGGAGGGCGGCCTCCTCGATCTGGAGCTGCATCTGGCGGCGGGAGAGCTCGTCGAGTTCCTGCGGGAGGGAATCCATCTCGGTGCGGATGGTGGCGCAGGCCTCGTCGACAAGGTCGATGGCCTTGTCGGGCAGGAAGCGTTCGGAGATGTAGCGGTGGGAGAGGACAGCGGCGTTGACGAGGGCGTTGTCCTGGATGTGGACGCCGTGGTGGACCTCGAAGCGTTCGCGCAGGCCGCGGAGGATGGAGATGGTGTCTTCGACGGAGGGCTGGTCGACCTGGATGGCCTGGAAACGGCGGGCGAGGGCGGCGTCCTTTTCGACGTGCTTGCGGTATTCGTCGAGCGTGGTCGCGCCGATGCAGCGCAACTCGCCGCGGGCGAGCATGGGCTTGAGCATGTTGCCGGCGTCCATGGAACCCTCGGCCTTGCCGGCGCCGACGACGGTGTGGAGCTCGTCGATGAAGAGGATGATGCGCCCCTCGCTCTGCTTGACCTCGTGGAGGACGGCCTTGAGGCGCTCCTCGAACTCGCCGCGGTACTTCGCGCCCGCGACGAGCGCGCCCATGTCGAGGGAGAACACGGTCTTGTCCTTGAGGCCCTCGGGCACATCGCCGCGGAGGATGCGCTGGGCGAGGCCCTCGACGATGGCGGTCTTGCCCACGCCCGGGTCGCCGATGAGGACGGGGTTGTTCTTGGTCTTGCGGGAGAGGATGCGGATGACGCGGCGGATCTCGGCGTCGCGGCCGATGACGGGGTCGAGCTTGCCCTTGCGCGCCTGGGCGACGAGGTCGGTGCCGAATTTCTCGAGCGCGCGGAAGGTGGACTCGGGCGTCTGGGAGGTGACGCGCTGGTTGCCGCGGATGTCCTTCAGGGCGGCGAGGAACTTCGGCTCGGTGAGCTCGAAGCTGCCGAAGAAGCGCGTGACCTCGGCCGGGAGGGATTTGGCGCGGAGGGCGCCGAGGAAGAGGTGCTCGGTGGAGAGGTAGTCGTCGCGAAGTTGTTTGGCGGATTCCTCGGCGGCGGTGAAGGCGTCGTTGACCGGCTGGCTGATGTACATCTGGCCGGCGGCGGTGGCGCCGGCGACGGCGGGCAGGCGGTCGAGCTGGCGCTCAAGGGCGAGCAACACGGCGCTCGGCTGGATCTTCATCTTGTCGAGCACGGCCGGCACGATGCCGTCGGGCTGGGCGACGAGGGCGTGGAGGAGGTGCCAGAGGTCGACCTGCTGCTGGTTGCGGCGGCGCGCCTCGGCCTGGGCCGACTGGACGGCCTCGGCGGCTTTCTCGGTGAAGCGGGAGAAGTCGAGGGTGCTCATGGCGGGAAAGGGGACGGAAAGGAGCGAGGAGTGAGTAGCGAGGAGGACGGATTCCGGAACTCGGAAGAGCGTATGTGGAAATCAGGAAATCAGGAACGGAGGATGGATTTGGACACAGAGGGCACGGAGGCGGAGGAGGACACGGAGGACGGACTACGGCGGACCTAATGCAGAAGGGAGAATGCAGAGCAGACGACGGACGACAGAAGGGAACGAAGAGAAGGAAGGTCGGACTTCGGAAGCCGGAAGGGAGAATGTGGGAATCAGGAACGGAGGACGGATGGCGGGCGTAAAGCCCGCCCCACCATCGGATGCGGAGGAGCTGAACGGGATTGAGTGCTCTGTGATCTCCTCTGCTCTCTGTGAGCTCTGTGACGGAATCGGAATCGCAGGCACAGAGGCCGGCGCCACTTATTCGCGTGGGTTGAACTGGCTGGTTTCGGAGAGTTTTTCCCAGAGGGCGCGCTCGGTGGCGGGCGGGTTCTCGGGGACTTGCACACGGATGATCACGTGCAGATCGCCGCGGTGGCCGGCTTCGTGATGAAGGCCCAGGCCGTTGAGGCGGAGCTGCTGGCCGCCTTGCGTGCCGGGCTTGATCTTGAGGTTCACTTTTCCGTCGAGCGTCTGCAGCGGGATGGTGGCGCCGAGCACGGCCTCCCACGGGGCGAGCTCGAGATCGTAGAAGAGATCGTCGCTCTCGCGGCGGAACTCCGGGTGCTGGAGGAAACGGACGTTGAGGTAGAAGTCGCCGCCGTTGCCCTGGCCGGCGAGGCGGATCTTCTGGCCCTCGCGGATGCCGGCGGGGATCTTGATGTTGTAGGTGTGCGGCGCGGACTCGCCGGTCTGTGGATTCGTACGCCGGTAGGTGATCTGGCGGTGCGAGCCCTTCACGGCCTCCTCGAGGGAGATGCGGAGATCGGCCTCGACATCGCCGGAGGGGCGCTTGGCCTTGCCGCGCGGGCCGGCGCCACGGGCGCCGCCGCCCGCGCCGCGGCCGAAGAACTGCTCGAAGAAATCGCTGAAACCGGTGCCACCGAAGGCGTCCTCAAAATCCTCGGGCGAACCTTGGCGGTAGCCGCCGCCGAACGGATTGCCGCCGCCGTGCCCCATGCCGCCGCGGCCGAACTGTGGCTGGTCCCAGTTGGCGCCGAGCTCGTCGTAGCGTTTGCGTTTCTCGGGATCGCCGAGGACCTCGTAGGCCTCGTTGATCTCCTTGAACTTCGCCTCCATGTTCGCCTTACGCGTGGCGGTCGGTGCGCGGTCGGGATGGTATTCGCGCGCGAGCTTGCGGAACGCCTTCTTGATCTCCTCGGGCGTGGCCGTGCGCGCGACGCCAAGGGTCTGGTAGTAGTCTTTGAAGGCGGAGGGCATTTCGGTGGACGGTTGTCGGTGGACAGTGGCCGGTGGACGGAGGGCGGAAGGGAATTGCGGATTGCGGAATGCGGATTGCGGAATGGGCGGAGGGAGGATTCCGGAAAGGGGAATGTGGAAGTCAGGGAATCAGGATACGGAAACCGAATTGGGACACAGAGAGCACGGAGGGGGAGGAGAGCACGGAGGACGGGAGACAGAAGGGAACGCAGACCGGGATTTTTTACCGCAAAGAACGCAGAGAGCGCAGAGATCGATCCTTTGTGTTCTATGCGTTCTTTGCGGTTAAGATTGTCTGCCGGATTTGGAGGCGATGCTAAGTGCTCTGTGATCTCCTCTGCTCTCTGTGGCCTCTGTGACGGGATCGGCCTCGGAGCGGTCCGGACACGAGGTCCGACCCTACCGCAGGCGGGGTGCAGGAGCGCTGGGAAAGAACGGGGACTGTAGCCGGGGGCGGTGACCCCGGAGGCCGGCCTCAACGCGGCCGGCTACAACTGGTTTACCACGACCTGGGCGTAGCGGAGGACTTGGTCGCCCTTGATGTAGCCTTCGCGGTAGACCTGCACGACGGTGTGGTCGGGCTTGCCCTCGATCTTCTGCATCGAGACGGCCTCGTGGCGGTGCGGATCGAAGGTCTGGTCGAGGCTCGGGATCTTCTCGATGCCGTGCTCGCGGAGGAGCTGGTAGAACTTGTCGAGCGTCATGCGCACGCCGGTGGTGAGGTGGTCGACGGTCTCCTTGTCGGCGGGCGTGAGCAGCGCCATCTCGAGGTTGTCGGCGATGGAGAGCGCCTGCTGGATGAAGTCGACTTTCTTGGACTCGGCGGTGCGCTGCGCATCGCCGGTGATGCGGCGGCGGGTGTTCTCGAACTCCGCGGCCTTGCGGAGGAATTTCTCGCGCTCTTCGTTCAACGCGGCCTCGGCCTGCTGCTCGCGGGCCTCGAGCTCGACGATGCGCTGTTGCTCGGGCGAGAGCGGCGCGGCGGGCGGCGGGTTGCCAGCGGAGTCGGGCGCCGGAGACGATGTGGAGTCGGGAGCGGGAGGAGTGGCGGAGGCTTCGGACATGGGAGGGAAGAGGCTAGAGGCGAAAGGGGAGAGGAACGGGGAGTTCGCCCTTCGACGGGTTCGACGGGCTCACCGCGGGCGGGCTCAGGGTGCCGCTGCGCGGCAGAGGACGGAGAATCTGGAACTCAGGGAATCAGGAAACGGAAGACGGACGACAGAAGGGAACGAAGGGAAGGAAGAACGGAAGACGGATTAGGTCACAGAGGACACGGAGTTCGGCACTCTTCCGAATCTCTGTGTGCTCTGTGGTTCAATCATCCGAGAAGGAGAACGTGGAAATCTGGAATGGAGGGAGAAAAGAACGGATGGCGCGCGTAAAGCCCGCCCCACCATCGGAAAGGCGGCGGCCGGAAGGTTAACCGCAAAGAACACAAAGAGCGCATGGATCGGATCGATCCTTTGAGTTCTCTGCGATCTTTGCGGTTAACATGGTTTGATGGATTCTGTGTAGAACTGAGGGATTAACGAACGGATGGCGGCGTTAAGCCCGACCCACCAGCGGAAGGGCGGAACGAAACGCTTACGCGTTCCGCTACGGCGGCGGCGAAACGCTCACGCGTTCCGCTACGGGAGTCACTTGGCGGCCATTTCGAGGATCTTGTTGAGGCGGGAGACGAAGTTGCGGGGCTCCTCGACGATGCCGGCGGCGAGCAACGCGTTCTCGTAGAGCTGCTCGGCGATGAGCGCGGCGCGGTCGGCGTCGGTCGTGCTGAGTTTGTGGAGGCTCTTGATGAGCGGGTGGCGCGGGTTGATCTCGAGGTCCATCTTCTGCGGGGCCTCGGCCTCCTCCTGCTTCATGGCGCGCATGATGCGGCGCATGGCGGGCGAAAGCATCTTGTCGGAGTTGAGCGCGACGACCGGGCTGTCGACGAGGCGCTTGCCGGCCTCGACCTTGCCGACCTTGGCGTCGCCGAGCTGGGTCTTGAGCCAGGCGCTGAGGGCGTTCACGTCGGCCTCGGGGAGGGCTTCGCCGGTGGTGGCAGGCGCGTCGCCGAGGTCGAGATCGGCGCTGTCGGCGGAAACGAGGCGCTTCTCCTCAAAGGTGCCGAGGTGGCTCATCACGAACTCGTCGATCGGCTCGTAGACGAAGAGGACCTCGTAGTTGCGGGACTTGAACGCCTCGAGGTACGGGCCGGACTCGAGGGCGGCGCGGTTGAGGGCGTGGAGGAAATAGATCTCCTTCTGCGCCTCGGGCATGCGTTTCACGTATTCGGCGAGCGTGGTCGTCTTGCCCTTCTCGGTGAGCGAGGACTCGTAGCGCAGGAGCTTCGCGAGCTGCTCGCGGTGCGTGTAGTCGGAGGTGACGCCCTCCTTCAGGAAGATGCCGAACTGCTTGTAGAAGTCGGCGTAGGCCTCGGCGTTCTTCTCGGATTCCTCCTCGAGGGACTTGAGGTAGCGCTTGGTGAGGACGCGGTTGAGTTTTTGGATGAGCGCGGAGTCCTGCATGGACTCGCGGGAAATGTTCAGCGGGAGGTCGGCGGAGTCGACGACACCCTTGAGGAAGCGCAGCCACTCGGGGAGCAGGCCCTCGGGCTTTGCGTCGATGAGGACGTTTTTGCAGTAGAGCGAGACGCCGGCCTCCATGCGGCCGAAGCCGAAGCGTTCCTGGTTCTCCTTCGGCGTGAAGAGGAGGGAGTTGATGGTGAGCGGGGCGTCGGCGTTGAAGTGGAGGCGGAAGCGCGGCTCGTCGAAGGCCTTGGCCTGGAACTTGTAGAATTCGGTGTATTCCTCGTCCTTGATCGCCGACTTCGCGCGCAGCCAGAGCGCTTCGACCTTGTTGATCTTCTCGCCGTTGAGGTTGACCGGGAAGGTGACGAACGAGGAGTAGTGCTCGAGGATGCGTTTCACCTCGGAGGCGGTGGCGAACTGCTTCTGGTCGTCCTTGAGGGTGATGACGATCTTGCAGCCGCGCTTCTGGTCTTCGGTGGCGTTCTCGATCTCGTAGGCGCCGGTGCCGTCGCTGGTCCAGACGAGGTGTTCGTCGGTCGGGCGCCAGGAGTGGGTGTAGACCTTGACCTCCTTGGCGGGCATGAAGGCGCTGTAGAAGCCGACGCCGAACTGGCCAATGAGGCTGGCGTTGGTGTTGTCGCCCTTTTCCTTGAGGGAGTTCAGGAAGGCCTTGGTGCCGGAGTGGGCGATGGTGCCGAGGTTCTCGACGAGCTCGGTGCGGCTCATGCCGATGCCGTGGTCCTGGAAGGTGATTGTGCCGGCCTTGTCGTCGGTGGTGATGTTGACCTCGAGCGGGAGGTCGGCGTCGAAGATGTCCTGCTCGACGAGTTTCAGGTGGCGGAGCTTCTCGAGGGCGTCGCTTGCGTTGGAGACCAGCTCGCGGATGAAGATCTCGCGGTCGGTGTAGAGCGAGTGGATGACGAGATCGAGGAGCTGCTTAACTTCGGCCTGGAAGACGTGTTTTTCGGCGGGAGCGGACATGGTTCGGGAGGACGGGTTGGGTTGGTTTGAAAGGAGGAAAAGGGAGCGGCGGTGGCGCGGGTGCGCCGGGATGAACGGGCGTTTTGCAGAAGGTGTGCCGCGGCGCGAGCCGGAGGGTGTACCTCGGGAAACGAAGGGATGCAACGAAGCGCTTACGCCGCGGGCGAGTCAACGTGGCACGCGGAGTGACGCAGCGCGGGCGGAGTTGGCGCGGTCGAAACAGGCGGTGGTTGCCTCGCAGATGTGATGTCCTCGCGAGTGGGGGCGCCGGCGATGGGCATAGACGCAAAACCCTGTCGCGGTCGGACGAGAATTTGCGTCTTTGGGCGGGGCGTTGTGGCGGGACGGCCGGCGGGGGAGTGCGAGTGGAGTCGATGGCGCAAGAACGCGATGGGGTCGGGACAGCGTTTCGCATCGGGGATGCGCCTGAAGGAAGGGGGGCGCAAAAGACGCAAAACCATGTCGCGGTCGGACGGGTTTTTGCGTCTTTTCCCGCGGGGCGCGGATTCGGGATGGTGGACTGTGGGCGGGGGGGGGCGGACAGGAGTCGGCGAACGGGGGGGGAACCTGGGAGTAGGCCGCGAGGAAACGGGGCTGGCATTGAGCGCGGGGGGTGGTTGGCTGGTGACGCTTTCCGAACCCAGCGGCGTGATGAAGAAACCCTCCAAACTGGCAGTCACCCTGACGACGGCTTTGCTCGCCGCCGACCTCACTGCGATGGACCGAGACCAAACCAAGAAGGAACTGGCGAAGCTCGAGCCGGTGAAGGAATCCGCGCCGGCGCTGAGCGCGATGTGCTACGAGATGGCCGCGCCGCCGGAGCGTATCGAGTACTGCTGCCCGGTGTGTGCCGAGCGCACGCTGTATCCGTTCCACTCCGGTGTGATCGACGACGAGGAACTCTCCACATGCCGGCGGCTGATGCAGGAGCTGCCGGCACGGGTGCTCGTTTCGCTCGACGAGTCGGCCCTTTGCAAGAAATGCCACCCGGGCACGAAGCAGCCACAGCTGGTGTTGGTCGCGCGTTACCCGGATGGCCAAACTGAGTCGACCGCGGGGGTGCGGGCGACGGATCTGGAACTGCTTGCCGCGGTGGTGGCCGGCGAGAAGTCGGTCGACGCGCCGGAGGTGCGGGCGTCGATGCTTGGAAATCTGCGGCGACTGAAGGAACTGGTGACGCTGGGGACGACGACGGAATGAGCGCGCGGGGTGGTCCGTCGTTGCCGCTGCGGTGGGTGATTCATGTCCCGGCTCACCGGGGACGGTTCGCTCTACCTCTCGGTGCCTGACCGCAATCTATGATCGTCAAATCCCGCCTCGCCCCGTCGTTCCTGCCCGCCACCGGCGTGCTGGAGATGACCTACCGGTGCAACCACCGGTGCGGGTTCTGCTCGTGCCCCTGGTTTGCCGCGAGCGGCGGGTACGCGCAACGTGGCGAGCTGAGCGTGCGGGAGTGGCAGGCGGTGATCGACCGGCTGACGCGGATGGGCGTGTGCAACCTGGCGTTCACCGGCGGCGAGGCGCTGCTGAAGGAGGGGCTGTTCGAAATCATGCGCCACGCGGCGCGCAGCACGGTCGAGCACATCGAGACGCGCGAGGGCGGACTCGTTTCCGAGTTCAAGGCGCCGAACCTGTATCTGCTCTCCAACGGCACGGCCGTCACGCAGGCGGTGCTCGAGTTCTGCCGCGAGCTCGGCGTGCAGCTGAGCATGAGCCTGCCGGGCCTGGCGACGTTGCGCGAGCACACGGGCATCGGCGACCCCGACGACATTCTCGGGAAGTTTCGCGCAGCGCAGGCGCTGGGGATGAAGACGGTCGTCAACATCACCGTCACGAAGCGCAACCTGCCGGAGCTGTACCAGACGATCGCCGCGGCGTTTCTGGCAGGTGCGCACCAGTTGCTGTTGAACCGGTTTCTTCCCGGTGGGCGGGGGATGGAGCACCGCGACTGGGTGCTCGATGCCGCCGAGGTGCGCGAGATGCTCGCGGTGGCCGAGGAGGCGCTGGCGGACGCGGGGCGGTTCGGCTCGGTCGGCACGGAGCTGCCGCGCTGCATCGCGGATCCGGCGAAGTACCAGCGGCTGACAATCGGCACGCGCTGCTCGGCGGCGCTGGGATTCTTCGTGGTGGGACCGTCGGGACTGGTGCGCGTGTGCAACCATTCGCCGGTGGACCTTGTGCACGTGGCCGAGATCGAGACTTTGAAGACGCACCCGTACTGGCGGCGCTTCACGCAGCGCGACTATCTGCCGAAACAGTGCGGCGGGTGCGCGCTCGCGACGGAGTGCGATGGCGGTTGCCGCGAGGCGGCGCACATCGTGGGCGGTGCGGTGGACGCGCCGGATCCGCTGCTCGCGGGGTGTGAGGTCGGTGAACGGTAGGCGGTGGACGGTAGACGGTGGACGGTGGACAGTAGACGGTGGACAGTGGACGGTGGACGGTGGACAGTGGACGGTGGACGGGCGCGGACGACCGAGGACGGACGACAGACGACAGACGGCAGGGGGCGCAGGGCGGCGGCGGCCTTGCTCGCCGCGTTCCTCGCGCTGCGCGCTGCGGTACGCGGCTGGGGGAACGGCCTGCGGCCTTGCTCGCCGCGTTCCTCGCGCTGCGCGCTGCGGTACGCGGCTGGGGGAACGG
>JAHFTC010000088.1 GCA_023269585.1 Opitutaceae bacterium
CCGATGCGATCAACTACACTGTCGCTGCCACCGGCTCGACCACCGCGAACATCACGCCCGCGACGTTGACCGTCGGCTACACCGGCGTGAACCGGGTGTACGATGCGACCACCGGAGCGACGGTGATCACCACCGACGATCGCCTCGGCGCCGACGTGCTCACGATCAACCGCACTGCGGCCTTCACCACGAAGGACGTGGCCAACGGAAAAACCGTGAACGTCACCGGGGTCTCGCTCAGCGGCACCGATGCGATCAACTACACTGTCGCTGCCACCGGCTCGACCACCGCGAACATCACGCCCGCGACGTTGACCGTCGGTTACACCGGCGTGAACCGGGTGTACGATGCGACCATCGGAGCGACGGTGACCACCAGCGACGATCGCCTCGGCACTGACGTGCTCGCGATCAACCGCACCGCGGCCTTCACCACGAAGAACGTGGCCAACGGCAAGACGGTGAACGTCACCGGTGTCTCACTCAGCGGCACCGATGCTGGCAACTACACTGTCGCCGCCACCGGTTCGACCACGGCGAACATCACGCCCGCGACGTTGACCGTCGGCTACACCGGTGTGAACCGGGTGTACGACGCCACCACCGGCGCGACCGTCACCACCTCCGACAACCGCCTCGGCTCCGACGCGCTCACGATTAACCGCACCGCGGCCTTCGCCACGAAGGACGTCGCCAACGGCAAGACGGTGAACGTCACCGGCGTCTCGCTCAATGGCACCGATGCCGGCAACTACACCGTCGCCGCCACCGGCTCGACCACGGCGGACATCACTCCGGCCATTCTGACCGTCGGCTACACCGGCGTGAATCGCGTCTACGATACGACTACCGACGCGACCGTCACCACCTCCGACAACCGCCTCGGTGCCGACGTGCTCACCATCAACCGCACCGCGGCCTTCCTCACGAAGGACGTCGCGAACGGCAAGACGGTGGCCATCACCGGCGTCTCGCTCACCGGCACCGACGCCGGCAACTACACCGTTGCCGCCACCGGTTCGACCACGGCGAACATCACGCCCGCCACGCTCACTGTCGGCTACACCGGCGTGAATCGCATCTACGATGCGACCACCACTGCGACCGTCACCACCAACGACAATCGCCTCGGCACCGATGTGCTCACGATCAACCGCACCGCGGCCTTCACCACCAAGGATGTGGCCAACGGCAAGACGGTGAACGTGACCGGCGTCTCGCTCACCGGTACCGATGCTGCCAACTACACCGTCGCGGCCACCGGCTCCACCACCGCCGATATGACCCCGGCCATGCTCACGGTCACCGGCCTGAGTGCGGCCAACAAAATCTACGACGGCACGACCTCGGCGGTTCTCGACGGCAGCGGTACCGTCACGGCGCTTGGCAGCGATAGCGTCACCCTCGGCGGTTCCGCCACTGCCGCGTTCGTCGACAAGAATGCGGGCACCGGCAAGACCGTTGCCGTCTCGGGCCTGATGCTTAGCGGCACCGATGCGGGCAACTACACGATCGCCTCCATCGGTTCTGCCTTCGCCGACATCACGGCCAAGACCCTCACCCTCACCTACACCGCGAGCGGCAAGGTCTACGACGGCACCACGACCGCCGCGATCAACGCCCCCAGCTTCACCGGTCTCGTCGGCACGGAAGCTATCGGTGCCACCAACACCGCCGCCACCTTCGACACCAAGAATGTGGGTGCCGCCAAGACGGTCACCATCGCCGGCATCGCCCTGACCAACGGCTCCAACGGCGGTCTCGCCTCCAACTACACGACCGCCGCCACCGCGACCACCGCCGCCTCTATCACCCCCGCGACGCTGACCTACGTCGCCGATCCCACCACTGCCTCGTCACCGGTGGTCCTCCCGACGCTCACGGGCACGGTGATCGGCTTCGTCCCCGGCGATACGCTGACCAACGCCACCACCGGCACGACGACGTGGACCAGCAACGTCACGCCCGCCAGCTTCACCGGAACCTATGCCATCTACGGCTCGGGCCTTGTCGCCACCAACTACACCTTCGCCCAGGCCGCCGGCAACACCACCGCACTCTTCCTTCAGCCCGTGAATCCGGTTGTCACCGACACCCCGCGGGTCGAACCGTTCGTCGGCATCGACGGCCGCAACCAGGGCGAGCTCTATCCCTTCGAAGGCGGCTCGCTCGGCCTTGAGCGCTCGGCCCTCTTTGCCCCGCTCTTCGCTCCGGCGATCGAGGTCATCGATCAACGCAGCGATGAAGAGGTGGCGGAGGACGACGAGGAGAACCCGGCGGTGACCAAGACCCCTGCGCCCGCGTCGAGCGAGCCGGACGCCCCGCGCGCGGCGCAAACGGGCGTCAGTGGAACGCCGGTCGCCGTACTCATCGGCCAAGGCCATAATTGGAGCCGCATCGACTAGTGATCTTCGCCGAATAGACTGACGGGCGTTCCCTCAACATAACCGAGGGATTTGCCGAGCGAACGGACGGCGGCGGACCTTCGACAAGCTCAGGTCAGGCGCGCCGTCCCTACCGCGGCAGTCCAATGCGCGAGTCTCGATAGTTCGGCCGCGCGTAGCCCTCAGCCCGCCAGCGCGGCCGCAGTCTTCACATACTCGACACAACGCTTGGTGAGGTAGCCGCGTTCCTGGAACGCGCGCTGGCCCTCGTCGGTGCGCAGGTCGCAGCCGCCGAGCAGTTCGCGGCAGTTGCAGCTGCCGTGCAATGCGGCGAAGTCGCGCAGCAGCGCCTGCACATCGCGGTAGGTTTCCTCGGTCCGCGTCTTCTCCTCGCCGAGCGCGCGCCCGTTGCGCAGCCCGAGCGCGAGGATCGCGCCCGTGACCGCGCCGCAGGTCTCCTGCGAGCGCCCCAGGCCGGCGCCGAAACCGGTGGCGAGCTTCACCACCAACTCCGGCGGCACGCCGCAATCGCTCGCGCAAGCGCAGCTGACGGCCTGTGCGCAGTTGTAGCCTTGGAGGAAAAGTTCCTCCGCACGCCGAAGAGTATCATCGCTCATGCCTTGATGGACGGCACATGGGCGGCGCGGTTCAAACTTGCTGAGCCTTTCGTTTGAATCCGCACGCCACTCACCCGGAACAACCACAACTCGCGGCGGCCGGTGCAGGCGCGGCGCAGGGGTTGGTGGTGGACTCGCCACCGGGCTGGGTGAGCCGTTCGGCGAGCTTCAGGATGGCGCGGGCCGGCGTCTCCTTCACCTGCGCGGCCATCGCCACCGCCTTGGCGATGTCGGGGAGCGTAATGCCGACCTTCAGCGCCGCGGCTACGTGGTATTTCAGGCAGGGTTCGCAGTTGGCGCCGATCGCCGCACCGAGGGCGACGTACTCGGCCGCGATCGGCGAATAGGCGGCCGCTAGTGTGGCGCCGGTGTTGGAGTTGGTCGGAGCGGCGCAGCCGCAGTTGGACGGGATGTTCATGGAGGTGTCGTGTTTCGTGTTGTTTCGACCGGTCGCCTTCGCGCGTTGGGCGCGGGCGATCGGCCTCACCTCCTTGGACGAGATCGCCGGGGCGGGAGATACGGACTTTCCAGATGGGGCCGCGAAAATCTTCCGGTCGCAGGCGAGTGCGTTGTCCTCGTTGTGGTAGAAGTCGCAGCCGTGCTCGAGTTCGCGGCGCAACGCGTGCCGCGCGCGGTGCAGACGGATTTTGGCGTTGGCCACGCTCACGCCCAGGCGCGCGGCGATCTCGGGATTCGAGAGTCCCTCGAGATCTTTCAGCTCGATCACGGCCCGATGCTCCGGCGCTAGCCGCGTCACGTACTCGCGCACGCAGGCGCTCATCTCGGTGCGCACGAGTTGCCGCGGCGCCCGCGGTTCTTCGCGCGGCTCGGGCAGGGGCGCATTCTCGCCCTCGGTCCCAGCGTCCGCCGGAGTGAGCGAGACGGTGCGCTGCTGCTCGTGGTGGCGCCGGCTGCGCAGGTGATCGAGCCCGACGCCGCGCGCGATGCGCAGAATCCACGTTGAAATGCTCGCCTCGCCGCGGAACTCCGGCAGCGCCCGCGTCACGCGCACGAAGACTTCCTGCGTGAGATCGTCCGCTTCCGTTTCGCCCACGAGCCGCACCAGCGCGCGGCGCACCCGTTCACGGTGGGCGGTGAACAAGGCGGCTGCGTCGTGCTCGACGAACTGGCTCATGCGGCGGGTGGCGTGAACCGCCGCTTGAACCAGAACGCCACATGCACGAGGCCGATCAAGGCCGGCACCTCGATGAGCGGGCCAACAACCGCAGCGAACGCCACGCCGGACTCGAGGCCGAAGACTGCGATGGCCACGGCGATCGCGAGCTCGAAGTTGTTGCCGGCGGAGGTGAACGCGAGCGAAGCCGAGCGGGGGTAGTCGGCGCCGAGCTTCTTCGCCATGACGAAGCTCACGAGGAACATCACCACAAAGTAGATGCAGAGCGGGAGCGCGATGCGCAGCACGTCGAGCGGCAGGCGGACGATCGCCTCGCCCTGGAAGGTGAACATCACGACGATGGTAAAGAGCAGCGCGCCGAGCGTGAGCGGCGAGATGCGCGGGATGAACTTCTGCTCGTACCACTCCTCGCCCTTCAGCGGCACGAGCACGATGCGGCTGAGCACGCCGGCGGCGAACGGGATGCCGAGGTAGATCATCACGCTCCGGAAGATGTCGCCCATCGCCACGGGCACGATCACGCCCTCCAGCCCGAAGTAGGGCGGCAACACGGTGACGAACACCCAGGCGTAGAAGCTGTAGGTGAGGATCTGGGCGATGGAGTTGAGCGCCACGAGCCCGGCGGCGTATTCGCGGCTCCCTTTCGCAAGTTCGTTCCACACGAGCACCATCGCGATGCAGCGCGCGATGCCCACGAGGATGAGCCCGACCATGTAGTCGGGGTGGTCGCGCAGCAGGAGCACCGCGAGCAGGAACATGAGCACCGGCCCGATCACCCAGTTCTGCACCAGCGAGAGGGTCAGGATACGGGTGTCGGCGAAGACCTTCGGCAGTTGCCCGTACTTCACCTTCGCCAGGGGCGGATACATCATGAGGATGAGCCCGATGGCGATGGGGATGTTGGTCGTGCCCACGGTCATGGGCGCGAAGAACGCCGCCGGATCGGTGAGCACGAAATGCCCGAGCGCCACGCCCAGCGCCATCGCGGCGAAGATCCAGAGCGTGAGGTAGCGGTCGAGAAACGAGAGATTCTTGGCGACTTTGTCGGACATGGCGGAAGACGGAGAACGAACGACGGAGGGGCGACAGAAGTTAACGAAGAGAACGAAGGAAGGGAGGGGACTACGGAGCCGGACTAGTCACAGAGGACACAGAGGCGGATGAGCGCACAGAGACGGATTAGAAGCGGCAGGATCGAATCGTGGGGCGGGCTTTACGCCCGCCAGTTGGACAGGGTAGGAATGGCGGGCGTAAAGTCCGCCCCACCACCGGAAACGGTTCGTCCTCAGTGCCCTCCTCTGTTCTCCGTGATCTCTGTGTCCTGCCTTGCCCACTATTTCGCCTTCGACTGGTCGCGGCGGCCGTGGGCGTAGGCGGTGAAGGTGCGGCGGATCTCGTCGCGCACGCGGCGGAAGACCTCCAGCCTTTCGGCGTCGGTGCCGGGCGCGTGGGCCGGATCCTCGAAGGGCCAGTGGTGGCGGTTCACCTGGCCGGGGAAGATCGGGCAGGCCTGGTCGGCGTTGCCGCAGACGGTGATCACCGTCTCCACTTTCTGGCCCATGAACTCGGTCATGGATTTCGAGCGGTGCGTGGAGATGTCGATGCCGATCTCCTTGAGCGCGGCGATGGCGAGCGGATGGACGTAGCCGGCGGGCTTCGAGCCGGCGCTCTGCACGTCGAGGACATCGCCGGCGACGGTGCGCAGGATGCCCTCGGCGAGGTGGGAGCGGCACGAGTTGCCGGTGCAGAGGATGAGGACGGTGGGTTTGGCGGTGGTACTCATGGGAAACTTCAGGTGGCGGGCGCTCGGCGCTTCCGTGTTGTTGGCGACGGGGCTTCGCCGCCCCGCACGGCGCAGGGCGCGGCCCCGGCCTTCGCGAGCCGGGCGCGGACTCGTGCGAGCTTCGCCACATCCCGGCGGAACTCGGGCTCCTCGGCGGCGCAGTCCTGCAGGCAGGCGAGGTTGGCGACGAGTTCGCGGGGCGGGTTCGCCGGCAGTCGGTAGACGATCCAGTTGCCCTCGCGGCTTGATTCGACCAACCCGCGATCGCGCAGGTAGGCGAGGTGCTTGGAGACCTTCACCTGCGGCTCGTCGAGGATCTCCTGCAGGTGGCACACGCACAGCGGCCCGCGGCCGAGCAGCGCCAGCAGCCGCAGCCGGGTGCGGTCGCAGAGGCATTCGTAGATGCGGACGAGATCCATGCCGCGCAACATGCCGCCCACGGCATATACCGCAAGCGGCATATTGTTACGAAGGCGCGACGCCGCCGTGTCCGGAGCGGGCCCCGCGCTTCCTCTCGTCTACCCGGCGGTGCGGGCGAGGTAGACGGTGCTGGCCGAGTCGCGGTCGAGCAGCGGATTCGGGAATGTCACGATCTCCGCGCGCACCGAGGTGAAGACGGTGCGCAATAGTCCGAGGAACTCCTCGTCGGGCGGGTCGTCGGACCACATCGAAAACACGCCGCCGGGGTGAAGCTGCGCGGCCAGACCGCCCAGCCCGGCCGGAGTGTAGAAGGCCGCGTTGCCCGCGTGCAGGAGGTTGCGCGGCGAGTGGTCGATATCCAACAACACCGCATGGAAGCGCCGCCCGTGGTCGAACCCCTGCGGAGCCGTGGCCAGTGCGAAGAAATCGCCCTCCACCAGACGGCAGCGCGGGTCGGCGACGAGCTTCGGCCCGTTGGGCACGAGTCCGCGCTGGTGCCACTCGATTACCGGCGCGAGAAAATCGATCACCACGAGCGAGCGCACCGACGGGTGGGCCAGTGCCGCCACCGCGGTGTAACCCAGCCCAAGCCCGCCCACGATTACATCGCACTCGCGCCCGCCCAGCTCCGCGAGGCCGAGGTCCGACACGGCGTCCTCGACCGCGTGAAAGAGGCTCGTCATGAGGAATTCCTCCCCGAGTTTCACCTCGTAGATTTCGAGATCGCCGAGCATCGCCACGCATTTGCGCCGCAACGACAGTTCGCCGAGCGGCGTCTGCCGGTAGTCCAGTTCCTCGAAGTATTTGCTCATGGGATGGGTCGCAACGGCTCACCGCCGACGCGGCCCGAGCAATGACGGCGCGAAGCGGCCGACGCAAAGCGCCAATCTGGACCGGCCGGTGATGCGGAGGCCCCGCCCCTCAACCGCGGGCCGTCCAGGCCAGCCAGCCGGCGCCGGCGAGCACGAGCAAGCCGCAGCTGCGGCGCAACCAGCGGGCGCCGCGCGAGCTGCCGTTCCAGTCGAGCACCTGCTGCACCTTCTCGGCGGATACACCGGCGGCGACGATGAGCACGCAGTGGCCGATGCCGTAGGCGAGCAGCAGCAGCACGGCGAAACCGGGCTGTGTGCGCGCTACGCCGAAGATCACACCGAGCACCGGCGCGAGGTAGGCGAAGGTGCAGGGCCCGAGCGCGACGCCGAAGATCAGCCCGAGCAGCAACGCCGCTGCCTTGCCCTGGAAGCGCGGCAAACTAAGGCCGCGTTCCCACGGCAGCGGCAGGATCTCGAGCAGGTGCAGGCCGACCAGCAGGAGCACGCCGGCGACGGCATAGTTGGCCCACGGGCCCACATCGCCGAGCATGCGTCCGGCGGCGGCGGTGAGCCCGCCCACCGCCGCAATCGAGATCAGGATACCGAGGGCAAAAAGCAGCGCGTAGCCGAAGGCCTGGCGCGGCGTGGTGTCCTTGCGCTCCGCGATGAAGCCGACGATGAGCGGGATGCTCGCGAGGTGGCAGGGGCTGAGCACGAGACTCGCCACGCCCCAGCCGGCGGCGGCGACCACTGCCAGCCACGGCGCGCCGTTCATCGCATCGCTCAGCCAGGTGAAGATCGCGTCCATGGGTCAGATTGCGGAGGATGATATCACAGAGGGTAACGAAGGAAACGAAGCGAGTACCGAGGAGTGAGAAATAGAGCCGCAGTGCGGGTAGGATCCTGGAGCCGCAGTCTCCGGACCTTCGTGATCTTCGCTCTCTTCTGTCGTAACTCCGTTTCAGTTTGCCGAGGGTGTCGCTGTGGCCGGAGCGGGTTCCTTCACCGTGACGCCGAGCTCCTGCCACTTCGCGAGGATGTCCTTCTTCGCCATGAAGCCTTCATGGCGGGCGAGCTCCTTCCCGTCGGCTCCGTAGAAGATCTGCGTCGGGATCATGCGGATGCCGTACTTCGCTCCTTCGGCGCGGTTCTCCCACACGTCGATGAAGACGACGGTGAACTGATCGGCGTAGTCGCGCGTGAGCTCTGCGAGGATGGGTTTCATCTGTTTGCACGGGATGCATTTCCCGGCGCCGAGATCGACGAGCCGCGGCAGGGCCGGCGCATCCGCGGCGCGGATGAGACCGGCGAGGCCGAGAGTCAGAAGGAGGGCGAGAGTTCTCATGGTTTGATCTTCTGGAAGAGCGCCGGGAGGCGGTTGCGGTAGAGTTCGAGCACCTGTGGCTCCATCTCGGCGAGCGGTTTCACGGGGACAAGGTCCATGACCTCGGCGGGCGAAAGGCCGGAGTCGACGAGCGTGCGCGCGGCGCCGCAAACCATGCGCTTCAAGCCGGCGTTCGCCTCGGCCTCGCTGAGGCCGAACGACACGGCGAGTTCGCGCAGCGCCTGCAGCTGGAACCAGAGGTAGGTCGGTCCCATCGCGGTGAACACGGCGTAGGCCTCGATCTTCGCCTCGTCCACCTCGGGGCTTTCGCCCAGCGGCGCGAGGAGCGCCCGCACGGTGTCGCGATCGGCGACAGTGAGCGCCGCGCCGAAAACGACCGGGTTCATCCCGGCGCCGACGACGGAGGGTGCGTTGGGATTCGAACGGGCGATACGCGAGAAGCCGCCGAGCAGCGCGGTGAGCTTCGCGATGGTGAACTTCGGCGCGAGCGAGACGAGGATGGCGGAGGGCTTGAGCGCGGCGGCGGCCTTGCCCGCGGCCTCGGTCAGCACCGGTGGATGCGTGGCGAGGAAGACGACATCCTGCGCCGCGGCGGCGGCGAGATCGGAGGTCGTGTCGACTCCGGGAAACTGCGCCTGGAGCTTTGCGAGCGCCTCGGCGCTCGGGTCGGCGACGACGATGCGTGCCGGGAGTTGCTGGGCGCGGGTCCAGCCCGCGAGGAAGATGCGGGCGATGCGCCCGCCACCGATGAAGCCGATGCTGGGTGTGCTCATGGTTGAGATGCTGGCGACAGATGATTTTGAACCACAGAGGGCACAGAGAGCACGGAGGTCGGAGATGAAGAATGCGGAGGGTTCATCACTTCTTCTCTGTGTTCTCTGTGGTGAAATGCCTTGGTTTCTCAGCCGATCAGCTGCTTGGCCTCGTCGAGCGAGGGCACGCGGCCGGAGAGTTTCACCACGCCGTCGACCACGAGGGCCGGGGTGAACATCACACCGAACGAGGCGATGTCGTTGAGGTTCGTGACCTTTTCGAGGGTGTATTCGAGGCCGAGGGCCTTGGCCGCCGCATCGGCGGTTTCAGCGAGGGTCGTGCACTTCTTGCAGCCGGTTCCGAGGATTTGGATTTTCTTCATGGAAGGGGAGGTTGGATCGGGGGAGGAGTGTCAGACGCAGGCCCCGTAGGCCCAGCCGACGAGGGTTGAAAACACGACGATCAGGCCGACGTAGGTGGCGGTCTTCTTCGGCCCCATGACGGAGTTGATCACGATCATGCTCGGCAAGCTCAGGGCCGGACCGGCGAGCAACAGGGCGAGCGCGGGGCCCTCGCCCATGCCGCTGCCCCTGAGACCCTGGAGAATCGGCACCTCGGTGAGCGTTGCGAAGTACATGAGCGCGCCTGCGACGGAGGAAAACAAGTTCGCCCCGAAAGAATTCCCACCCACCGAGCGCGCGATCCACTCGTTGGGGATCAACCCTTCGTGGCCGGGGCGTCCGAGCAACAGACCGGCCACAAGCACGCCGCCGATGAGCAGCGGGAAGATCTGTTTGGCGTTGTCCCAGGACTGCGTGAACCACTCGCCGGCCTCGCCTTCCTGGCCGGCCGTGCACCACGCCAGTCCGGCGACAGCCACGAGGACGGCCAGCGTCGGATGAGCCGGCACGAGCAGCGCGGCGGCGGTGGTTGCGAGCGCGGTGAGGGCGAGCCGCACCTTCGGCAGCGCGAACCAGCGCCCGATCACCAAGCCGAACACCGCCGCGAAGCCGGCGGTCAGCCACCATTTCACGGCATAGACGGCCGCGAAGAAGCCTGTTGCCTCATCGGTGCGCCCCCAGTTGGCGAACACCAGGATCGCAACCATCAGGCCGAAGAACACGGCGGTCTTCCACAGCGGGCGTGCGGCCACCGGCTCGGGCAGCTCCGCCATCTTGATCGCCTTGGCCTTTTCCTCGTGCCGGAAGAGCCACTGCATCAGCGCACCAATGACGATGGAGAACGTGACCGCACCCACGGCGCGAGCGATGCCGATCTGCAGGCCGAGGATCTTCGCGGTGAGGATGATTGCCAGGGCGTTGATCGCCGGGCCGGAATAGAGAAACGCGGTCGCCGGCCCGAGCCCGGCGCCCATGCGGTAGATGCCGGAGAAGAGCGGCAGCACGGTGCAAGAGCACACGGCGAGGATCGTGCCCGACACCGAGGCCACGCCATAGCTGGCAACCTTCGGGGCGTTCGGTCCGAAGTATTTCATCACCGACTGCTGGGAGACGAAGGCGCCGATGGCGCCCGCGATCCAGAACGCCGGCAGCAGGCACAGGATCACATGTTCCTGCGCGTACCATTTCGTCAGCGCCAGCGCCTCGGTCACCGCGCCATCGAAGCGCGGCGTGCCCAGCGGCATGAAATAGACGGCGGCGAACGTCGCGGCCATCCAGGCGAGCACGGTCAGTTCTTTTTTCTTATCCATCGGGAATGGTCCGCTGTTTGGCGTTCTTGCGAAATAAAGGGCGAAACGATCATCGCTCGCAGCCGCACAAGGCGGCGCCGGACTTCGCCGCGGCGGCGCCGTCGGCCAAGCAGTCGAGGAAGGTGCCGACGCACGGCAGGGCGAGGCGGTAGTAGACCTGCAGCCCGCGCTTCTCGTCCTCGACAATTCCGGCGGCCTTCAGCACGGAGAGGTGGCGTGAGACGGTGGACCAGCCGCCGGCGGACACCTCGACGAGTTCGCACACGCAGCGTTCGCCGCCGCGCAATTCCTCGACGATGCACAGCCGGGCCGGGTGGCCGAGGGCCTTGAAAACGGAGGCACGACGCTTGCGTTGCTGAGTGGCGGCGGCGGACATGACGGCGGCCACTATTTCGCGAAATTGCGAAATGACAAGCGCGCAATTATTCTCGTTTTCTGCCGGGTCGTCCGCGCGGGTGCATCGTTTGACATCCTTCGGGCGCCTGCGTTACTCGCACCTTTCGTCTCCACAATATCTGATGCAGATCCTCCTCGAACTGTTAGTCATCTTCCTCCTCCTTCTCGCCAACGGCGTTTTCGCGATGGCCGAGATCGCCGTGGTCTCGGCGCGCAAGGCCCGGTTAAAGGCGTTGGCGGCTGCCGGCTCCGCCCCCGCCCGCGCCGCGCTCGCGCTGGCCGAGCAGCCGGACCGCTTCCTCTCCGCGGTGCAGATCGGCATCACGCTGGTGGGCGTGCTCTCGGCGGCGTTCGCCGGCACGACGCTCACCGCGAAGCTCGCCGGTGTCATCGCCGGGGTTCCGGCGCTCGCCCCGTACGCCGACCGGATCGCCTTCTTCGCGGTGGTGGCGTTGCTGACCTACTTCTCGCTGATCGTCGGCGAACTCGTCCCCAAGCGCATCGCGCTGAGCAACCCCGAGGGGCGCGCGATGTTGATCGCCCGACCGATGACCGGGCTCACCCGGCTGGCCTCGCCGTTCGTCTGGTTGCTCACGATCTCCACCAACCTCGTGCTGAAGGTCTTCGGGCTCGGCCGCACCGTCGACGCGCCGCCCTCGGAGGAGGAGATCTCCCACCTCATCGAACAGGGCACCACCGCCGGCGTCTTCCACAAGGCCGAGCGCGCGATGGTCGAGGGTGTGCTGCGCCTCGACGAGCGGCCCGTGACCACGCTCATGACGCGCCGCACGCGCATCGTGTGGCTCGACGTGGCCGACGCCGACGAGGTCAACTGGCGCAAGATCGTCACCAGCGGCCACTCGCACTTCCCCGTCTACGAGGGCACGCGCGACAACGTGATCGGCATGGTCGCCGTGAAGGCGCTCTGGGCCAACTCCGCGATCGGGCTGCCGAACAACATCCGCCATCACCTCACCGCCCCCTTGCTCGTCCCCGCCTCGATCAACGCGGTGCAGCTGCTCGAGTCGTTCAAGAAATCGGGCAAGCACCTCGCGCTCGTCACCGACGAGTTCGGCAGCATCCAGGGGTTGGTGACACTTATCGACGTGATGGAGGCGATCGTCGGCGACCTGCCCGAGCCGGGCGACCGCCACACCCCCGACGCCGTGCAACGCGACGACGGCTCGTGGCTGGTCGACGGCTTCATGCCGCTGCAGGAGCTGCACCGGCGGTTCGGGATCGCCGCGCTGCCGGGCGAGGAGGACGAGGATTTCGAGACGCTGGGCGGCTTCGTGACCGACCGCCTCGCCCACATCCCGAAGGCGGGCGAATCGTTTCTTTGCCAGGGCTGGAAGTTCGAGGTCGCCGACATGGACCGCCACCGGGTCGACAAGATCATCCTCACCCGCCAGCCGGTGGCGCCCTCGGCTCCGCCAGCCCCCTGAGTGATGCGCCTTTCCCTCAAGGCCTTTCGTTGGTTCCATCGCCGGCAGCTCACACGGAAACGGATGCACGGCTCCTTTCTGCATCGCAGGCTCGGCGACCGCATCCTCGACAAGGCGTTGTGGAAACCGACGCGCGAGTCCCTCGCCCGCGCTTGGCTGATCGGGTTTCCGATCACGATGGTGCCGTTTCTCCCCTTCCAGTCGTTGATCGCCGCCGCGTTCGCGCTGTTTTTTCGCGCCAACCTGCTGATCGCGATCGCGCTCCAATTTCTCTCCTCGCCACTCACGGCGCCGATTCAGCTGCCCGCCTGCTATTTCGTCGGCGAGGTCATCCGCGGCCGCGCGATCGCCGACACCTGGTTTGAGATCACCCACGCGCCCCGCCATGCCTTCACCGGCGACGCGATGACCTCGCTGTATCTCGGTGCGATCATCCTCGGCGTGCTCGGCGGGGGCCTCGGCTATCTTGCGATCCACGGCACGTGGAAGGACCTGCCCTTGCCGAAGCGGCACAAGCCTCCGGCCGCGGGCCCGAAGGTCTGAGCCCCACCCGTTGGTCGAGGGTCGAACGACGAGCGTCGAGGGCCTGTCCGGACCGCTACCGCGCTGGCCGCGCCGCATGCTGCCGGCACTCCCGCCCGATCCGCACCAATCCTTGCCGAAAAGGACGCGAGGGATCAGCGCACCAGCCCCAGTCCGGCAGGTTGGGCAACACCTCGTGAAACGCACAGTCCGTGTCGCACGGCTGCGTGGTGCGCGGCAGGGGGGCGGAGGCTGGAGCGGAGGCGGGCGCGGGCTGATCCATCGAAGAAGGCGGGGAGGTTGCCGCACGATTAAGCCGTGCGGAAGCCGCAAACAATCGCCTGGAGTCTGACTCGAGCATTCGGGGGATAAGGCGTTTCGAGGTGGGGTGGCGCCGGAAGGGAAGGCGTGTGAACGATCCGGACTGCGCGCGAGCGGTGCTCCGCCGACTTTCCTGCGACTTCCCGCGCGCTGCGGTGTGCTCAGGGGCGAACGGAAATGAAACTTCTTCTCTCCCTCCTGGTTTGGACGCTCCTGCTCGTGCTGTGCTGGCCGTTGGCGTTGCTGTTCTTGGTCGCCTTCCCGCTGCTCTGGCTGCTCTCGATCCCGTTCCGGATCGTGGGCTCCCTGATCGAGGCGCTGCTGGCGCTCGTGCGCGCGTTGCTCTTCCTGCCGGCGAAGTTGCTTGGCGCGTGAGCCGCGCGCGACCGGCGCTCAGCGGATCAGCAGCACGAGTGCGGTCGCGAGTAGAATGGCGCCGAAGGCCATGATTCCATAGGCGACCACGCCCGAGCGGTCGTCGCGATCAAGGCAGTTCTGCGCCGGGTTGGCGGGATCGTAGTAGACGGCGACGACTTCGCCGGTTTTGAAACGCTCCACGAAGCGCTGCTGCTGCTTGAGGTTGAAGAACCAATTGCCGGAGAGCCGCGGGGTGTGGCCGACGAGCGGATGGCCGGCGACGAATTCGTAGACGATCCGGAAGTGCGTCGCGTTGTTGTGCTCCGGGTCCTTGTAGAGCGTCGATTCGCGGACGATGCCCTCGGTGCATTGCCAGTGCCGGGCCCGGGCCAGCAGCAGCCAGCCGCGAATCGCCTTGGCGCCGCAGACCAGGCCCGCTCCGTAGCCGAACGTGATCGCGACAATCGCTTTGAGGTTGTTCATGGGCGGCGGTGGACGGTGGGCGGTGGACGGTGGACGGTGGGGACGGTGGGGACGGCTCCTTCTTCTAGGTGCGGCGGGTTCCGGTCGCGAGGAAATCTTGGGTACGGACGCAGGCGTGTCCGGTGTCGAACGCCTCGAGCACGGTCGCGAAGACGCTTCCGGGGTCGGCCAGCGCGGCGAAGAGGGTCATCGACGACTGGAGTTTGCTGGTCCGGCGGCGAGGGCCTCGACGCTCAGCGTGTGCTCAGCAGGCCGTTTTCCTTCAGGCGCCACGCGCGCTTGTCGCCGATGAGCTGCACGAGGTCGGTCTCGGCCTGCTGGCGGACGAGTTCGATCGAGGCGTCGATCTCCCTCCAATTGACGCGCTGGCCGGCGGCCTCGCGCATCGCGGCGGCGGAGCGGGCGAGTTCCATCTGCTCCCGAAAGGTGCGCAGGGTGTCGTAGACGTTGGGCAGCTCCTCGGCCCGGAGCTCCCAGGCGGAGGCGAACTGACCGAGGCGCTGGTAGGTCGAGTCGTTCTCGCGTCGGGTGTTCTCATACGCCTCGGCGCCGAAGATCCGGCGCAGGTTTTCCTCCCGCGTCTCGTTCAAGGCCCTGAGCTCCGCCGCGATGTCGACGGCGCCCGGGTTTCCCCTCAGCCGGCGCGCCAACGCGGCTTCGCGCGTGCGGAAATCGTCGTCGGCCTGCACGACGGCCTGGGCTTGGGCCGGGCTCGGGTTGAGGTCGCCGTAGCGCTGGGCGGCGTCGGTGAGCGGGTCGGAGAGTCCGCGCAGCTGGTTGTAGCGCTGCGGGCCGAGGAGTTGGCGTAGTTCCTCGTCGAGCGCGGCCTGGGCCTGGGCGTGGAGGGCGCTGATGTCGGTCGCGTCGGCCACGCCGTCTTCGACGGCCATCTGCAGCTCCTTGTGGTGCGCGTCGAAATCCTTTTGCAGCCGGTAGAGCGTCTCGGCTTCCGCCTCGCTCAGGGCGGCGTGGCCGGCGTTGTGCAGGCGGAGGATGCGCTGCTTGTCCCACGCGCGGTAGCCGTCGGCCCCGAGGGCGGCGACGAGTTCGCGCTCCTGTTCGGCGTCGCGTTGCCGGGCGAGCTCGATGTATTCACGCTCCGGGACGCGGCGCGGCGCGTAGTGTTTCTCCAGTGCGGCGAAACGCAGGTCCCAGCGGCGGTGGATGTCGCCGATCAGGGCGGTGACAACGACTTCTCGCGGGAGGCCGAGCTGCTCGAGCTGGGTGATGGCGGTGCGGAGACCTTCCGGCGCGGCTGGGTCCGGGGTGGTGGGCGCAGGGGCGGTGGCGGGGGGGGCGTCCGGCCGGCGCGCCGACGCCGTGGCCGCGGCGGGCGGCGCGGGCCGGTGCGACCAGAGCAGGAACGCGACGACGGTCGCGAGGGCGGCGTTGGCGCCGAGCGAGAGACGGAGCGCGGAGGGCATCGGAGAAGGCGGTGCCGCGGGGCGGCTCAGGGGTTGCGGCAGACGCGGAAGCCCTGGTCGTAGCCTTTGCTGTGCGGCTCGAAGCCGGCGCGGAAGGACGGCTCGCAGCAGAAATCGCCGCCCATCCAGCCGCCGCCTTTCCAGAGGCGCAGGGCGCCGGCCGGTACGCCGGCGGGGGCGGTGCCGATGGTGTCCGCCTCGCCGTACCAGTCCCAGCACCACTCCCGGACGTTGCCCGACAGGTCGTGGAGCCCGAGCTCGTTGGGGGCTTTGCGGCCGACGGGCTGGGTGCGGTTCTTGTTGCGCTCGATGGTGGGCCAGTTCCAGAGGCCGTCGAGGGCGGTGTCGCCGGAGTTCTTCCAGAACCAGGCGACGGTTTCGATGGTGTCGCCGCCGCTGTAGGTGAAGTTTCGGCTCAGACGGCCCCCGCCGGCGGCATACTCCCACTCGGCCTCGGTCGGCAGCCGGTAGCCGTTGGCGCCGGGATTGGGCGTGACGGTCCACTTGAACTCGTCCTCGGGATTCTGGTTGGCCGGGTCGGCGGCGGTCTTGTCGATGGTGTAGTAGGGCGCGAGGCCTTCCTTCAGGCTGCGCCGGTTGCAGTATTCGATGCAGTCGTACCAGGTGACCATCTCGACCGGGCGGTCGTCGCCCGGGAAGGCCGAGGGATTGGCGCCCATCACCGCGACCCACTCCTGCTGGGTCACCTCGTGACGGCCGAGGTAGAAGCTCGGCACCTGGACGGCCTTCGTGCGGAACACGGATTTGGCGTGCAGGAAGGGGCCGCCCTCGACGAGGACGAGGTCGGCGGGGGCGGACTGGGACCAGCTGGCGGGGGCGGCCAGGGCGACCAGCAGCAGGGAGGCGAGGAGGCGGCGCATGGGGGCGAGGTTGAGGGAGAAGCGGCGGGGGGCGAGGCCGGCTCGTGGGAGTGCGGGTGGAAAAAAAAGAAGGTCGGCGCCGGCCCGCAAGACGCAAGACTCCGGGAGGCGCCGACCAAACGAGGCGAGGCGAACGTGGCCCTGCAGTGCGGCCGCGTTCGCCGGCCCGTTACATTGTCACCAGACAGTCAGGTTGGAGTAGCCGCTGCTCTGGAAGCCTTCGGTGGCCATGACCTGGTAGTTGTGGTTGCCGAGGTTCCAGCCCCTGTTCCGCCAGGCGTTGGCGTGGTTGCCGAACGAGACCTGGGCATTGCTGCCGGTGCCGCGCTTGGCGGTGCGCACGCTCCAGTACTGGTAGAAGGTGGCCGTGCCCTGGATCGAGGGCTGGTTCACGCGCTGGGTGCGGTAGAGGTTGTAGGAGCCGCCGTTGGAGGAGACGGTCCCCTGCGAGGAGCCGCCGGGCGGGCGCCAGCTGCCCCAGCTGTCGACGATATAGTATTCAACGAGCGGGCTCGTGGTCCATCCGTAGACCGTGAGGTAGGAATTGCCCGAGGGGCTCCACGCGCCGCAGTTGTAGTTGATCGTTCGGGATGAGGAGCCGGTGCTCCAGCCCTTGCCGCCGACGAAGTTGCCGGAGCCCAGGTTCCACGACACGCTGTAGTTGCCGCCCGAGCCCAGGGTCATGGTGGCGGAGCCGGTGTCTTTCCAGTACGTGTAATAGTAGCCGTTATGAGTGCCGGTCTGGTTGGTGGTGATGGTCTGAGCCTGCAGACCGGAGACGGAGGCGAGGGCAAAGCCGGCCAGGAGGCCGACGCGCCGAAGGGCGGAGTTCATTAACGATTCAGGTTTCATTTTGGGTTACGGTTCGTGGGGTTTGGCTCGGGTAGGTGGCCAAAAGGTAGCGAACGAGGGCGGGCGGGTAGCGGTCTTTGGGGTGGGGGCGGGAGCACCTTCGCTTATCGGCGCCGGCCGTGCGTGTGGGGCACACGGCCGGCGCCGATGAGGAGTTTTCTGATTGGGGCTGCGCCGACAATGAGGCGATGGTCGTACCGGGCTACCACCAGGGAGGTATCGCCGCTCGGGGCGGGGCCTTAGCG
>JAHFTC010000089.1 GCA_023269585.1 Opitutaceae bacterium
TAGCGTTTGCCGCCTGCCGCGCGCCGCGCGAAAACCTCACCACATGAGCGACGTCAACACCTCCCTCACCGCGCAACCGGGCCACTGCTACGTCGTCGCCACCCCGATCGGCAACCTCGGCGACCTCACCGACCGCGCCCGCGCCATCCTCGGCACGGCCTCGGTGATCGCCAGCGAGGACACCCGCACCACCGGCGCGATGCTCGTCCGCCTCGGCCTGCACCGCCCGCTCGTCGCCTACCACGAGCACAACGAAACCGAGGCCGCCGAACAGCTCGTCGCCCGCCTCGCCGCCGGCGAATCCGTCGCCATCGTCAGCGACGCCGGCACGCCCGGCCTGAGCGATCCGGGTTTCCGGCTCGTGCGCGCCTGCCGCCGCCGCGGCCTGCCCGTCATCCCCGTGCCGGGCGCCTGCGCGGCCATCGCCGTGCTCAGCGCGAGCGGCCTGCCAACCAACGCCTTCTTCTTCGCCGGCTTTCTCCCGCCCAAGACCGCCGCGCGCCGCGTCTTCCTCGAGAAACACCGCGACGCGCCCCACACCCTCTGCCTCTACGAAAGCACCCACCGCATCGAGGCGTTCGTCGACGAGATCGTCGAGGTCCTCGGCCCGACCCGCGTGGTCTGCCTCGCCAAGGAGGTCACCAAACTCCACGAGACCTTTCTCGTCGGTCCCGCCGGCGAGGTGCGCCAGCGGTTCGCCCCGATGAGCAAGAAAGGCGAATACGTCGTCCTCGTCGCCCCGGCGGAATTCGTCCTGTAGGCCGCGCCCTGGCGGCCCGCCACTCTCGCGTTCCCCGCAGCTTCGGGCGACCGCGCCCCCGCACTGGCCCCCGTCCACCGTCCACAGGTTACCGGCCACCGTCGACCGTCCACAGTCCACCGCCCACCGGCTCGCGCCTCGTCCCGCAGATCCGCATTGACCCCTTCCCCGCCCCGTCGAAGTTAAACTCGCCCATGAGCTTCACCGCCGCCTCCGACGCGCAATTCTATCTGCCGGCCGACGACTTTTTCGCCGCCAACCGCCCGATGGCCCTGACGTACGACGACGTCTCCCTGGCCACCCTCTACTCGGAGATCCTCCCCAAGGACGCCGACCTCTCGTCCTCCCTCTCGGATTCGCTCCGCCTCCAGGTCCCCGTCGTCTCCGCCGACATGGACACCGTCACCGAGTCGCGCATGGCCATCGCCATGGCCCTCAACGGCGGCATCGGCCTCATCCACTACAACATGCCGGCCAAGGAGCAGGTGAAGGAAGTCGCCCGCGTGAAGCGCCATGTCCACGGCATGATCCAGGACCCGATCACCGTCCAGCCCGGCCAATACATCGCCGACATCCTCACCCTCGTTGAGCAGAAGCGCTTCGACTTCCGCGCGTTTCCCGTCGTCGACGATGCCGGCCTGCTCGTCGGCCTTCTCAGCGGCAACGTCGTCAAGGAACGCTACCGCGCCAAGAGCGTCGCCGAGTCCATGACTCCCCGCGACCGCCTCTTCACCATCAACGTCCGCGACCTCGGCAACGACCCCATCCGCGCCGCCGACCGCTTCTTCAACGACCACGTCGGCGTCAACAAGATGCTCGTCGTCGACGACGTCGGCAAACTCCGCGGCCTGCTCACCAGCTCCGACGTCGAACGCATCCTCTCCGAGGCCAAGACCACCCGGAAGCCCGCCCGCGACACCGATTTCCGCCTCGTCGTCGGCGCCGCCCTCTCCCCCGTCCGCAAGCCCGACGGCTCCCTCGACCGCGACAAGATCGTCGCGCACCTCGCCGCCCTTGTCGCCGAACACGTCGACTGCGTCGCTGTCTCCACCGCCCACGGACACACCAAGGGCGTCGGTGAGACCGTGCAGCTCATCCGGCAGGCGTTCCCGGCCCTCACCATCATCGCCGGCAATGTCACCAGCGGCTCCGGTGTCGAGTACCTCGCCGACTGCGGCGCCAACGCCATCAAGATCGGCCAGGGCCCCGGCTCCATCTGCACCACCCGCGTCGTCGCCGGCGTCGGCATCCCGCAGCTCACCGCGCTCCACGTCTGCTCGAAGGCCGCCGCCGCCAAAGGCGTGCGCCTCATCGCCGACGGCGGCATCGTGAAGTCCGGCGACATGGTCAAGGCCCTCACCATCGCCGACGTCGTGATGTGCGGCGGCCTGCTCGCCGGTTGCCGCGAAGCGCCCGGCGACCTCGTCGAGATCGATGGCAAGTTCTTCAAACAGTACCGCGGCATGGGCTCGCTCGCCGCCATGAAGGCCGGCTCCGCCGCCCGCTACGGCCACGACAAGAACGACACCACCCGCAAGGTCGCCGCCGAGGGCATCGAGGCCCTCAAGGAAGTGTCCGGTTCGCTCGACGACGTGCTCGGCAACCTCATCGGCGGCATGCAGAGCGGCCTCGGCTACCTCGGCGCCCCGAATCTCGCCGCCCTCCGCCAACGCGCCCGCTACATCCGCGTCAGCCCCGCCGGCCAACGCGAAGCCGCCCCGCACGACGTCATCGAGATCAAGACCCACAAGAGCCACGGTTGAGCGCCCACCGCTCGCTTCCGAGGTAGGGACCATTCTCCGAAACGTCTGCAACGGTTTCGGAGCAACCGCCCTAACGGGGAGCCTGCTCTCCGCGCTCGCCAACCGCCCGCCCGCCGCTTTCCTTGCCCCGCTGCGCTGTCACCAACCGCTCGTTTCCCACCACCGCCCCGTCCGCCCTTCCGCAATCCGAGATCCGCAATCCGCATTTCATCCGCCGCCATGTCCCTAACGCCCATCACCAGCCAGATCATCGCCGACGTCGGTATCAGCTTCGGCGACGAAGGTAAGGGCCGCCTCATCTCCGAGGTGGTCGAGGAACTTCGCGCCACACCCGGCGGCAAGCCCGTCTCGGTGGTGCTGAAGGTCAATGGCGGCGCGAACTCCGGCCACACCGCGGGCGGCATCAAGCTCAACCTCCTCCCGGCCGGCATCATCGAGGAAACGGTCGCGCACCTCGCCATCGGCAGCGGCGTCGTCGCCGACCCGCGCAAGTTCTGGTGGGAGATCAAGCCCCTCGAGCAGCGCGGCTTCAAGGTCGTCGACCGCCTCGCCATCGACGAGCGCACCCTCGTCTCCGACCTCTGCCACCGCCTGCTCGACCTCGCGTGGGAAGATTATCGCGTCGGCGTCCTCGGCGAGGAGCCCCGCGGCTCCACCGGCCGCGGCATCACCCCGGCCTACAACGACGAGACCGGCCAGTGGCAGATCTACTACACCGACTTCCGCGGCACCCGCGAGGCGTTCGCCCGCAAGCTGGCCGGCCGGGCCGACCGCGCCC
Source organism: Opitutaceae bacterium (assembly GCA_023269585.1). Taxonomy (GTDB): domain Bacteria; phylum Verrucomicrobiota; class Verrucomicrobiia; order Opitutales; family Opitutaceae; genus CAJCBL01. The sequence goes on from JAHFTC010000089.1 coordinate 3,302, forward strand.
TGCGCACCATCCAGCACGTCTGCCGCGTGACCCCGGAAACCTGGGACACCTACTTCACCAAGCTCACCGCCGCCGAGCAGCGCGCCAACGCCGAGGCCATCGAGGCCGGCGTGTTCCCCGCCGCCGAGTTCGACTTCGTGCGCTTCAAGGGCGACAAGCCCTTCACGCTCAACCTCGACCTCCTGACCGAGGTCTACTGGCAGGCCGGCTCCACCCTCGCCCACCGCGTGCTCGAGGTCCGTGAGCTCATCCGCCAGGAGATGCGCGCCGGCCGCTCCATCGTCGGCGAGTTCGGCCAGTCCTACTGGCTCGACAAACGCCGCGGCTTCTCGCCCAACGTCACCGCCTCGCACACCTACACCCCGGAGATCTTCCAATCCATCGGGATCCCGCTCCAGCCGGTGCACACCTTCGGCGTGGCCAAGGCCTACGACACCAAGGTCGGTACCCACACCTTCCTCACGCAGATGGACGACGCCCATCCGCTCGCGAAGAAGCTCAAGCAGATCGAGTTCGGCACCTCCACCGGCCGCCAGCGCATGGTCGGCTGGTTCGACGCCGTCGAAAAGGGCGACGCCCTCCGCTACGGTGGCTACCACGACGTGATGATCAACAAGATCGACGCGCTCACCTGGGCCGGCGACTGGAGCGAGGACCTCCTCATCTGCACCGGCTACCGCACGACCGACGGCAAAGTCCTCCGCCACGTGCCGCGCCACGAGGAACTCCGCAAGACCCTCACGCCCGTCTACGAACGCCACCTCGGCTGGGCCGAGGACATCTCGTTGGCGCGGAAATGGGCCGACCTGCCCGCCGCCGCGCAGCGCTATGTCGCATCGATGATGAAGGCGATCGTCACCTGCGCCTACGCCGGCGAACCGCTGCCCGCCGAACTGCCGAACCTCCGTTACCTCGGCGTCGGCCCGCTTCCGTCGCAGATCATCAAGGACATCCCGTCCACCGCCGACCTGCTCAAGCTCGCTTGAGGTAGGGATGTCGCTCCGCGACGTCCGTCTCCGGCTGCTTCTTTCGGTGGGTCGGGCTTTGCGCCCGACATCCGAGCCCTGAGGCAACAGGCGGGCGTGCAGCCCGCTCTATCACTGGAAACGATCTCCAGCCCTCCGCTGCCCGTTTCCGTTCCTGATTTCCCGAGTTCCACATTCTCCCTTTCCGCCCTCCGCCATTCCGCCCTCCGGTCCGCCCTTCCCCATTCCGCATTCCGCAATCCGCAATCCCCCTCCGGTCCGCCCTTCCGCACTCCGCATTCCGCAATCCGCATTCCGCAATTCCCCATGCCCCTCGTCTTCTTCCACGGTCCGTTCGAGGTCGGCGTCTTCGCCGGCGAGGCGTATCCGCGGGAGCCCGGCACCTACGCTTACACCCCGATCGAGGGCGACGGCCATGAGGAGATCCAGCTCGCCCGTCAGGCCGGCACCGAGCCGCGTTGCCACTTCGACGAACACGGCATCCGCACGTCTTTCGCGATCCGCTCCAGCCCCCGCTACGGCCGCCTCGAACTGATCGATTTCGAAACCGCCCCGATCCCGCCGACCTGAAGCCGGGCGCGGCCCCGCGTCACCCATCGTCCCCGAGCTCTGCCCAACCAGCGGCCTCATTTCTTGAAGCGGTACCCGTTTGCCCCGGCCTGCTCGGTGAGGACCTCGAAGGGACTCAAGACGATGATGTCTTCGGCGCCCTCCATCTGCTCGGTCACCACTTCCTCGCGCTTCTCGACCAGCTGGTTCAGCTCCGCCTGCAATTCCCGGCGCCGCTCCATCAAACGACGAATCTTCGCGTTGCGCTCCGCGACCGGGAGCTTCGCCCAGCTCGGGTCCAACAACTTCGGATCGATCCGATCGAACGTCATCCGGCCGGCGAGCAACTCAACGATGAGATCACCTTTGCCGGACATGACCGCGAACGCCTCGGTTCGGTTCAGGAACGACGAACGGTCGGCGACCCCCTCGGCGGACATCGAGTCGAGTCGGAGCCGGTTGCCGGCGGCATTCGCGATCTGAACGGTGTTTCCATAAGGCACAATCGTCGCGTCCAACGCCCGGTTGCCGCTCAGGATCGCGGCGTCGTACTCGGTCGCAACCGCCTCCGTGCGGCCTTCATCCAGCAAGGCCGCGTAGGCGCCGCCGGACCGCTCGGCGATCATCCGCCAGACCTCTTCGGTGGCCGCGGCCTGGCCACATTGAAGGGTGTTGATCAGGATGCCGCGCTGCTTGGCCTCGAGGCAGGACTCCACCCACTCCACATCTCCGGTGTAGCCGGTTTGGGGCGGGGCATCGCCGACCAAGAAGATCGCGCGGAACACGCCCGGATCGGCGCTCCATTCGATCTCGTGCAGCGCGGCGGTGAGCGCCTCGTTCACCGCTTCGGGCAGGTCGCCGCCGCCTGCGGCGGTGAAGGCGCCGAGCTGCTCGTACGTCGCATCAATGTCACAGCCCAACGGATGCACCTTCGTCACGTAGGCGTCCCCGTGGTCGCGGTAGCCGACGAGTCCGAAGCGGATCTCCGGGGTGGGCTGCGCGGCCTTGAGCTTGCGGGCGATGGCCCAGATCTTGGCTTTCGCACTCTCGATCATCGCATGCATCGAACCGGTGGTATCGAGCACGAAGACCACCTCCATGCGCGGGTGAGCGAGCGCGCCCAAGACGGCGCCGCTGGCGCCCGGTGTGGTCGAGGGAGCCGTCGCCGCGGCGGGGGCTGGTGCGTTCAAGACCTTGGGGCCCTTCCCATCGGCCGGCCGCGCCAGGGCGGTCGTCACGAAGAGGAGCATGGCACTCAGGATGAGATTCAAAACGCGCGAAGTATTCATCGGATGGAGGATCGGGGGTTGGAGTTCTGGTGACTCCCCCAGCCTACCGCATCCGCTCTCCCGAGATGTCAGACCCTTGTAAGACTTTGTCAGAAGTTTCCCCGGCAAATGTCAGGCGCGTAGGTCGTCCCTTCCGGGCGACCCGCCCGCCGGTGTCCCACCCCACGCCCCCTGCTCAACGCAGCGCCTCAAAGGTGTCCGCCCCCCAGTTTCCCCTCGCACCCGCACCGTCACCACCAACCAGCGCCTCCGCCCCTCCGACCGTTTACCCTCACGGTCGTGAACCTAAACGGTCGGCGCGGCTCCGGCCGAACACGGATGCTGCGGCACGAGCGCCGCCCAAAACCGCAGACCGAAGCTCACCGACTTCGGATCGGCGCAGCAGGCACCTTTTCACTCGACGATCCGCGGCAACTGAGGCGGCGCGCGGACCGGATTGGTCCGCGCCTCTCATGCCGTTATTCTCGCCTCGGATACGAGCTAATCGCACCGCACCGGCCGGTCCCCGGCAACATTCCCGACCGTTTACCCTCACGACCGTGAAGGTAAACGGTCGGAACCGCCGCGACGGAGGCGAGGCTGGCGGCACGCGAGCGGGCGCCGCCTTGCGGCAGCGCCCGCTCCGTCCGCGCCCTGGTCCGATCAGAACCGGAAGGTGCTGGTGAGCTGGAAGGTCTGCGGCGGGCGGATGCGCCAACCGGCCGGCGAGCCATCGGGCTGCGTGGTGATCGGTATCAGTTCGTTGCCGACGAAGGCATTGCGGACGTTCAGCTGAATCTGCCACTCGACGTCCTTCCAGATCCTCCGGGTGTACCCGACCCAGAAGTCGAAGTTCGTCTCACGGTCGCCACGATAGGGGTGGGCGATGTCGTAGGAGGCCTGGCTCGAAACCGGGCCCGGGAGGACCGGGTAGCCGATGACGATCGAGGATTCGTAGCGCACGCCCCCGCCGACGTTGACGCCCTTGAGGAAGCCGGAGTCGAAGCCGTAGTTGGTGATGAGGTTGATTCGCCACTGACGCAGCTCGGGGGCGCTAGTGCCTTCCTGCAGTTTGAGCAGGCGGTAGAGCGAGCCGAAGCGCTGGTTCCACTGATAGAGCGCGGTCTCGTTGCCCGCCCCGCCCCACCAGACGCGGAGATCGCCCGCGCCGCCGACCCCGGTGTTCAAGGCCTGCTCGTACTGCGTGACGAAGTCCGTGACGGCCGCGCCACCGACGTGGTGGCGAACGGCCGAGGTCTTGGCAGCGTTGAACGTCAGTCTCCAGTTCCTGGTGAACTGAGCGGTGAATTCGACCTCGTATCCCTTGGAGACGCTGTCCTCGGGCACCGCCAAGCCGGCGGGAACTGAAGCGCTGAGCTCGGTGCCCGTGCCCGCCTTCGGAGCGGTCAGGTCGATGCGCCACGCGGAGTAGAAGGCCGGATTCACGCTGGCCTGCCAGGCGCGCCACGCGGCCACCACCTGAGTCTCGCGCGCCGCGGCCAACTCCCACGCCTTCGCCTGGGCCGCGTCGCCCGTCAGGCCGAGAGCGGCGGCCATGTCCTTCTCGCGTTGGGCGGGCTCGTAGTTGTATTTGTTGTTCGTCGCGCTCGGGTTGGTGATCGCCGAGCCGATGGTGTCGCCGTCCCAGTTGTACTGGAAACGATTGGCCCAGTTGCCGGACCAGGTCTGCGAGGCACCGATGAACCAGAGATTGTTCGCGAGCGTCTCGTTGGAGACGTTCGTCGAAGACGTCTCATAGCGGTTGATCTTGAGCGAGTATCTGCCGTCGCGGGTCTCGAACAGGACGCCCTTGTCGGTCGTGACACCGGTCGGCGGAGCCAACGGGCTGCCGTAGATGTCGACCCGGGCGGCGGAGGGCTGGAAGTTCGAGGACCTGTTGTAGAACAAGCTCACGACCACCGGGCTGTTCTCGAGGAGCGGCTTCAGGCCGGGCAGGTCCATCAAGTGACCGACGACCATCCAGCTGTGCGACGTGATCTGCACGCGGTTGCCGTGGGCCTCCGGCAGCTTGTAGACGGACGGATCGAGATTGAGGACGCCGCGGCCGCTGGCGCTGTTGGTGTTCTGGTCGATGGACCAGGACTTGGCGATGTCCTTGCGGGCGCCCAAGGTGCCGACGATCGCGTTGTCCAAGAAGCGCCCCTGCCACACGAACGCGCTGGAGTTCACGCGGGAGCGCGCCAAACGCGCCGCCGTGGTGTTGTGCTCCCGGGCTGCAGCCGAAGACTCGGAATCAGTCCAGGCGACCGGAAGGTTGCGCCAGCCAACGTAGTTGGCGGGGTTTTCCGACTGCGTGGAACTGCGGGCGCCGCCGGCCGTGTTGAACGGCGCAAAGTCGGGATAGTACGGGTCGACCCACGTCGCACCCGGATCGACGTAGTTCGAGTCCGTCGGATTCGTCGCCTTGTTCCAAGTACCGATGAAGGTGCGTAGATTGCCCGACTGGACCGCCTGAACATTGGTCGGGTTCGGCAGATGAGCGCCGACAGCCGTGGTTGCGTTGAGGAGCGAAGGTCCGAGGTAGATCACCGTGTTCGGCACGACTTCGTTCGCGTTGATCTTGAAAACCGAGGACGTGCGAATCGCCTCGGCGAAGGCATCGTCGGCCGTGTGGCGGATCCACGAGCGGGTATCGGAAGTGTTCTCGTCCGAGGAGAACAGGCCGGTCACCGTATGTTTGCCGAGGAAACGCAGACTCCAAAACTTCCCACCCTTGGAGAAGTCGTGGATGGCAAACACCGTCGCGCGTTTGCTCTCCTTGTTCGATCGGTAGGAACCGTTGTTACCCTGACCGTTGTCGGAGAGGAACGCGCGGCCCACATTCGGGTTGGGCGTGCCGTCGCCGTACGGCTCGCCGTTCAGCCCGGCGGGAGTGCCGTCGCCGTAGACCTTGTTGAAGTCGACGTAGATGGCCTGGCGCTCGCCGGAGAGCAGGCTGAGGCGACCGTTGCGGTAGAACTCGTTGTTGTAGGTGAGCTCGAAACCCACCTGCTCGTCAAAGAAGGTCTGCGCGAGGCTGATGTTATAGGTACGGAAGTTCTGCCACTCCTTCTTGTTCGGACCGTCGAGCAACTGGTTGTAGAAGTCGAAGACCGAGGCGTCGGTGAGCGCCAGATCCTTGTACACTCCAAACTGCGAATACGGAAGGCCCGCATTGCGCGCGTAATCGGCGTACGAGGTGACCGAGCCCGGCCGCTGCCAGCGCTGCCCCTCGATGCTCCGGTCGACCGCGCCGGTGGAACTCAGGCCGCCCGAGAACTGCTGGCGAGGCTCGACGGTCTGCATAGGAGCAGGCGTAGAGGAGTCGCCGTTGAAGAATACCAGGGGGCCGCCAAACTGGTTGGCGAAGTTGCCCACCCACGGATTGTAGCCCGGGTTGTGCTCACCACCCGAGATACCGTTCGGGAGGTGGTCCACGGCTCCGGCCGCGATTCCGGGGCCGTTGTAGCTCGGACGCATCTGGCCGTGGTTCTGACGCGGCGTGTTGTCGTCGACCAGCGCCAGCGGGATGAAGGTCCCACGGTTCAGGTTGGTGTACGTGACCATCTGGCCGCTGTTCGGGTTCCTGCCGCCATAGGTGCCCGAGTAGAACCACGGGGTGATCCGATCGATCGGGGGCAGCGTACGCGGATTGTTGGAACGGACGCGGCCGGCTTCGACGTTGGCTTTCAAGACCGTGCGCAGGCCGTTCTTCTTCAAGAACGCCGGCTCGAAGCGAAGGGCGGCGAAGAGACGCTCGTCCTTGGAGAAGGCCGGGGCCTGATTGAACTGCTCGTGGTTGCGGACGGCGGCGAGGCGCAGCGCCAGCTGATCCTCGAGGAGAACGCGGTTGAAATCGGCCACCGCGCGATTCGAGCCGTAGCTGCCGTACCGCAGCGAAATCTCGTTCGCGTTGCGGAACATCGGCATCTTCATGCGAACATTGATGATACCCGCGGGGCTGCCCATGCCGAAGAGGATCGAGTTGGCCCCGCGCTGGAGATCGACGCCATCGACCGCGTAGCCGTCCCACGGGATGTCGGTCATGCAGAAGTCGCGGGTATTGTCGGCCGCGGCCAGGCCACGGACACGGGTGTTGGTGTTCGGGGTGATGAACTTGCCCGACTCGTCGAGCAGCGGGCCGTCGCCGTTGCCGCCGAAGTTGCCGAACGAACCGCCGACCTCGGAACTCGCCGTGTACTGCAGCAGCGTCCGGTTGTCGGTGGCACCGATGTCCTTAAGGAACTCCGCGGTAACGACCGTCACCGCGCTACCGATATCGCGCAGCTCGGTGTTCAGCCGACATCCTGCGAGGGTTGTGGCGGACGCATAACCGGTGTTCTCGGTGGCGGAGACCTCGAACGGACTGAGGACAAGGATCTCCGTTTCATCCGCTCCCAGGACGGCGGAAGCCGCCTGATCCGCGGCGTTGTATTGCGGAACGCGCAGAGGATCGATCGGCGCCTGCGGCCGGCGCGCGACCTCGGTGTCGATCGCCACCCGGCTGGTCCGTTCCGTCACCAATTGGTAGCGTAGTGAAACCTCAAGCATCTGTTGCTCGATCGCCTCGCAGCGCGCGGCGTCGCCTGACGCCATGCGTTTCTGTGCCGCGAGCTCCTCATGGAGCATGCGCCCAAAATGTTTCTCCAGCCCCGACCCGCGCTCCGTCATCTCACCGACCGGCAGCCGCACCTCGACGGTCTTCCCATCGCACTGCGCCTGGAGCAAAACGGTCGCCGGCATAGATCCCTCGGCGGCGAAGGCCGCCTGGATCGGCCGACCCATGAACACATCGGCCAATCTCTGGGGAAAAAACGTCGCGGGCACCTCCGCACCGTGCGCGTCGAGCAGCGTGAGCTTCAGGTCGGTGAGTACCGGCGTCGCCAAGGTGGCGAAGAGATCGGACAGCTCCCGCGCCACAGATTCATCGTCGGCGATGAACCGGGCCTGCCCGCGGCCGAGCTCGGCCATCTTGCCAATGAGGTAGGCATTCGGCGCCGCCCCAACTCCAAAGGCAAACAAGCGTTTGCGGCCGATCTTGCGTTCAAGCAATTGCAGCAACTGCACCTCGTTGCCGACATCCCCATCGGTGAGAAACACGATCACTTGGTCCCTGCCGTCGTCGTGTTTCGCGCAAAAATCGAGCGAGGCCTCCAGCGCCGGTTGCATCTCGGTTCCTCCGTCCGCCTGAACCTGGCGGACAATCCAGGACGCCCAAGTCATTGCCCAAGGCGTGGCCGCCACCCATTTGCGGCGGTAGAATTTGAACGTGTCGTCGAACACCACGATCTGGAAACGGTCCTGCGGATCCAGCATCGCCAAACAGCCCTGCAAGCCGAGTTTGGCGCTGTCCATCCGTGCGCCCTCCATCGAGCCGCTGTGGTCGATCAGAAAAAGGAAATCGCGGCCGGGCCGGTCGGCGTTCTTCGCCGGCGGCTGCAGCGGCGGAAACACCGTGAAGAGCCCATGGCTGCCATTCGCCGTGTGCTGCACCACCACCGTCGACTGCGTTTCCTTCCCCGGTCGGTTCTCGATCCGCAGCACGAAATCCCGGTCCGGAATCGTGATCTCCTCGGCCAGTCCTACGCGCCGGCGATCGCCCGGGAGCTCCGTCACTTCCACCGCATGCGAAGGCGAGGTGATCGTACCGGCGGGGAATCCGCGCACTTCGATATCGTAGGCATAGTAGTGATGCACCGCCACGGCGGACGCGTCGACCTTCGGCGGCGTCGGTGCGGCGTTGCCGGGCGTTCCCGGCACAGCGTCGGCGGGGAAGTACTTCACGCCCGTTGTCATCGGAAACCGGATTTCCGCCCCGACGGCCGTGAGCGCCACCGGCTGGATGAACCGGACCACGACCTTCACAGTCTCCCCCGGCAGGAAGTTCGCCACGGCCGTCGAAAACAGCGAAGGATCGCGCTGTTCGAGCAACGCGGCCTTCTTCCCCTCCGCTTTCGCCGCCTCGTACTCGACCCGCGCCCGTTGTTTCTCCCGCACCACGCTGCGCACCACCCGGTCGCGGAAGCGCAGCTCGAACTCCGTCACCGTCGCCTCGGCCGGCAGCGGGTAAAGGTAGGTGGCCTCGAGCGCCGTGTCGGTGCGGTTGGTGAACGTCTGCGTCACCACCGCCTCCATCAGCCCCGGCTGCACGTCGAGCACGACCTCGGTCGACTCGAGCGGAAGCACGACGCGGCTGCCGTCAGCGGCGTTGGCATAACAAAGACCGCATTCGGACTGCGGCTCGGCCGCGGCGGTCGGGGAGGCCAGCAAGACCAGCGCGGCGCAAAGCAGGCCGGCGGCGAGGGAACGAAGAGGGCGGTGTTTCATCGGCGGGAAGTTCGGGTTGCGTCGTAGTGAACTTCCCCAGCCTACCGCATCCGCCCGCCCGAGTTGTCAGCCCCACGTAAGACTTTGTCAGAAGTTCCACAGGCAAATGTCAGGCGCCGCCCAACGCGTCGCGACCGAGCCGGATTGAATGTGGAAATCAGGAAAGCAGGAACGGAGTCACTGTCCCATGGCACCGCGCATGCGCGGCGTCACACCGCACACGACGGATTCAGCGCTCCGCCTCGCCCCGCCGTTTCGCGGCGATGGCCCGCAGCTCCTTCGCCGTGAGCAGATCCTTCTCGCGGCCGAGCGCCTCTTTCGCGGCGATCAAGTCGTCCAGCGACATCACCGCGTAGCTCCGCCCATCCACCTCAAGCGACTCGGCGCGCGCCTTCAAACGGGAGAAGTCGCCCACCCCAAGCACCGACGAAAGAACGTCGACCACTCCGGCATCGGTCACGAGGTAGAGGTCCTGCACCGCCTGACCGGCTGGAGGATGCGTGAGAAACGAGAGGCGTTGGGGCGTCATCCGGTGCCGCGGATTCAGGTCGGCCAGCGCCTGCCGCAGACGCGCGATGTTCTCAGCCGACAGCGCCACACAAAGGTCGACATCGCGGGTCACGTACGAGGATCCATGCGTCACCGCGGCGAAACCGCCCACGATCACGAAGTCGATCCCAGCATCAGCGATGCGCTGCAGAAGCTGGCTGAGCGGTGTCATCGCGTAGCTTACGGGCAGCTTCGAGTTTCTCGACCAAGGCCAAGGCCTCGTCGTGCCGGCGCCAACGTTCGGCCACCGACAGCGAGAGGTTGAGGTCGAGCAGGTCGAGATCGATGCCCGCCTGCCGGGCCTCATCCAACGCCTGCTGCTGTTGCGCCTGGGTCATCGCCGCCGACTATCGGCGGCACACCAGACCGAGGCAAAGCGGAATCACGAAACGCCCTGCGGGCACCGGGATGGGCGGGCAAAGCTGGAATTCAGAAAAGCAAAACCGAGTCGCAGTCCCGTGGCGCCGCTCGCGAGAGCGGCGATCCGGCAGATCTTTCACGCGTAGGGCGCTCCTTCAGGACGCCCCAAACGTGGCACAGATCACGCCACCGCGCCATCTCACTCACCGCGCGTCTCAGAATTCCTGGCCAACAGTAAGAAAAACCTGCCGGCCCCGGTCCCGAGCGAAACGCGTGGGCTGATAGTGGTCGCCCTCGAGATTCCGGAGCACGAGCCGGATCTCCGTGGGCGACGACCCGTAGAGCTTGCGCTTGTAGCCGAGCAACAGGTTCCAGCGCACACCACCAGGCATCGTGTAGCCGTCGTTGAAACGGATATCGTTCCGGTACTCGAAGCCGCCGCCAATCGAGAAGCCTTCGAGGGCACCTTCCTCGAACTCGTACCGAGTCATGAACATCCCGCGGCGATTGCCTCCGTGGACCGGTCCGTTGTCGCGCCCGTCCTCATACCAGTTCAGCACGACGGTGAGACTGCTCAGCGGCCGGACGCTCCACTCCGTGCGCCAGCCCCCGCGCGACCAGCGAGGCCAGACGCCGTAGCGGATAGCGTCGACGCGCCCTGTTGCCATAGCGAGGCCGGCAGGGTGTGCGGCCTCCCACGCCCAATCGCGAAACGCAGCGTTGTCCGTCCGCTCGTCGAAGTAGGCCACCGATCCAATCACCTGCTCTCCGAATAAGAAGACGCGCACTCCGATCTGTGCGCTGTCGCGCCGCTCGTTTGGTAGTCCAACCACCAACGAGCGCCCTCCCGACTCGCGCCACTCGCCGCTCGGTAGGGCCGCGGCCGTCGTCTCCCGCCCGAGATCGGCAAACAGGCGCACCCCCTCCACCAGTCGCGCGGTCACGCCCACTGCCGCAGATCCGACCGTACGATCGTCATCCTCCGTACCGCTGTCCCCGATGCGGGACCAACTCGCGCGCGTAAAAACCGAGAAGTGGTAAGGCGGTTCGAAACGCAGCAGATCCTCCACCGAGAATCGAATAACGCGCCGAGTGAGCGGCACAGCGGGGGCATCCGGGTTCGAAACCCAATCCATCGTCCGCTCCAGCCATTGGCACCTCGCTGTCCAACTATGCCGCTCAACCATGCGATCGAGGCGATCTCCCACATCGATCACGGCTAACCGCTCCTCGCGCATCTGCACCGGCGCGGTGAGCAGATCGAGATCAAAGGAGCCAAGACCGTCATACTCCGCCGTCGCAGAGTCGCGGCGGAACTGAAATGCGTCGTTCCGGACTACGCGATTCCACGCCGCAAGCACCCGCAACCGGGTCAGGCCTTCGGGTTTGATTGCTGTCCCCAACCACGCGGAAGCGCTCCGGCCGAAGCCGCTCCAGTCGTCGCCCCGGAAACCGCCAATCGTATCCGACCCTTCGCGCAAACGCCCATCGACAGAGCCAGACCAACGGTCGTGTGCGCCCCGAGTATGCGAGAACTGGCCCATAACTGCAGACCCGTCACCGTCGTACAAGGTGCCAGAAAATCGCTGAACCTGAGCCCCGCCGTCACCAAACCCGAATTCTAGACGCTCTTCGGGCGAGAAACCGGCACGAATTTGCGACACCGTTCCTGAAGTAGGGACTCCACGGTTGAAGGTGAGCCACTCGATCGTCGCAGGATCTATCGGTCCTGTGAGCGGGCCCCCGTCGATCGACACGAGTGAACCGTCTCTCGGAATCGTCATGACGAGTTCCACCGGATCTCCCAACGCAACGACAGCATCCTCGAGACGCTCTGCTCCGACCACGTTCCTTAAATCCCTCGAATGGAGCATAACTCGAGGAAAAATGTCGCTGAGCTCGGCATCGATACCGGCGCAACTCTTCAGCGGGAGAGGGTACTGAAGTAAGGCCAACGCGGCACCGAAGAGACCAACTTCAAGAGGCTGACAGATGCGACGTTTCATGGGGCAAGCGTTTCGGGGGAGAAGTCGTAGTGGGTATTCCCAACCTACCGCATCAGCCCGCCCGAGTTGCCGGACGGGGGCAAGACTTTGTCAGACGTTTGCCGGCAAATGTCAGGCTCGCCGTGGGCCGCTCCCTCAGGGCGCCCTGATCCGCGACAGCGCGATAGCGCCCATCCCCGCCACCGGACAGGGCGGGCTGAAGCGCCGCCCCACGGCCGATCGCCACTGGTCACCGTCCACCGTCGACAGTCCACCGTCCACGGTCCACCGTCAACCGCCCACCGCCTAACCGACATACTGGTACCCGACGCCGTGCACGGTCTTGATGAGCTTCGCGTTCTCGTCGGCGACCTTCTTGCGGACCTGCGCGATGTGCTGGTCGAGCGTGCGCGTCGTGCCCAGATAGTCGATGCCCCACACGGCGTTGAGGAGCTGGTCGCGCGAAAGCACCTCGCCCTTCTTCTCGTGGAAGACCTCGAGCAGCTTCAACTCGCGCGCGGTGAGTTCGTGGCTGGTCTTGCCCTTGCCCGCGGTGAACCGCTTCCGGTCGACCAACGTCTCGCCGATGTAGAACGTGTCGGGCACCGCCGCCGGCGCGGGCGCCGCCATCTGGTCGAGCCGGCGGAACGCCGCATGCACCCGCGCGAGAATCTCGCGCAGGCCGAAGGGTTTCGTCACGTAGTCGTCGGCCCCGAGCTCGAGCCCGAGCACCTTGTCGATCTCCTCGCCCTTGGCGGTGAGCATGATCACCGGCACACGCCGGTCCTGCTCCCGGATCTTCCGGCACACGTCGTAGCCGTTGAGCACGGGCAGCATGAGGTCGAGCAGCACGAGATCGAAACCGCCGGGCGTGAACAGCCGCACCGCCTGCCCGCCATCGGGCGCGACGACAACGGCGTGCCCGTCGGCCGCAAGCGCCTCCTGCAACGCCTCGCGGATCGCGGGGTCGTCTTCGACAATGAGAACTTTGCGCTGGTGGTTGGTCATGTTGGGGCGACGGGGTTGGCGGTGGCGATCGGCAGACGGATTTCGAAAACGGCGCCGGTGGCGGAGTCGAGCAACACGAGATCGCCGCCGGCCTGCCGCAGCAGCCCGCGCGCGATGCCCAGCCCGAGGCCGAGCCCCGGCGACTTGTCGGTCAGCGTGCGCCCGCCCTGCACGAACGGCTCGAACACCCGCGACCGAATCGCCGCCGGGACACCCGGACCGCGATCAGCAACGACGAGCCGCACCCGCGCGGCGTCGGCGGCGAGGCGCACCTGCACGGCGCCGCTCTGCGGCGCGTACTTCGCAGCGTTGTCGAGCAGGTTGATCAGCGCCTGCTTCACCGCCGAGCGGTCGGCGTGGGCGGGCGGCACGGCCGGCGGTAACTGAAGTTCGATGACAAGGCCGACCGCGGCGAGCGAGCCGCGCAGCTCCTCGGCGACCTCCGCCGCCACCGCGCCGACATCGACCGGCCGGCACTCGACCTGGCTCACGCCCTTCTCCAGCGCGTTGAAGGCGAGCAGCCGTTCGATCAGGCCCGCGAGCCGCCGGCTCTCCTCGCCGATGCGCCCGGCGAAACGCTCGCGCTTGGCGTCATCGACACCCGGCCCACCGAGCAGGTCGGCGAACATCCGGATCGAGGTGAGCGGCGTGCGCAGCTCGTGCGAGACCTGCGCGACGAAGGTGATGCGGCGCTCCGCCTCGCGCGCCGAACGCCGGGTGTTGAGGGTCAGCAGCACACCGGCGCCGAGGAACAAGCCCAGCAGCAGCGCCCCGAGCGCGCCGACGAGTCGCGTGTCGCCGGCCTTGGCCCTCCACGTCTCGCCGGGCGCCACCACCATCCGGTAGGCCGGGAGACCCGCACCCACCTTGCCTTGATCCGGTCCCTCGCTCGGCCACGCCTCGAGCACGACGCGCGCCTTGCCGCCCGCCGCCAGATCCGCCCGCAGGCGATTCACCAGCGGCACGATGTCGACAAAACAGCCGCGGACCGGCGCGTCGGGTCCCGGCTGATACCAGAAAGTCCAGGGCGCGGTCGGTTCGGCGAGGTTGCCTGCCCAGCCCGCCCACGGGTCGACCGGGCGGCCGGCCTGCGCGAGCAGCTCAAGATTCTCCCCCTGGTAGCCGAGCACCGCCTCGGCAAACTGCGGGTTTCCGAGCAACGGATACGCGGTGGCGCGGAAGCGGCCCACCGCGAGTGAGGGTGCGTTCTTGTCTTCGGGCTGGGCCGCCCGCCAGTCGCGCAGCCGTTGCACCTGCGCCTGCAGTTCCGCCGCCGACAACGCCCCGGCCGGGGCCGCGAGGGAGACCGGCCCACGCGACGGGTCCCAGACGAAGGTGCCCACGACAAGGTCGTTGGCCTCGTCCCAGCGTTGCAGCGCGCGCTCCAAGCCGTCGACGTGGATGGCCGCCAGCTCGGCGACGGTGGTCCGCCGGACCTCCTCCGCGTAGCGCGAGACGAGATCGACGGCGCGCGCCCGTTCCTGCGCCAC
>JAHFTC010000090.1 GCA_023269585.1 Opitutaceae bacterium
GCAGCAGCGCATAGTGCGCCGTCACCGTCTCTTCTCCAGCAGAGCCTTTCGTTCTCTTTTCGGTCATCTCCCCGTTTGCCACACCCTCCTCGGTCAGCCACTAAGAAACCGGAAGAGCCGGTTGATATCATCGGTCATGGGAGAACGATTCCGTCACTTCGAGCCGGGAATCCGGATGCGGAAGGCAAGATGGTGCTCGTTCTGAATTTCAGCTTCTCAACCGGCAGGCCCCTTGAGCAAGTGGGCCATTTGCAGAGGCTGACTCAGTCCGAAACCGACGCGATCGTCGAACATGCCGACCCGAAAATCGCTCGCTTCAAACTGACGATCCCGATCCGCGTCGAGTAGCTGCCTCGGAGCCACGAACCATGATTCTTCATCCCGACGGCTCGATTCTGCTGCACCACTTCATCCGCCCTGAGCATCTGGTCGCGTTGCTCGAAAAGCGCGCGTTTCACCTGATCCGACAAGACCTACAAAAGAGCGATCCCAACGACGGAGTCCTTCCACCAGACTGCTTCAGTAAGCCGCACATCGGCCCATTCGAGCGCAGCCTCGGCATCGATGAAGCATTCGCAATCAGCCAAGCTCACGCAGTCGCCAGCCTTCGATTCCGAACCTATATCATGTCGTGGACCAAGGAGCCCTCGGAACAGCTCCGACAACAATATGGAGAGAACGGCGGGCGCTGCGAACTCCGAGCCTCAGCAAATGTGCTGGGCTCGATGATCGGTTACGTCGCAAACGTTCCGCCCGATCAGCACGTGAAGGAGATCCCTGACGTGCTGGCCTGCGCGCAACTCAAGCCTGCGCGGTACACGGATGGGAAGACCCCGATCTCCGTCTTTCCTTCTGCCTTCGCCACCACACACAAGGACGCTGGCAAATTTACCACCGATGCCGAAATCCGCATCGAAGCAGTCGCTGAGACCGACGACATCGAACCGACTCAAATGCCGCCACTAATCCTGTGGGATATTCACCGTTTCAGTGGGCTCAGTATCACGCTCGCTCGACGAATCACACCCCAAGATCGGGAGATGATAGTCGCACTTTCCACGGAACTCAGTGTTCCGGTCCTCGACTGAAGGGCTAGCATCCCAGAGTAGTAGCTGCCGCTTACCACTTCCAAATGGTAAGCCACGAAGACTGCTGGATTTCGGTTCCAGCAAAGATCGCGCAGCCACGACGCCGCAGACATCGCTCGTGGGCATCGACCGATGTCCGGTCCCGTTAGCGCCAAGCTGCGGGAGTGTGATCTGTGTGGGCCTAAACGCCGCCTCACCGCGGCCAGCCCTCTATCCCGTAAACGTGCTAAATGCTTTTTATCTTGTTAAAGTAATATTCCGGGTTTATCCGGTTTACGCGATATGGCTGACTTCCCGATCAAGACCACCGAGCAGCTGGGCGCGATCCTGCGTGGGTTCCGCCGCGAGCGGAAGCTGACGCAGCAGGCCGTGGGCGCACGCACCGGACTCGCCCAGAACGCCATCTCCCAGCTCGAGACCAATCCCGGCCCGGCAGGCTTCGCCAAGGTCCTGCGCGTGCTCAGTGCGCTCGATGTCGAGATCGTCCTCCGCCACCGCGACAAATCGCAGCAGACCGGGGAATGGTGAGCCATGGGCCGTCTTGCCAAGTACAGCGAACTCGCGGTCTGGATGAACGGCGAGCACGTCGGCACCTGGACCCGCACCACCGCGGGCATCCACGAATTCGGCTACGCCGATTCCTGGCTCACCGCCGCCGCCGCCCGCCCGATCTCGCTCGCGTTTCCGCTGCGCCCCTCCGCCGAGCCGTACCGTTCGGGTGTCGAGGCGTTCTTCGACAACCTCCTCCCCGACAACCGCCAGATCCGCGAACGCATCCATCGGCAGTTCAAGACCGCCTCCACCTCCGTCTTCGACCTATTGCAGCAGATCGGGCGCGACTGCGTCGGCGCGCTGCAGCTTCTACCAATCGATGCCGAGGCGCCAAACATCCGCCGCATCACCGGCCAGCCGCTCAGCGAAGCCGCCATCGCGGCCGCACTCGCCAACACCGGCGCTCTCGCCCTCGGCCAGGTGCCAGAAGACACCGAGCCGTTCCGCATCTCGCTCGCCGGCGCACAGGAGAAGACCGCCCTGCTCTGGCACAGGAACGACTGGTATCGTCCGACCGGCGCCACACCCACGACACACATTCTCAAGCTGCCGATCGGCACCTTGCCCCTGGGCATCGACTTCTCGACCTCCATCGAAAACGAGTGGCTCTGCGCCCAGATCGTCCGGGAGTACGGGCTGCCCGTCGCGCCCTGTCAGATTGCGAGCTTCGGCAGCAAGACAGTGCTCGTCGTCGAGCGTTTCGATCGCCGGCTCTCCACCAACGGCAAATACTGGCTACGTCTCCCGCAGGAGGATTTCTGCCAAGCCACCGGCACCGCGCCGGCCTTCAAATACGAGAGCGATGGCGGCCCCGGAATCCGTCGCATCGCGACCATCCTTCAATCTTCGCACAACGCCACCGAGGATCTGCGTCTGTTTCTCCGTACCCAGGTCGTCTTCTGGCTACTCGCCGCCATCGACGGCCACGCGAAAAACTTCAGTCTCTTCCTGCTTCCCGGCGGCGCGTACCAGCTCACCCCGCTCTACGACATCCTCTCCGCACATCCAGTGCTCGGGCGCCGTGAAGGCCAATACGCCCCCGAAAAGCTGAAGATGGCCATGGCCGTGGAGGGTAAGTCACGCCACTACCGCTGGGCCGACATGCGCGCCCGCCACTGGCTCGAGACCGGCAAACGCTGCGGCGTGCCGGACATGCCCGCCCTGCTCGCAGAGCTCGTCGAGACCACGCCCGCCGTGCTCGACCGCGTCGCCGCCACGCTCCCCAGGAAGTTTCCCGCCGCCGTGGCCGACCGCATCCTCGCCGGAGTGCGCCGCTCCGCGAAGACGTTGGCCGCCGACCTCTCGACCGGAACGACCTACCCCAAGCGGCGCGCGTCGATCACTTCAACCTCGCGAGGCTGATCTTTTGTCGGCCACCCGACGTCACCGCAGCCGCACCTACTCATCGAGCCCGCGCGCCTCGCCCCAGACGCCGTCCTCGTCGCCCTCGACTGCGATCACCATCGGACGGCAACACACCTCGCAGTCGTAGTCGAGTTCCGCGGGTAGCTCCTCCAGCGGCGGGGCCGCCACCTCGAAGCTTTCGCCGCAGGCCGGACAGGTGATGGTGATGAATCGGGTGGACATGGTGTGAAGTGGCCGGCGGAGCGGCTTTGGCGGGCCGCAGACTACGCAGAAACGCCGTCAAGGAAACCGATGCCACCGATCCTCGCTCCCCGGCGCCGCACCGTTCACCCGCTATCCTCAGCATCACCACGACCCGCCCGTCCTGGAATCAAGACTCGCGCACGGGGCGAACGCCCCCCCTGCAGCAGGCTTGGGGCATGCCCCCTCGTATCACCCGAACGCGCCATTGACGCCACCAACGATCGAAGGAAGTTCTGCCGCCATGACCCTCATTCCCCGCCTCGTCACCCTCGTTGGCTTCGCCCTGCTCGCCTGCGGCACCCACGCCGCCGAACCCGCCGCCGCCCTCACCCTCCCTTCAACCCTGAAGGACGCCGTCGGCCACCGCTTCCACATCGGTGCCGCCCTGGGCACCGACCTGATCAAGGGCGAGGACCCGCGCGGCGAGCAACTGCTCGCGACCCACTTCAACTCGATCACCCCGGGCAACGTCATGAAGTGGGAATACATCCAGCCCAAGCTCGACCAGTTCGCTTTCGACCTCGCGGACCGTTTCGTCGCACTCGGCCAACGGGACCGGATGCAACTGATCGGGCACACACTGATGTGGCATTCACAAACACCCGATTGGGTCTTCCAGAACGCCGACGGCTCCGAAATCTCGCGCGAAGAGCTTCTGCAGCGTCTGCGCGCCCACATCGCGGCAGTCGTCGGCCGCTACAAGGGCAAGGTCGCCGGCTGGGACGTCGTCAACGAGGCGATCCGCGACAACGACGGCACCCTCCGCACCGACAAGCCCTGGTACCGCATCCTCGGTGAGGAGGCCATCTTCGCCGCGTTCGAGGCGGCGCACCAAGCCGACCCCGACGCCGAACTCTACTACAACGACTACTCGCTGGAGAACCCCGTGAAACGCGCCGGTGTGCTCAAGCTCGTCCAGGCGATCCGCGCCCGCGGCCTGCGCATCGACGCCGTGGGCTCACAGGGCCACTGGGGCCTCGACTGGCCCACGATCGGCGCAATCGAGGCCTCGTTCAACGACTTCACCAACGCCGGCTTCAAGGTGATGATCACCGAACTCGATGTCACCATGCTCCCGCGCCCGATGAACTACTTCGGCGCCGAGATCTCGACGCTCTTCGAGTCCGCGCCGGAACTCGACCCCTACCGCGCCGGTTTGCCTGAGGACAAACAGGCGGAGCTGGCCCGCCGCTACGCCGAGATCTTCGCGGTATTCGCAAAACACAGCCACAACCTCACCCGCGTGACCTTCTGGGGCACCACCGACCGTTCCTCCTGGCTCAACAATTTCCCGATCCGCGGCCGCACCGACTACCCGCTGCTCTGGGACCGTGAAGGCGAGCCCAAGCCCGCGCTGCGCGCCGTGATCGAGGTCCTCCGCGACGCCCCGGCGCCCTGAGCCCGCCCGGGGGGCAAACGCGGGCGCCCGCCGCGGCGCCTGCGTGGCCGCTGGCAAGAAGCCGCCGCTCGCTCGGCGTGACCACGACGGCACCGCCGCGCCGTGGCCGCGCCGCGCACTCGTTTCGCCCATAAAAACGCTTTCCCTCCCGCGCGCGGCCCTCTCTGCTTTCCCGCCTACACAAACCCCCGCGCGCCCGGCGCCCCGTTGCGCCCCCGCACCCCGACATGGACAACGTCAAATACCTGCTCCCCGAAACCGACATCCCGTCCGCCTGGTACAACATCGCGGCCGACCTGCCCGTCCCGCTGCCGCCGGTGATCCATCCCGGCACGATGCAGCCGATCGGACCGCAGGACCTCGCGCCCATCTTCCCGATGGCCGTGATCGAGCAGGAGGTTTCCACCGACCGCTGGATCCAGATTCCGGAGCCGGTGCGCGACATCTACCGCCAATGGCGCTGCACGCCGTTGCACCGCGCGCGCCGCCTTGAGCAGTTTCTCGGCACGCCCGCGAAGATCTATTTCAAGAACGAGGGCGTCTCCCCCGCCGGCTCCCACAAGCCGAACTCCGCCATTCCGCAGGCCTACTACAACAAGCGCGAGGGCGTGAAGCGCATCATCACCGAAACCGGCGCCGGCCAGTGGGGTTCGTCGCTGGCGCTCGCCGGCACGTTCTTCGACATCGAAGTCCTCATCTACATGGTGAAGGTCAGCTATCACCAGAAGCCCTACCGCCGCGCGCTCATGGAAACGTGGGGCGGCAAGGTCATCGCCAGCCCCTCCGACACCACCGCCGCCGGCCGCGCCATCCTGGCCGCGCATCCCGACAGCACGGGCTCGCTCGGCATGGCCATTGCCGAGGCGGTCGAGGTCGCCGCCCAGGATCCGGATGCCAAATACGCGCTGGGTTCCGTCCTCAACCACGTCGCCCTCCACCAGACCGTCATCGGCCTGGAGGCGCTCAAGCAGCTCGAGGCCGCCGGCGACTACCCCGACGTGGTCATCGCCTGCGCGGGCGGCGGCAGCAACTTCGCCGGCCTCGCCTTCCCCTTCCTCGGCAAGAAACTCCGCGGCGAACGCACCACTCGCGTCCTCGCCGTCGAGCCGGCCTCCTGCCCCTCGCTTACGAAGGGAAAGTTCACCTACGATTTCGGCGACACCGCGCACCTCACGCCGCTCATGAAGATGTACACCCTCGGCAACACCTTCGTGCCCGAGGGCATCCACGCCGGCGGCCTGCGCTACCACGGCATGTCCCCCCTCGTCTCGCACCTCATGGCCCTCGGCCAGATCGAGGCCCGCGCCTACCCGCAGCTGGGCTGCTTCGAGGCCGCGATGACCTTCGCCCGCACCGAGGGTCTCCTCCCCGCCCCCGAGAGCTCGCACGCCATCAAGGGCGCCATCGACGAGGCCCTCCGCTGCAAACAGGAGAACAAGGCCGAAACGATCCTCTTCAACCTCTCCGGCCACGGCCACTTCGACCTTCCGGCCTACCAGGACTACCGCGCCGGGAAACTCGTCGACCACGAGTACAGCCACGAGGAAGTCGACGAGGCCCTCGCCGAACTGCCCAAGGTCCCCGGCTACTGAGCCCGCGGCGCACTCGCCGCAAACCCGACAAGGCCGGTGGGCGCGCGAGCGCCGCCGGCCTTTTGTTTGGCGAGGACCTTGAAGGCCGGCGATGCGATGCCCGCACCTTAGGGTATGCCTCGGTAGGGACGCCACTCCGTGGCGTCCGCGGCCGGCGCGGAGCGCCAGCCCTACCCGCGGACACAGTCACCTACGACGCAGCGCGGCCAATACATCCGGAGGGTCCGAGCGCCTGCACGCAGGCTTCTCCCTCGAAAAACCGCACCAACCGGCAACCTCAGCCCGCCGGCTCTTCCGGCTTCTTCTTCGCGAACTTGCTCTCCGTGCCGGCGAGCAGCCGCTGGATGTTCGCGCGGTGGCGGATGACCACGAACGCCGCGATCAACACCGCCACGCCCGTGATGACCGGCGAACGATAGATCAGCCACGAGCTCACGGGCAAAGACACCGCGGCTAGGATCGAGGCCAACGACACATAACGGGTGCTGTAGAACGTCGCCGCCCACACCCCGAAGCCGATGAGCCCGCCGAGCGGCATGAGCACCAGCACACCACCTGCGCCCGTCGCCACACCCTTGCCGCCCTTGAAGCGGGTGAAGCAGGAGAAGCTGTGGCCGAGCAGTGCCCCCACGAGACCGAGAATCGCCAGATACACTACATGCTCCTGATCCAGAACCGGCTTGGCCGCACCGTAGCGTTCCCACAGCGGGATCCAGCCCGTCGCCAGAGCGCCCTTCGCGGCATCGAGGAAAAACACCATCGTGCCGAGGCGTTTGCCGGCCTGGCCAAACTTCTCGCCGAGCACGCGGCGGACATTGGTCGCACCCGGATTCTTGCTACCGTGCTCGAAGATGTTGATTCCCTTCGATCGCGCCACGAGCCAGCCGAACGGCAGCGCGCCGAGGAAGTAGCCTGCAACAAGGGCGATGATGTGAGGCAGGATCATGGGAGGAACAAGCGTGCGCTTTGGTTCACGTAGCCCGGCGCTTCAGCCCGGGTGTCCGTGGTGAATCGAAGAAAGGCGCGGGCTGAAGCACCGCGCCACGTTTCGGTCGGTCAGCGGTCTCAGAGCTGGACGAACTTCGCCAGCTTGATGGCGGGGTTGTTCTTGATCTCCTTGCGGGCGTGCTCGCTCGGCTCGGTGTCGACGAGCACCACCATGTAGGCTGTGCCGCCGGGGGTGATGCGCGAGAGCGACATGTCGGCGATGTTCACGCCGTCCTTGCCGAGCAACGTGCCGATCAGGCCGACCATGCCGGGCTGGTCGATGTTCTCCAGCACGAGGAGCTTGCCCTCGGCGGGAACTTCGACGTCGCGGCCGTTGATCGTGATGATGCGCGGCTGCGCGGTCTTGCCGATGAGCGTGCCCTGCGCGGAGTGCGACTTGCCCTCGCCATCGATCGCCTCGACGGCGATGAGCTCGGTGTAGTCGCACTCGGCGTTCGACTTCACCACGTCGACGTTCACGCCGAGGCGCTGGAGCAGCATCGGGGCGTTCACGTAGTTGACCTCCTCGCCGCTGATGCGACGGAGAAAGCCGCGCTCGATGGCGCGGGTGATCGCGTTGGAGTCGATCTCGCAGACCTTGCCGAAATAGGTGAAACGCAGCGACGCGATCTGCTGCGGGGCGATCTGCTGGACCAGCGAACCGAGCTTGGTGCCGAGGTCGAGGTACGGCCCGAGGATCTTCAGCGCGGCGGCGTCGATCGAGGGCATGTTGACCGCGTTGCGGATGATGCCGTTGCTCAGCACATCGATGATCTGCTCGGCGATCTCGATGCCGACCGACTCCTGCGCCTCGGCCGTGGAGGCGCCGAGGTGGGGGGTGAGCACGAGATTCGGGATACCGCGGAACGGATGGTCGGCCGGGAGCGGCTCCTCCTCGAACACGTCGAGTCCGGCGGCGGCGACCTTGCCGCTCTTGAGCGCCTCGACCAGCGCCATCTCCTTGATGATGCCGCCACGGGCGCAATTGAAGATGCGCACGCCCTTCTTGCACTTCTCGAACGCCGCCTCGTCGATCATGTCCTTGGTGGCGTCGGTCAACGGCATGTGGACCGTGATGTAGTCGGCCTGCTTGAGCAGTTCGTCGAGCGTCACGCCCTCGACCTGCATGGCCTTCGCGCGGCTCGGCGCGAGGTACGGATCATAGGCGAGCACACGCATGCCGAAGGCCTGGGCGCGCTTGGCCACTTCGCCGCCGATGCGGCCGAGGCCCACGACGCCGAGGGTTTTCCGGAATAGTTCGATGCCGCCGTAGCTCTTGCGATCCCACTTGCCGGCCTTCATCGAGGCCGCGGCCTGCGGGACCGGACGCGCGCCGCAGAGCATGTGCGTGAACGTGAGCTCAGCCGTGGCGATGGTGTTGCCCGAGGGCGTGTTCATCACGACGACGCCGCGCGCGGTGGCGGCCTCGACATCGACATTGTCCACGCCAACGCCGGCGCGGCCGACGACCTTCAGCAGCGGCGCGGCGGCGAGCACTTCGGCGGAGATCTGCGTCTCCGAGCGAACGGCGATCGCATGAACATCCTTCACCAGAGAGAGGACCTTCTCAGGGGTGGAGTTGTAGGCTTCGATGACTTCGAAGCCCGGCTGTTGGCGGAGCAGTTCCACGCCCTTGGGCGAGATCTTGTCGGCGACGAGAATTTTCATGGGTTTGGACAACGAGGGACGGAGCGAACCGCCCCACCCCTCCGCCCGCAAGGAAAACGTTGGCGCGATGAGCCGGCACGGGCCCACGCGTTCGGTCCTGCACGGCGTCGTCCAAGACCGCGTGCGGCGGTGCTCCTGGAACGAGGTCGCGGATGCAGCCTGCGAGCCACCCCGCGCGGCGTTCCCCGGCGCACGGCGCCGTCAGCCTGCGGCCGCTGCGACTGCGTCTCCGAAACCCAACAACGAAAAAGGCCGGTCTTGCGACCGGCCTTTTCGTAAAGTGGTGGAGCCGAGGGGTCTCGAACCCCTGACCTCCACAATGCCATTGTGGCGCTCTCCCAACTGAGCTACGACCCCACTTCAAAAAAACGAGAGGCGAGAGAATCGATCGCACGCCCCTGAATGCAAGGAGTTTTTTGGGCCTTTTTCGTGTTTCATCATCTCGCCCATCCTCGCCCCAAATCGATCACTCTCGACCCGCCGGGGCCCCCGCGTAGCCTCGCGCCAACCATCCCGTAATCATGGCAGAACCCGCCCCGTTGCTCGGCCCCGCCCAACGCAAGATCATCGCCTTCACCTTGGCGCTCGCCGCCACGCTCGTGACGCTGCTGTTGCTGGCCGGCTTGGTGTTCGGCCTTTCCCGCGCGCTTGGTTTCTTCGCCGGCGTGCTTTGGCCGTTGGCGGTGGCAGGCATCGTCGCGCTAATCCTGCAACCGGTCGTGACGGTGATCGAGCGTCGGCTGAGGGTCCGCCGCCTGGCCGCCGTCACCGTACTCTACAGCGCCTTCGTCCTGGCGCTCGCAGGCGTCGTGCTGACGATCACCCCGCGCATCGTCGGGCAAGGGGTCGAGTTCGCCCAGACCGTTCCCCAGCTTTGGGATCGGGCCGTGAACTACGGGCAGGCCCACTTCCCCGAATGGAAGGCCTATGTAGATACACAGCTCGAGAACCCCTCGGTGAAGCCGTTCGTCGAAGACCTCAAGACTCAGGGCAAAGAAATGCTGACCGGCCTGGTGCCCGGGATGAAGGCGGCCTTCGGAAAACTCCGCGGGGCCTTCAGCTTCCTCATCGGCCTGGCGTTGGTGCCCGTGTATCTCTTCTTCTTCCTGCGGGGCACCGGCGACGCCTTCGCCCAGGTCCGCGGCCTGCTGCCGTTCCTGCGCGACGACGTGCGGGAGGATGTCGTTTTCCTGGTGCGCGAGTTCGTGGGCATCGTGGTGGCCTTCTTCCGCGGACAAATCCTCATCGGGCTGATCATGGGCACGATCTTCGCCACCGGCTTCAGCATCGCCGGCCTGAACTTCGGTCTGATGATCGGACTCGGCATGGGCGTGCTCAACATCATCCCCTACCTCGGCACGATGCTCGGCCTGTCGGTCGCCCTCCCATTGGCGTTCTTCCAGCCCGGAGGCGGGCTCTGGCTGGTCGCCACCGTGCTCGGAATCTTCGCCGCAGTGCAGACGCTCGAGGGCTGGTTCCTCACCCCCCGCATCATGGGGCGGCAGACCGGGCTTCATCCCGTCGCCATCATCGTCGCCATCCTCTTCTGGGGCACCGCGCTCGACGGCGTGCTCGGCATGGTGCTCGCGATCCCGCTCACCGCCTTCTTCGTTACCGCGTGGCGGTTGGTGAAACACAAATACATCGCCGCCCCGGGCGCCCCAACTCCTCCGGCCGTGACGGCAGGTTGATTTCGCTCAGGCGTGGACGGCAGCCCGACGCCGGCACAATCGCCTCGCGGTCGTCCTCGGAGCGCACCGCACGCGGGCCGCACCTCCCTCGCCGTACCGGCCCGGTCGGCGATGGCTCAAAACAGCCCCAGCGCCCGCCGCGCCTCAAGGCGGGCGTTGGCCGGCACCGCGACGAAACCGCCCTTTTCCAAAGCCGCCGCCACCTCGTCGCCCAAGAGCACGCGCAGCAGCGGCGCCAACTCCGCCGCCCGCTCTGGTTTGAACGCGAGATAGAACGGGAGGCGCAGCGGATAGTCCCCATTGTGCACATTCTCGGGGGTCGGGCCGAACGGTACTTCCCGCTCGCTCCGCGCTATAAGCAACAGATGGATACCGCGGGCCTCGGCGGGCGGGAACGGGAAGAGCCCGATCGTCATGTCGTCGATCTGCAACCGCCGGAGCATCTCCGCCACCGTCGGGTGGACGGTCACGGTCGTGGCGAGTTGCGGCACCTGCAGCGCGGTGTTCTTGAAGAGCTCGAGCGTCAGCGTTTCGTGCAGCTGGACGAGGTTGGGGGTGATCGACTTCTCCGCCCACACGCCCTGCAGGCCCAGCGAGCCCCAATGGCGGTGGCGCGTCGACTCGTTCTCGCCGAAGATTCCAGCAAGCTGGCCGAAGGTGAGCTGGCGGGCGGGATTAGCGCCGTTGACCGCAAACACGGCCACCTGATAGGCGAGCGGAACGAGGCGAAACTCCATCTCGGGCAGCGCCTGCTGCGGCGGAAAGACCAGCACCGCCAGATCGGCCCGGTCCGTCCGCAGCGCTTCCAACCCCGCGCGGCTGCCGTCCATCTGCAGGTGGATCGTCCCACTCCCTTGGACCGCAGCACCGGCGATCACCGGCTCGAGCACGGACTGGGCGAGGTCGGAGCCGGCGATCGTCCAATCACGCGCCACGACCGGCACGGAGATCGCGGCAATCAGGATGGCGGAGAGGATGCGGCGGGACATCGAAGTGATGCGCGAAGGGAGCAGTGAATTCGTGGCGACGCGAGTCGCAAAGCCGGGCTCCGGCCGCCCTCCCTCGCGCGGGTGATCAACCCCGGTCCGTCACATCGAGCTCGGGCCACTGCGCGAGTTTGCGATGCAAGGTACGCCGGCTGATGCCCATGAGCTTCGCTGCCTGGGTGCGGTTGCCGCGCGCCTCCATCAACGCCTGCCGCAGCAGCCGCTTTTCGTTCTCCTCCACCGACAGCGACGCCACCACGGTCGCACCACCACCAGCCGTCGGCGCCGATCCGGCCGCGGCAGTCGCCAGGCTGCCGGCTCCGGCGTCCGGCAGGGCCGCCGGCCGGGCCAAGGGCGCAAGCAGCACCTCGCCACGGAACTTCGGTTCGAGATCGAACTCCGTCAGGCGCCCGCCACGACGCAGGACGACGGCGTTCTCGGCGAAGTTGCGCAGTTCCCGGATGTTGCCCGGCCACGCGTAGGCGGCCAGATGCTTCAACGCCCCCGGCTCGACCACGAGCGGCGGCACGTTGTTCTCCTTGCTGAACTCGGCGATGAAGTGCTCCAGCAGCACCGGGATGTCATCCCCGCGCTCCCGCAACGGCGGCGTGGAGATGCGCACGACGTTGAGCCGGAAAAAGAGATCCTCGCGGAACGTCCCCTGGGCCACCATCTGCTCGAGATTGCGGTTCGTCGCGGCCACCAGCCGCACATCCAGCTGCACCGCCTTCTGGCTGCCGATACGCTCGACCGCCCGTGTCTCCAGGAAACGGAGCAACTTCACCTGGGTCGAGGGACTCACCTCGCCGATTTCGTCGAGGAAGATCGTGCCGCCGTCGGCCGCCTCGAACCGGCCGATCCGTCGCTCGGTGGCCCCCGTGAACGCGCCCTTCTCATGGCCGAACAGTTCGCTCTCCAGCAACGTCGACGGCAGCGCCGCGCAATGCACCGCAAGAAACGGCGCCCGCGACCGCGAACTGGCCTGGTGGATCGCCTGCGCGATCAACTCCTTGCCGGTGCCCGTCTCGCCCTCGACCAGGACCGTCGCCCGGGACGGGGCGACGAGCTTCACCCGTTCGATCACCTCGTTGAGTTTCGCCGAATGGCCGACGATTCCCTCGAAGCTGAATTTCTTGTCGAGCCGCTCGTGCAGCTGCTTGACCTCGACCTCGAGCGTCCGCGACTTCAACGCCCGCTGCACGATGATCTCAAGCTTCTCGAGGTTGACGGGCTTGGTGAGGAAATCGAAGGCCCCGCGCTTCATCGCCTCCACCGCCGAGTCGATGTTGCCGTACGCCGTCATCATGATCACCACCGGCTTGTTCGGCAGCGTGAGCACCTTGTCGATGACCTTGAGGCCCGACTTCCCCGGCATCCGCAAATCGGTGATCACCACGTCGAACTCGTGGGTCTCCAGCAGATTGAACGCTTCTTCGGCGTTGCTCGCGACGGAAACATCATAGCTCTCCTCAAACGCCAGCAACAGCCCCTCGCGGGTATGCTTTTCATCATCAACGATCAGCACCGACGGAATCATGGCCCCGATGAACGGGCTCCGGAATTTCCGGGTCAATGGGAAATCTTGTCACACCCCCGCAGGCGGCCGGCAAATTATGCGCCGGAATTTGCAACGCGTGCGTGGCTGCAAAACCCCGCCTTCGCTACCCTCGTCCCGCTTCGAGGCACCAGTTGGCCTAGCCGGATGGCGCCTCGGAACAGACCCCCTTTTGCAGAATTGTGAGCCGGTGTTGTGAGTGAACACCGGCCCACATCCACAAAACGGTGGATCGCAGAACAGCCCCGGTCCTGGGGTAGCGGGACCGGGGCCTTTGCTTTTTAGGGCCGGCCCCGTCACCGCTGGATTGCGACGCTGGCGGTTTCCGCCCCGCGGTCAACGCCGCAGCCGGCTGCGGGCCCAAGCAGAAGGCCTCATGATCGCAACCGCTGCGACGATGCCGCTCGCTAATGCCCGCCCGCAGTCGCCCTCACCGCCGCAGCGCGCGCCGCAACACCGCCGCCGGATGCTCCGCGCGACGCCCGGTGCCGTCCGCAATCTGCGCGCGACAGCTCGTGCCCGCCGCCACGATCACCGCGTCGGGCGTCGCCGCCCGCACCGCCGGAAACAGCGCCAGTTCCCCGATGCGCAAGGACACCGCGTGATGCTCCCGCTCGTAGCCGAACGCCCCGGCCATGCCGCAGCAGCCCGCGCCGCTCGTGCGCACCCGGTGTCCGCTCGGCAAAGACAGCGCCGCCACCGCATCGCCCACGCTGCTCAGCGCCTTCTGGTGGCAATGCCCGTGCAGGAGGATCTCCACCGGCGTCGCCACGAAGTCACCGGGCCCGATCCGGCCCGCCCGCGCCTCCCGGGCGATCCACTCCTCGAACAGCAGGCAGTGCGGCGCGAGTTCCTCCGCGCGCCCGCGCAGCCCGGCGCCGACCAGCAGCGGATACTCGTCGCGGAACCCGAGGATCGCCGAGGGCTCCAGCCCGATCAGCGGTTCAGCCGCGCTCACACGGCCCTGCAACGCCTCGACATTGCGCCGCGCCACCAGTGCCGCCTCCGCCAACATCCCCTTCGAAATCAGCGACCGCCCGCTCTCCTCATGCTCTGCCGCCACCACCTCGTACCCGAGAGCGGTGCAGAGCTCGACCGTCGCCCGGGCCAGCTCCGGTTCCTGGTGATCGGTGAACTCGTCGACGAACAGGTGCACCCGGCCGCGCCGCGCAACCCCGGCCGCCGGCGCGAGGGCCGAGGGGTTGCGCCGCAACCACGCACGAAAGGTCTCCCGGGCGAACTGCGGCAATGCCCGCCGCTGCGCCACGCCGAGCACGAGTTTCAGCGCCGGCGCGGTCAGCGGGCTGCGCACCAGCCAGTTCGCCGCCGCCGGCCAGACCGCCGCCGCGTGGGCCAGCGCCGCGTAGTGGCCAAACACCCGCGCGCGCAGCCCCAGGCCCCGCGTGCGCCGCCGCTGGTTCAGCCACTCCGCCTTGAGCAGCGCGACGTCCACGCTCGACGGGCACTCCGACTTGCACGCCTTGCACGAGAGGCACAGGTCCATCGCCGCCGCAACCGCCGGCTCGGCAAACGGATTGGCCGCGGCCGAGCGCGTGAGGGCCTCGCGCAGGACGTTGGCCCGGGCGCGGGTGGAGTGCCGCTCGTCGCCCGTCGCCATGAAACTCGGACACATCGTGCCGCCGAGCCGCGCGGGCTTCCGGCAGTCGGCCGCCCCGTTGCACTGCTCGGCCAGCCGCAGCACCCCGCCCCACCGCGCGAAGTCCAGTGCGGTGGCGAACTCCCGCGTCGCCTGGTCCGGCTCGTAACGCAACGCCTCGGTCATCGGCCGCGCGGCGACGATCTTGCCGGGGTTGAGCACGCCCTGCGGGTCGAACACGATCTTCAGCTCCGAGAGCAGCGCGTAGTTACGTTCCCCCACCATCCGCCGCAGGAACGGCCCGCGCACCCGCCCGTCGCCGTGCTCGCCGCTGAGCGAGCCGCCGTGCCGTTTCACCAGCGCCGCGACCTCCTCCGTGAGCGCCTGAAACTTCGCACGCTCCGGTCCGCGCTTCAGGTCCAGCACCGGCCGCGTATGGATCTCGCCGTCACCGATATGCGCGTAGAACACGCACTCCATTCCGTGGCGACGCATGATCGCCTCGAACTCCTCGAGGTAGGCCGGCTGGTCCTCCACGGCGACCGCTGTATCCTCCACGCACGCCACCGCCTTCGCATCGCCCGGCAGGTTGGCGAGGATGCCGAGCCCCGCCTTGCGCAGCGCCCACACGCGGTCGACCTCGCCGCCGAAGAGCCGCGGAAACGCGTACCCGAAGCCCGCCGCCCGCAGCGCCGCCTCGGTCGCCGCCGCACACCGCTCCACCTCGGGGCGGGCCGAACGCGCCCACTCGATCACCAGCAGCGCCCCGGGATCGCCCTCGACGAAGGCGCGGTTCCTCGCCTGCTCGCGGTTGCGCGAGGCGCAGTCGAGGATGATCCGGTCGATGAGCTCCACGGCGTCGGGCTCCTGCGCGAGCACCAGGAGGTTGGCGCGGGTCGCCTCGTGCACGGAGCGCAGGTGCACCACGAGCACGCCCCGCTCGGCCGGCGGCACCGGCACAAGGTTGAGCGTGAACTCCGTCGCCAGCGCCAGCGTGCCCTCCGAGCCCGCGAGCAGCGTGCACAGGTTGAACGGCGCGCCCGCGACCGCGAAAGGCTGCTGGCGCAGCAGCAGGTCGACGGCGTAGCCCGTGTTGCGGCGCCGGATCGAAGGTTTCGGAAACTCGCGCACGATCTCCGCCGCCGTCGCCGGATCTCCGAGACGTCGCCCGAGCCAGCGATGGATCTGCCCCTCCAGCCCGGGCGCCGCACTCTTCGCGGCAAACTCCTCCGGCGTGAGCGCACGCAGCATGGTCTCGGTGCCGTCCGCGAGCAGCACGTTCGCCGCCCGCAGGTGGTCGCGGGTCGAGCCGAAGCGCAACGAGTTCGCGCCGCAGGAATTGTTGCCGACCATGCCACCGATCATCGCGCGATTCGAGGTCGAGGTCTCCGGCGCGAACATCAGCCCGTGCGGACGCAGCGCGCGATTGAGCTCGTCGCGCACCACCCCCGGCTCGACCCGCACACGGCGATTCACCGCATCGATCTCCACGATACGATTCATATGCCGGCCGAGATCGACCACGATCCCCGCGCCCACGACCTGCCCCGCCAATGACGTGCCCGCGGTGCGCGGAATCAGCGGCACGCCATGCCGCCGCGCAAACGCCAGCAGCTTCCGCACATCGTCGACCGTTCTCGGCAACGCCACCGCCACCGGCAGCTCGCGGTACACCGAGGCGTCCGTCGCGTAGCAGACCCGCGTCGTCTCATCCCAAAGCAGCTCGCCCTCCAACCCGCGACGCAGCCGTGCCAAGTGCGGTCGCAACGCGGCGAGATCGGGCTGGACGGAAGCGGCGGTCGGCATCGGGGCGCGATCGAAGCACGCCCGCCCGGCGCTTCGCAATCCCCGCCTGTGCGCGCAAGGGCCTTTGTCCTCAAACGGCCCGAACCCCCGCCCGATGCGGCGGCGAATTGAAAATATCCGCCTCCGGCGGCAAGAGCGCCAAGAGGATGCAGAAGCGGTCCAGCTGCCGGTAGTCGACGGGCGGCGGGAAGTCTCCGCGATCGTCCCCGCATCGCCGGCACTCGCCTCTCAGCCCTCGACCGAAAAGTCGGCTCAGCCTTCGCGACGCGCCAACTGCCCGCAGGCCCCGTCGATGTCCGCCCCGAGCGAGCGGCGGAGCGTCACCTTCAGCCCCGCACGCTTCAAGGCGGCGCCGAAAGCTTCCCGCCGCGCCTGCGGGGTGCCGCGCAACCCCTGTTCTTCCGCGCCGGCGACCGCGTTGAACGGGATCAAATTGATGTGCACCGGAATCCCGGCGACGAACGACTGCAACGCCTCAAGGTCCGCCGTGGTGTCCGTGATCCCGTCGAACAGCAGATATTCGATCATGAGCGGCGCGTTCTGCCGGGCCGTGACCGCCACCGCCGCCGCGCGCAACTCACTCAGCGGATGGCGGCGCGTGATCGGCACCAGTGTGTGGCGCACCGCCTCCCGCGCACTATGCAGACTGAGCGCGAGGTTCACGCCGGGAAACCGCTCCGCAAAACGCACCATCGCCGCCGGCACGCCGACCGTCGAGACGACGATGTGCCGCTCGGTGAAATTGAAACGCGCCGGATCGCGCAACGCCGCCACCGCCTCGCTCACCGCCGCCTCGTTGTGCAACGGCTCGCCCATCCCCATGAAAACGAGATTGCGGAGAGCCCGCCCCTCGACCCGGAACAACCGCGCCGCCTGCAGCACCTGGTCGATGATCTCCCCCGCCGTGAGATTGCGCTTCAGCCCCAGTTTGCCCGTCGCGCAGAAGGTGCAGTCCGCCGCGCACCCGACCTGGGTCGACAGGCACACCGAACTGCGCCCGGTGTGGAACCGCAGCATCACGCTCTCGATCAGCGCCCCGTCGCGGGTGCGGAAACCCAGCTTGCTCGCGCCGTCGACCGCCGAATCCTTCCGCGCCGCCAACTCCAGCTGCGCCCAGTCGACTTCGGTCCGCCACC
>JAHFTC010000091.1 GCA_023269585.1 Opitutaceae bacterium
GCACTCCTGCCCGCACTCCGGGCAACACACCGGCGCCGTCTCGTCCCACGCCACCGCGATCTCGACCTTGCCGGCCAGCAGATCGAGCTGAGCCGACTGCACGCGCCACGGCGCCTTGATTCCCAGCAGCAACGCGTAGTGCGCCGTCACCGTCTCTTCTTCCGCAGAGCCTCTGGTTCGTTTTTCGTCCATCTCCCCGTTTGCCACACCCTCCTCGGTCAGCCACTAAGAAACCGGAAGAGCCTGGAGTTTACGATGTCGCGCACTATACCCCAGCACACTGTCACCGGTCACTTCAAAACCAGCCACCTCGGGTCGGTTCAAAACCAGCCACTTTGGGCGGCGTGTTTTTGATAGGAGTTGAGGGTTGGAGGACAAGCTTCGAGCGGAGCGCGGCAGGATCTTGCCCGGCGTGAGAGTCCGAGCGGAGCGAGGCGGACGCGCCCCCCCGCAGGGGATTGGGGGCGCGCCGTCACGGCGGGAGAGCGGGCCGGCCGGACGTGGGTGCCGCGCAGCGCGGGTCATGAGGAGGGCTTGGCGTCGACGGTTTTGCCTTTGGTGAGGGCGGAGTCCTTGAGGCGGTAGCTCTTGCCGGTGATGGTGATCAGGTGGGCGTGGTGGAGGAAGCGGTCGAGGATGGCGCTGGCGGTGGGGACGTCCTGGAGGAGCTTGCCCCAGTCTTCGAGGGGGCGGTTGCTGGTCATGATGGTGGAGCGGGTTTCGTGGCGGCGGACGATGATCTCCATCAGGTACTCGCCGGAGTGCTTGGGGAGGGCCTTCAAGCCCATGTCGTCGATGATGAGCAGGTCAGGCTTCAAGTACTGGCGCAGGACGCGGTCGCGTTGGCTGGTGGCCTCCTCTTCGAGGAAGTCGCGCACGAGGTCGAAGATGGAGCGGTAGCGCACGTGGTGGCCCTGCTTGATCGCCTCATAGCCGAGGGCTTGGGCGAGCATGGTCTTGCCGACGCCGGGCGGGCCGACGAAGAGCACGTCCTCGTGGCGGGCGATGAAGTGGCCGGCGGCCAGGTCGTAGAGGTCCTTGCGGGGGATGGAAGGGTTGAAGCGCCAATCGAAGTCGTCGAGCGGCTTGAGGGCGCGGAACTCGGCGGTGCGGATACGGCTGTCGAGTTTGCGTTGGCGGCGGGTGGAGAGCTCGTCCTCGAGGATGAGTTCGAGGAACTCGAGGTGGGTGAGCCGGTTGGCGGCGGCCTCCTGGAGGCGGACCTCGAGGCTGTGGCCCAGGCCGGAGAGCCGGAGCTGACGCAGGGTGGTATGCAGGTTCTGGTTCATGAGGAGGAAAAGGCGTCGACGCGGTAGGCGGCGAGGTCGCGGATGAGCGGGTGGGTTTGGAGGAAGTCGACCTGCACGACGCGCTCGCCCTCTGCGGCGAGGCGGCGCAGGGTGCGCAGCTCGAAGGCGCCGCGGTGCAGCGCGGTGCCGGCGGCGCGCTCAAGGTCGGCGACGGGGACGGTGCGGGGGAGTTGCAGGAGGCCTTGGAGGACGCGCAGGTGATGCTGTCCTCGGTTCTTGAGCATCGCCTCGGCCCAGGCGCCGCAGTTGGTGCCCAACAACTGGCAACGTTGCAGCAGGTAGTCGGCACCGCGTTCGACCGGATGGCGTTTGTGGGCGTGGAGGTGCTCGTCGGCGGTGGCGAAGCGGCCGGGCTCGACGCGCACGTGGGTGCCGATCGGCTCCATGCGGTGGTTGAACAGGCGCACCAGCCGGGCGTCGGCGCGCAGCCAGATCTGGCGGCCGACGTACTCGGGCGGCGCGGAGTAGTAAGCCTTCTGGTACTCGGTGTGGCCGTCGCGGTGGACGGTGCGGCGCACCTCGACGAAGCTGGGGAAGACCGAGGCGGGCAACGCCAGCAGCGCGGGCCGTTCGACGGTGGTGAAGAGCTTGTCGACCTGTTGGCGCACGGTGCCGTGGATGCGGGTGTCGGCCACGGTGCGCTCCCAGTCGGAGAGGAAGTGGTTCTGTTCGGCCAGACTGCCGAAGCGCCGGCCCTTGAGGGCGTTTTCCTGGGCGAACTTCACGCCGGCCTCGATCTTGCCCTTGTGGCGGGGCATGGCCGGTTTGGTGGGCAGGATCGTCGTGCCGTAGTGCAGGGCGAACTCGCGCAGCTTCGGGTTGAGCTCGGGGTCGTACCAGTCGGCGGCAAGCACACCGGCCTTGAGGTTGTCGATGACCACCGTCTGCGTGACCCCGCCGAAGTGCCGCAACGCGTTCTCCACACAGCGCAGGAACGTCTCCGTATCCTGGTGCCAGACGGCCTCGCTGTAGCCCTTGCGCGAGTGGCTGAGCACCGCGCGAAAG
Source organism: Opitutaceae bacterium (assembly GCA_023269585.1). Taxonomy (GTDB): domain Bacteria; phylum Verrucomicrobiota; class Verrucomicrobiia; order Opitutales; family Opitutaceae; genus CAJCBL01. The sequence goes on from JAHFTC010000091.1 coordinate 2,316, forward strand.
AGATGGGGCCGACGGCGTTTGCCGTCGGTCTCGATCCACGCGCCTTGGCCGAAGTCGATCTGAAGTTGCTCGCCCGGCGCGCACTCCATGCGGCGGAAGGGCAGTTCGGCGGTGGCCCCGAGCTGCCGGGCGAAGCGTTTGACCGACTGGTAGCTGCCGGTGAACCCGTGCTCGGCGGTCAGATCCTGGAAGAGGCGCTGGGCCGACAGCCCCGCTTGCAGCCCGGTCTCGATGACGCCGCGCAACGGCTCGCACAGACTGCGCCGCCCCGCCGGCGAGCCGGCGGTCGAAATGGCCGGTTTTGCCGCGTCCAGGTACTTGCCGACCGTCTCGCGGTCGACGCCCAGTTCACGGCCGATGCGCCGCCGCGACCAGCCGCGGGCGCCCAGCGCCAGAATTGCTTGTTGTTGGTTCACTTTGAGGGCGTTCACGCCTCTTCGGTGCCTGCGCACCGAGGACGTGGCTACCGCTCAAAGTGGCTGGTTTTGATTCGACCTTTGCTGGCTGGTTTTGAGTGACCGCTGACAGCACACAAAAATGGGCCGCGAGGGAGCCGGAAAGGACTGACTGAGGGGGAGGCGAAGGACTATATCGAGTCGGAAACAGGAGAAAGCGGCTCTCCTTGGACCGATCCATTCCGTCCCAAGAAGCCAGCACCACCTGACGAGACGCGGTAATCATTTCGGATAACGGGAAGCTGGCATCATCCCAAAGCCAGTTTCCCAAAAGAGAAGCCAATCCATTCGATCAGGATATGAGCACCAAGTTTATGTTCTTCTGCCTCGGAGTCGTGGCTGGACTCATATCGGGAATACTGCTCGTCGGTCGGCCGCTGCTGATGGGTACCTCTCCAGAGAAACGCGCTGGAGTGGACCTTCGCCCCTTGGAATCGGCTCCTGCCGCTCCTGTTGAGGGGAAGGCCGCTATAAGGAAGCAAGAAGTCAAAGATCTGGTCACTGATATCGGTGGAATTCTCGAATCCCGAAAGACCGAACTGGGGCAATTTTTGAGGAGCGCCGACATGTTCCAGCTGCGCGAACCGAAGCTGATCGAGTTGGTGGTTTTGCACGGGCTCCAGACCGAGTTTATCGACGCGATGCACCGCAACAACGATCCTGCTCCGGGCATGATGTTCGCGGCCGAGTGGCACCTCCGTCACCCGTGGTCGTTCGACCTGAAAGCGTTTGGAGAGGGGGAGTTCAAACGCCGCGCTGTGATCGGGTTGGCGGCTTCTCAGGCGGGTACGGATCCCGAGCAAGCCCTCCAGATCCTAAAGGAGAACGAGCCGCCACCCGCTTCTGCCACATCCGCGGCCGTTGCCGTTGAGTACGCCTTCGTATTCGGAGACCTTCCGGCCCGCGCCGCAACCGAGATCCAATCCCGTTGGCTCCTGAAGCAAGATCCGGCGAACCCCAAGTGGAGCAAAGCGTACAGCCGCCTGTTGTATGGTCTCGCGCAGGCGGAACCGTCCGAGGTGAAGCTGTTTGTTCAGGGCGTTTCCGATCCGCAAGTGAGGGAATCGTTGGCGCGATCCTCCGCCAGCGGGGCCATCCGCGCCGGACATTTTGAAGAGGCTTTGCCGCTGATCAGGATGGCAGCCCCCTCCGATCAGGCCGATTTGAAGGACATGCTCGAGGCTCGGCGACGGGAGTTGGCGACAAGAGCCCCGTAGGTTCCCGGTCCGTAGTTTGCATTCCGCGATTTCCTTCCGCGGCGTCCTGGCCCTCACTCGCGCGGTGGACAACGAGTGCCTGTTCTCCCCCGACCGCCGCCATCGCTACAGCCTGGTCCATCGCTGGAATCCGCTGTTTGGCGACAGGCTCATCCTCTGGATCGGGCTCAACCCGAGCACGGCCGACGAGGCGAGGCTCGACCCCACCCTCACGCGCATCGCCGCTTTCTCCAAGCGCGCCGGCTTCGACGGCTTCTGGATGGCCAACCTCTTCGCGCTGCGCACGCCCTACCCCGAGGAGATGATGAAGGCCGACGACCCGGTGGGCCCGGAGAACGACGCCTGGCTGCTGCGCGCCGCCGAGCGTTGCGAGCGCATCGTCGCCGCCTGGGGCGTGACGGGCACCTATCAGGCGCGGGCCGATGCCGTCGTGCGCCTGCTCGGCGGGCGCGAGTTGAGCTGCCTCGGCACCACGCAGGACGGCCATCCGCGCCATCCGCTCTACGTGCCGGCGCGGCAGCCGTTCGAGGTCTGGCCGCCGCCACCACGCGCCGGGGCGTAGCGTGGGCCCGCAAGCGTATTGGAGCACACCAGACGGAAAGCATGCTGCCAACGCAGAATCGGCCTCACCGCGGCCGGCTACAACAGAACGTATTGGCTCAGCAGAACCGGCCTCACGGCGGCCGGCCACAGCGGAGCGGGCGAACCGCGAAAAGGCGCAACTCAGCCGCGGCGGCGGCGCTTGAGGTCGAGCTGGGCGTAGGCGAAACGCATCACGCCTTCAAGGCGTTCGGCCTCTTCAGCGCTGAGGCTCTGCTTCTGCGCCAAGGCTTCCTCGGCGCGGCGGCAGGCCTTCTCGACGGCGGCCTCGTCGATCGCGGCGACGTTGATCGCCTGTTCGGCGAGAACACTGATCTTGTCTCCCGCGATCTCGGCAAACCCACGGCCGCAGGCGAGCGACTCCATGGAACCGCCTTTCTGGACACGGAGTTCGCCGTCCTCGAGCTGGGTGAGCAACGGAAGGTGGCCGGGCAGGATGCCGATCTCGCCCTGCACCGTGGGGAGCACGACGGTGTCGACCGTGTCGGAATAGACGCAGCCTTCGGGGGTGACGATTTCGAGGGTGAGAGGCATGGGCGGAAAGCGAAGGGACAAGTTACACGGGACAAGGATCAAGGAAGACGCGTCGCACGCAGAGTACTTGGCACTTGGTCACTTGATACTTGTTACTTCTTTTCGGTGGCGCCAATGACTTCGTCGATGCCGCCCTTCATGTAGAAATCGCCCTCGGGCACGCTGTCGAGTTCGCCGTCGAGGATCATCTTGAACCCGCGGATGGTGTCGCGAACGTTCACGATCTTGCCCGGCGTGCCGGTGAAGACCTCGGCGACGTTGAAGGGCTGCGAGAGGAACTTCTGGATCTTGCGGGCGCGGTAGACGGCCTGCTTGTCCTCGGGCGAGAGCTCGTCGAGACCGAGAATGGCGATGATGTCCTGGAGATCCTTGTACCGCTGGAGCACGCGCTGCACGCCGCGGGCGACGGCGTAGTGCTCCTGGCCGACGATGGCCGGATCGAGCGCCTTGGAGCCCGAGGCGAGCGGATCGACGGCGGGATAGATGCCGAGCTCGGCGATCGAGCGCTCAAGCACGATGGTCGAGTCGAGGTGCGCGAAGGTGTTGGCCGGCGCGGGATCGGTGAGATCGTCGGCAGGAACGTAGACGGCCTGGAAGGAGGTGATGGAACCCTTCTTGGTCGAGGTGATGCGCTCCTGGAGAATGCCCATTTCACTGGCCAGCGTGGGCTGGTAACCGACGGCGGAGGGCGAGCGTCCCAACAAAGCGGAGACCTCGGAACCGGCTTGGGAGAAGCGGAAGATGTTGTCGATGAAGAGGAGCACGTCCTGGTTCTTCTCGTCGCGGAAGTACTCGGTCATCGTGAGGGCGGAGAGACCGACGCGCATGCGGGCGCCCGGCGGCTCGTTCATCTGGCCGTAGACGAGGGCGACCTTCGACTTGGAGAGGTCCTTCTGGTCGATGACGCCGGATTCGCTCATCTCGTGGTAAAGATCGTTGCCCTCACGGGAGCGCTCGCCGACGCCCGCGAAGACGGAGTAGCCGCCGTGCGTCTTCGCGATGTTGTTGATGAGCTCCATGATGACGACGGTCTTGCCGACGCCGGCACCGCCGAAGGCGCCGACCTTGCCGCCCTTGATGAAGGGGCAGATGAGGTCGATGACCTTGATGCCCGTCTCCAGAATCTTGGGCTTCGTCTCCTGGTCCACGAGCGGCGGGGCGGCGCGATGGATGGGGGAAAGCTTGTCGTACTTCACCGGGCCCCGCTCGTCGACCGGGTCGCCGGTGACGTTGAAGATGCGGCCGAGCACGCCCTCGCCGACGGGCACGGAGATGGCGGAACCGGTGTCGAGCACCGCGGTGCCGCGCACGAGACCCTCGGTGGTGGTCATCGCCACGGCACGCACGAGACCCTCGCCCAGGTGCTGCTGCACCTCGAGCACGAGCTTCGTGGGCTTGCCCTGAAGCTGGTAGTTGATCTCGAGGGCTTGGAGAATCGGCGGGACGCTGCCGGCGGGGAACTGCACGTCGACGACGGCGCCGATGACCTGGGTGATCTTGCCTTTGTTCATGAGCGGGAAACGGGTGGCGGTGGTGGAAAGGGAGAAGGAAGAAGGCAGAGTGCAGAACTCAGAGATTCAGGGAGCGGAAGTCTGGATACTTCATCATTCTGCTTTCTCGTTTCTGCATTGGCTTCAGGCGGACTGCGCCATCTGCGAGGCGGAGATCTCGAGGATCTCGGCGGTGATGCCGGCCTGGCGGGCCTTGTTGTACTCGAGGGTGAGGTCGTCGAGCAGCTTGGAGGCGTTGTCCTTGGCGGTCTTCATCGCGACCATGCGGGCGCTGTGCTCGGACGCGCGGGCCGAGAGGACGAACTGGTACATGAGACGGTTCACGTAGAACGGCAGCAGCGCGTCGAGCACCTGTTGCGCACCGGGCTCGAAGAGCATCTCGCGGTCGTCGGTGCGCGCGGTGATGCCGGTCTCGGCATGAAGGTGCCCGAGAAAATCCTTCACGTTGGCGAGCGGCAGCACCGGCCGGACGAGCGACTCCTGCACCAGCGTATTCTTGAACCGGGGATAGATGACCTCGATCGTGTCGATCTCGCCCGCGAGGAACTGCTTGACCATGAACTCGACGACCGGCCGGACCTCGGCGAACGGCGTGCGGTCGCTGACGGAAAAATCGGCGAGGAGATCGCGCTTGGCGCGGGCGAGGAACTGCGTGCCCTTGCGGCCGACGGCGACGAACTTCGCCGGGGTCCTGATCTCGGAAACGAGGCGGAAGAGGTTGCTGTTGAGCGGGCCGCAGAGGCCCTTGTCCGTCGTGATCAACAGGATGCCACGGGTCTTCACCTCGCGCGCGGCGAGGAAAGGATGCACCGACTCGTCGACCCGGGCAGCGACGACGGCGAGCATGTCGGCCAGCAGCTGCGCGTAGGGCCGGCCGGCGAGCGCCGCCTGCTGCGCCTTCTTCATCTTCGACGCCGCCACGAGCTCCATCGCCTTGGTGATCTGGCGGGTGTTCTTTACGGACTTAATCCGACGTCTGATGTCTCTGGTCGAGGGCATGGGAGGTTAAGTCCTGACGGAGAAGGGAGAATGCAGAGTGCAGAAGGAATCAGTCACCGCGTTAGGCCGCCGTGAAGGTCTTCTTCCATTCCTCGACGGCCGGCTTGAGCTCGGCGGCGATGGCGTCGTTGAAGGCGCGTTCCTTCGCGAGCTTGGCGAGGGTGTCGCTCCGGCGAACGGCGAGGAAGTCGCGGAGGCTCGCCGAGGCTTCGACGATCTTGGCGACGGGCACGGCGTCGAAGGCGTTGTTCTGCATCGCCCAGAGCACGGCGGCCTGGAGCTCGATGGGCAGCGGGTCAAACTGGGGCTGCTTGAAAAGCTCGGTGATGCGGGAGCCGCGGTCGAGCTGGGCCTTGGTGCGGGCGTCGAGATCGGAGCCGAACTGCGCGAAGGCGGCGAGTTCGCGGAACTGGGCGAGCTCGCCCTTGATCTTGCCGGCGACCTGCTTGGTCATCTTCAACTGCGCGGCGGAACCGACACGCGAGACGGAAAGACCGACCGACACCGCGGGACGCTGTCCTTGGTTGAAGAGGTCTGTCTCCAGATAGATCTGACCATCGGTGATCGAGATGACGTTGGTCGGGATGTAGGCGGAAACATCGCCAGCCTGGGTCTCGATGATGGGCAGCGCGGTGAGCGAGCCGCCGCCGTTCTTCTCGTTCACGCGGGCGGAGCGCTCAAGGAGGCGGGAGTGCAGGTAGAACACGTCGCCCGGGTACGCCTCGCGGCCGGAGGGGCGCTTGAGCACGAGTGAAATCTGGCGGTAGGCGACGGCGTGCTTCGAGAGGTCGTCGTAGAGGATGAGCGCGTCCTGGTTGTTCGCCATGAGCCACTCACCCATCGCGGCGCCGGAGTACGGGGCGATGTACTGGTTGGCGGCGTTGTCGGAGGCGGGAGCCGAGACGATGATGGTGTAGTCCATCGCGCCGGCCTCCTCGAGGACGCCGATGGTGCGGGCGACGTTCGAGTTCTTCTGACCAACGGCCACGTAGATGGAATAGACCGGGCGGAACGCCGGGTCGCCCGAGGCGAGGCCGGCCTTGTTGATGCGCGCCTGGTTGATGATCGTGTCGATCGCGATCGCGGTCTTGCCGGTGCCACGGTCGCCGATGATGAGCTCACGCTGGCCGCGGCCGATCGGAATCATGGAGTCGATCGACATGATGCCGGTAAGCAGCGGTTGGCTCACGGATTTGCGGGCGATAATGCCGGGGGCGATCTTCTCGACCGGGTTGAATTCCTTGGCGTCGATCGGACCCTTGCCGTCGATCGGGCGGCCAAGGGCGTCGACCACGCGGCCGAGGAGGGCCTTGCCTGCCGGGACGGAAAGGAGGCGGCCGGTGGTGCGGCATTCGTCGCCTTCCTTGAGCTGAGCGACGTCGCCGAGGAGCACGCAACCGACCTCATCCTCCTCAAGGTTGAGGGCGATGCCGATGACATCGCCGGGGAACTGGACCATCTCGTTGTACATCACGTCCGAGAGGCCATCGACCTTCGCGACGCCATCGGCGAGGGTGCGGATGTGGCCGACGTTCTTTTTGACCGTCTTGGTCTGGAGTTTGGCGATCTGTTGCTCGATCTGTTCGATAACGGAGCTCATCAGGAAGGGAGATACGGGTTACGTCGGGGCGGAAAAGGTGGAGCGGCGGAGGGTCAGGCGGTGGCGCCGGCAAGGGACTCGAGCTGCGCGGCGATGGAGCGCTCGAAGACATCGTCCCCGATGCTCACGCGCACGCCGGCGACGAGGGCCGGATTCTCGACGGAAAGCGCGGAGATCGGGCGTCCGTAGAGCTTGGAGAGCTCGGCGACGATCGACGGCACCGCGCCGCCCGCGAGGGCGCCGGAGTACTCGATGCGCGCGCGGCTGCGGGCGATCTCGCGCGAGACGAGGCGATGGTATTCACGCAACACCGCCGCGGCATGGGTCGGCGGCTTCTGGTCGAACCAGACCAGCACGTCGCGCACGCGGGCTTCGGAGAGCTGGCCGTTCTCGAGGCTCAGCGCGACGAGCAGCTTGGCGGTGGCGCGGACTTTCTTGGGAGCGGACATGTGGCGCGGAGAGGAAACGGAAGGGGGAAAGCAGAGCGCTGAAGGAAGTGAAGCGGTCGTTGGGCCGAGACTTGGTCAGTTCTGCGATCTGCGGTGGTCAGACGCCCGTGAGCTCGCGGGTGGCGGCCTGCGTGTAGCGGGATTTTTCGTCGGCCGTAAGCTCCTTGGTGAGAACCTTGCCGGCGGTGAGGGTGACGAGGCGGGCGATCTCGCTGCGGACCTCGGCCACCATCTTGGCGTGCTCAAGTTCGATGGCCTGCTGCGCTTTCGCGAGCATGGCGGCGGTCTGGGCGGCCGTATCCTGAGTTTGGCGATCAGCGAGCTCCTTGGCGGTCTTGCGCGCGTCGGTGACGATGCTCTGGGCCTCCGTGGAGGCCTTGCGGAGGATCTCCTCGCTGTGCTGGTTGGCCTGCTCGAGCTTCGCCTTCATCTCCTCGGCGTACTTCAAGCCGGATTCGATCTTGTGCTGGCGCTCGTCCATCGTGGCGAGGACGGGCCGGATGCCCCAGCGATAAAGCACGAAGGCCAAGATCGCGAAGCTGACGACCTGCATCGCGACGTAGTTGACCGAGAGGCCGAACTGCTCGGCCAGCCCGACGGAGGCGGCGTGCTCGACCGCCTGGGTTTCGGCCGCGGCGAGGAGAGAGGGAAGCATGGCGAGCATAACAGAAAAGGGCCGGGAGCATCGCGCGGGGCGGTGCTCCCGGAAGAGAGGGTTATTTGGCGAGGAACAGCGCGAGCAGACCGAGACCTTCGGCGAGCGCCATGCCCAGAATCGACTGGACGAGAATCTTGCCCGAGGCGCCGGGATTACGGCCGACGGATTCGCAGGCTTTGACGCCGATGAGGCCGACGCCGATGGCGGCGGCGAACACGCCGGCAGCGCTGGCGATATTACCTGTGATTTCTGCGATGATGGTGGTCATGGATGCGGTTTCCTTCGTGGTTTGTTTCATCCGAACCGTCCGCGCATCTTTATTGGCACGGTCCCGGTCGGAAAAGGGATCAGTGGTGGGCTTCGGCGTGGCCGTGCTCCTCATCGCCATGGTTGCAGATGAGCCCGATGTACACGCTCAGCAGAAGCGTGAAAACGAGTGCCTGCACGAAGCCGACGAGGGTTTCCAAGAAATAGAAGGGGAAGATAAAGCCGGTGGAATGCAGGAGGTTCTCGCCGCCAAAGACGTTGCCGAAGAGACGGACCGAGAGCGTAAACGGCCGAATGCAGATCGATACCACCTCGATGAAGCCAACGATCAGGAAGATCAGCGAAAGCGGATAATAGATGTAGGCAGCGAGTTCGTTCTTGTCCGCCTTGTTGCCGAAAAGGTCATGGATGATCAGTTTCGGGCCGGCATAGCGAAGAATGATGTAGGCCCAGGCCACCATCGCCACGATGGCGAGAGCGATCGTGCCGTTCCAGTCGGCATTGGCGGGGCGAATAAAGGCTTCGGTAACGAGAAACTTGCCGTTGACCTCATGGCCGAGCCCGACGCTGCCAACTCCGGGAATCAAGCCGCTCCAATTCTGGAAGAGGATATAGAGGAAAAGGCAGATCAGGACCGGAAATGCCGCCGGGAAGGCCTTCTTGCCGACGATGGGCTGGTAAAGACCACGCAGGGCTTCGAGCGCGCTCTCGACGATCGCCTGGCCACGCGAAGGAATCAGCTGCGGCTTCTTCACCATCAGGCGCAGACCGACCAGCAACAGAAGCGACACCACCCAGCCCGTGACCAAGCTGTTCGAAACGGGCAGATGGAGCCCCGGGATCTCGAAAAGTTTCGTGGCGGCGGGCTCGACTCCGCCCGAGGCGAAGGCTGCTCCGGTGGCGGAAAGGGCAAGAAAGGCGCAGGAGATGACTCGACCGGTCATGAGTGGGTAAGCGCGAGCAAGGGAGAAAAAGGGAATGTGACTAATCGGGTCAAATGTCGAAGTTGCTGAACCAAAACGAGGGACCATGAGAACTATTAGTCGGCGCGTCGTCGCAAACCCTAAACACTAATACGCGCCGGCTACAACGATCGCTCATCGGGAAGCGCGGGAAGATTAGCGGGATTTCAACTGCTGCAAACGCCACCGCCAGATTGTCAGCCAAGGTTGGCGACGCCGGATCGACTCGCCGGAGGAGAACGAGAGCCAACACCGGCGGCGGGATTCAGGCCAAACTTCGGCCGGCCACCAGCGAGTGATACGCGGGAGCCTTGAGCTGAAAGACGGTCGCCTCCTCGAAAGGCCACGGCGCCGCAGGCTCGATCCGCCAATCCGGATGCCCGGCCAGAACCTCCCGGCCGGCCGCGAAATACTCCGCATGATCGGTGCGGAAATAGAAACACCCGCCCGGGACCATGCGTGCGGCGAGCGCGGCCAGGAAATCCGGCCGCACCAGACGGTTCTTATGGTGCCGTTTTTTCGGCCACGGATCCGGGAAGAGCAAAAACACTTCCGTGAGTGTGAGGCCGGCGGGCAGGCACTCGAGCAACTCGACGGCTTCGGCTTTGTGGAAATGCAGGTTCTTGAGCCCGGCGCGGTCGCGCTTCTTCGTCGCCCGCTCCAGACGATCGTTGAGGATATCGATGCCCAGACAGAAACGCTCGGGGTGCGCCTCCGCGTAACGCGCCAGGAAATGTCCATGGCCGCAGCCGATCTCGAGCGTGATCGCGGCCGGCGACGACGGCAGCACAGCCGGCAGCTCCTCCCGCAGCCGCGACAGGCGTGCCTCGACGTGGCGGACGAACTCAGGCTTGGCGCCGGGGTGGAATTGCATGGCGCCTCCATGCACCGGCGACGCGGGCAGGCTGACAACCGAAAAGTGCCGGGCGCCACTCACTTGCCCGTAGGCGAAAGCATGGCACCGGTGACCGGCTTTTCGGGCGAAGCGGGTGTTTGCACCGGCAAGCTCAACACGATGGTCGTCCCCTGCCCCGGCGTGCTCTCGGCCCAGACGCGGCCGCCGTGAAGCTGCACGATGTGTTTGACGATGCTCAGGCCGAGACCGGTTCCGCCCGTCTCGCGTGAGCGACCTTTGTCCACGCGATAGAAACGCTCGAAAATGTGCGGCAGATCCTTGGCGGGAATACCGGGGCCGTTGTCGGCGATGCGGATCTCAAACTCACCACCGACGAGCGCCGTGCGGATCGCGATGAACGACTGAGACGGCGTGTACTTGAGGGCGTTGTCGAGGAGGTTGTCGAAAACCTGACGCAACCGAACACCATCGGCGGCCATCGGCGGCACCTCGGCGGCGAGATGCAGGTCGATTCGATGGCCGGATTTGGCTGAGCGCTGCCGGTAGTCGTCGGCCAATTCGCGCAGTAATCGCGTGAGGTCGGTCGCCTCAAGGCGCAGCCCGGGGTTGCGCGATTCAAGCCGCGACAAGGTGAGCAGATCCTCGAGAATCAGGTGCAGCCGGTCGGTGTGGCGCTGGATCGTGCGTAGGAAACGATCCCGATCTCCCTCGGGGATCTCGCGGTGACCGTCGACCAGAGTCTCGACGAAACCCTTGATGACACTCAGCGGTGTGCGCAGCTCGTGGGAGACGTTGGCCACGAATTCCTTGCGCATCGACTCCAAGCGCTTCTGCCGCGTGACCTCATGCAGGACGCAAAGCACCCAACGGGCGCGACTGCCATCCCAAGCCGGGATGACCGCTCCAGTTGCTTCGACCCAGGTCGAACCGTTGTCGGTGGCGAACTCGAGCTCGACCCGATTGGCGGCGGTCCCGCGTCTCAAGTCGTCGAGAAAGGCGGAAAAAGCGCTGCTTTGGATCACCGTCTCGACCCGCTGCCCCAGCACCAATGTCGTCTTGGGGAATATCTCCGCCAAGGCTTTGTTGGCCAAGAGGATGCCGTTCTTCTCATCCACCGCCAGCACTCCCTCCCGCAGGCTGCCCAAAGTCGTTTCCAGCTGGCTGAGCTGGCCCGAGCGGGCCGTCTCAGCCGTGCGCAAAGCGGTGACCAACTCGTTGGCCACGGCAACCGTCCGTCGCCACTCATCGGTGTCGCTCCCGCCACCCTCATCCACCAAGTAGGGCGTACGGTTGCGCAACGCCGCGGCCAGATCGCGCTGCCGCCGCCGCATCACGCGCACCACACTGAGAAGCAGCACGATCGCCAGCGACTCCAGGATGAGGAGGAAAACCATCATGCGGGATTCTGTGGGTCGATCATACGATAGCCGACACCCCGAAGCGTCTCAATCAGGTCGGCCTGGTCTCCGAGTTTTTCGCGCAGCCGTCGAATGTGGGTGTCGACCGTGCGCGTCTCGATCTCGGTTTCGTAGTTCCAGACATTCAACAGGAGGTGTTCACGCGTCTGCACCCTGCCCTTGCGTTCCATGAGCAGACGCAGGAGGCGAAATTCGGTGGCAGTCAGCTCGATCGGGAGGCCCTTGATCGTCACCTCGTGGCGCTCGCTATCGAGGACAATCGTGCCGATCTCCAAGCGCCTGGGCTGGCCTTCGTCCGCCGGAGACAAACGCCGGAGCAGCCCTTGCACGCGAAGCGCTAACTCTTTGACGCTGAATGGTTTGCAGATATAGTCATCGCCGCCGACCTCGAGCCCGAGCACCCGATCCGCCTCCTCGGCGCGCGCGGTGAGAAACACCACCGGCAAGGTCTTGGTCTTCGGATCCGCCCGCAGCATGCGGCAAATCTGGATGCCAGTGATCTCGGGCATCATCACATCGAGGATGACGAGATCGGGCTGGAACGACCGAATCCGGGCGATGCTCTGCGTGGGGTTGTTGAGAACCTCAACGGCATAGCCCTTGGCCCGCAGCTGGTAGCTGACGAGCTCGGTGACGTCGGGCTCGTCGTCGACAATGATGATGCGTTTCGACCGTGTGTCGGCCATGTGACGCAGGCTAGTGCCGCCCCTAGGGCTTTCCAGTGCAAAGCCGGGCGTCACGGGAATGTCACCGACCCGGCGCCGCGCCGAGACAGCGGGAGAAGCGGCGAGCAGACTCACGCGCCTTCGGGGCGGGAGCCTGTTCCTCCGCTTCGGAACGACACCAGCGACGTCATCGAATAGCGGCGACGACGCCGTTCGCTCAGGCGGCCGGTGGTGGCACCTCGCCCGCGCGCTCCCCTGCCCTGCCCGCCTCGATCAGCACCAACAACACACTCAGATCCGCCGGGCTCACACCGCTGATGCGGCTGGCCTGGCCCAAGGTCGCCGGTCGCAGCTCGGCCAGCTTCAAGGCGCATTCCTTCCGCAAGCCGCGCACCGCTTTGAAATCGAGCCCGGCGGGGATCCTCACTCGCTCCAAACCTGACAGCCGGTCGATGGTGCGCCGCTCGCGGTCCAGATAGCCGCGGTAGCGAATCCGATAAAGCACCTCGTCGCGAACTGGTCCGGCCTCGGCTTGGAACTCTCCCGGCAGCGCCGTCGCCGGCTCGTCGCGGCGCATGCGGTCACCCCAGGTAAGTCCTTGGAAGCGTTCAGCTTCCAAAACATTCTGCCAGTGCCCCACCCGCTCGGCCTTGCGCTCGATCCGCGCCAACCGCCCGGGCGGAACCGCACCCAGCCGTCGCAGGTGCGGCAACAGCCGGAGCTCAGCCGAACTGTGGTTGAGCAGCAGCCGGTACTCGGCGCGACTGGTGAACATCCGGTAGGGCTCATCCGTGCCCTTGGTGACCAAGTCGTCGATCAACACCCCGAGGTAGGCCTCGTGGCGGCCGAGCACGAGCGCCTCGCCCCCGCGAACCTTCAGAGCGGCGTTGAGGCCCGCCACGGCCCCCTGCCCCGCCGCCTCCTCATAGCCCGAGGTGCCGTTGATCTGTCCGGCGAAGAACAACCCCTCGACCTTCCGCGACTCCAGGCTCGGCCAGAGCTGGGTGGGCGGCGCGAAATCGTATTCCACCGCATAGGCCGGCCGGACGAGCTCCGCCCGCTCCAGGCCCGGTACGCTTCGCACCAACTCCAGCTGAACCTCCAGCGGCATGCTCGTGGAGAGCCCGTTGATGTAGAATTCGTCGGTGTGGCGCCCCTCCGGCTCAAGGAAGAGCAGATGCCGCGGCTTGTCGGCAAAACGCACGAACTTGTCCTCGATGCTCGGGCAATAGCGCGGCCCTACCCCCTCGATCTGCCCGGAGTACATCGCCGAAGTGTGGAGGTTGCGCCGCACGATCTCGGCCGAGCGCTCGGTCGTGTAGGTCATCCAACACGAAAGCTGGTCTGTACCCGGCACCCAGCCCAGTCGCTGGTGCCCCCGCGATTGTTCCACGTGGAACAATTCGCCCGGCTCCCGGGTATCGTGGAACGCGAAAAACGTGGGCCGCTCATCACCCTTCTGTTCCTCCATCCGGCCAAAATCGAGACTCCGGCCCAGCACGCGGGGCGGCGTGCCGGTCTTGAGGCGGCGCAACTCGATGCCGGCCTCCTGCAGGCTCGCCGAGAGCGTTCGGGCGCTGAAGTCACCGAGCCGGCCGCCCTCATTCTTGTTCTGCCCGATGTGCAGCAGCCCGCGCAGAAACGTTCCGGTGGTCACAACCACCGTGCGCCCGCAGAAATCGATATCGAGGTTCGTTCGGCAGCCGGTCACGCGGCCACCCTCGTAGATCAGGCCCGTGACCGTGGCTTGGAACACGAGCAGATTGGGTTGCAGCTCCAGCGTCTGCTTCATCCGGAATTGGTAGGCCTTCTTGTCGCATTGCGCGCGGGGCGACTGCACCGCCGGGCCCTTGGACTCGTTGAGCAGGCGGAACTGGATGCCCGTGGCATCGGTGTTCATCGCCATCTCACCGCCGAGGGCGTCGATCTCGCGCACAATGTGGCCCTTGGCTTGGCCGCCGATCGCCGGGTTGCAGCTCATTTGGGCGATGGTGTCGAGATTGCCGGTGAGCAGCAGGGTGTCGGCCCCGAGGCGCGCCGCGGCCAACGCGGCCTCGCAACCGGCATGGCCGGCGCCGCACACGATCACATCGAAAACCTTGCCCTGGAAAACGTACGCCATGGTGGGCCCCCAGCCGAAACCCCGCAGCCGGTAGAAGGCAACGAAGGAAAGCCTCGCCGAGGTTGAACCGCGAAGAACTCGGCGCGGCAGCGCCGCAACGGACGGACTGGGACGCGGGTACCGGCTGAAGCACGCAGGGCCCTCCGCAGTCCTTCCTTTCCTGATTCTTGGAGTTCCAGCTTCTCCGTGTTCGGCCGTCCGCCTTCCATACTTCTTTGATTGCGGCACGGCCGCGCCACCTTTGCGGTGAACCCTCCGAACCCATCCATAACCGCAGCAGAGTAGGGGAGGGCCCCGCTATTTGCCGATGCAGAAGCTGGCGAAAAGTTTGTCCAAGATGCGCTCGTGGTCCACGCGTCCGCCGATCCGCCCCAGCGCGTCCAACGCCCCCCGCAGATCCGACGCCATCAATTCGTCCGCCTTCGCCGCCGCCTCGTCCAATTTCACCTCCGCTTCGCCGAGGCATTGCGTGGCTTCCGCAAGGTCGCCGGCATGGCGCACATTCACGGCAATCACATCGCCGTCGAACGTAACTCGTTCTCTATCTATGAGTTTCGAAACTTCTTGCTCCAACGCCTCGATGCCGTCGCCCGTGAGTGCCGACACCGCCACGGTCGCGAATCCAGTCCAAGCGGCCGGCAGCGCGCCCGGCGCAGCGAGGTCGGCCTTGTTCCACACCAGCACCGTGTTGGCGGCAGTGAGCCGGTCGGCCACGGCGGCGGGCAGGGTGGGGCAGGGCTGGGTGGCGTCGAGCACGACGAGAAAAAGGTCGGCCTCCGCCGCGCGCTCGAGCGTGCGCGCGATGCCGC
>JAHFTC010000196.1 GCA_023269585.1 Opitutaceae bacterium
ATTCCCCGGTGAGCGCCGCCTCGATGCACGACAGGGAGGCGGCCTGCAGCAGGCGCCCGTCGGCGGCGACCAGATCGCCCGCCTCCAGCACGAGGATATCGCCGCCGACAATGCCCGCGGCCGGGATCACCACCACTTGGCCACCGCGGCGGACTTTCGCCTGCGGGGCGGTCATCTTCTTGAGCGCGGCAATGGACTTCTCGGCGTTGAACTCCTGATAGAAGCCGATGACGGCGTTGAGCACCACGATGGCGAGGATGGCGATTGCGTCGGTGGTTTCCCCGAGGAACCCGGAGAGCACGCCGGCCGCGATCAGGATCCAGATCAGGAGACTCTTGAACTGGCCGAAGAAGATCTGCACCGGGCTGATCCGCTCGCCTTCCTTCAATTCGTTCGGACCGTCCGCCGCCAGACGGGTGGCCGCCTCCTGGGCGGAAAGTCCGGCGGGCGAAGACTTGAGCTCCAGCAGGGCCGCTTCCGCGGACCGGCTGTGCCAGGCTTCGGTTTTGGGCCGTTCAAGCTGGGAGGGTGCGGTAGCCATTGGAGAGGGGGGCAGGTTGTGACGGTGGCTTGTGCCCGGAGTGTGGCGGGGCGGTGTGAAGAGGGACTGCACCGTTTAGAAGGCGCAGGAGACCGAGCAGGAGCCGAAGTCGGTGCGCGGCTCCGTCTGTGTCTTGAACTCCCGGCTACGGCGCACCTGGGTGAAGGTGAATTGCCAGCGTTCGGCGATCAGGCCCACGCCGTAGCTCACGTCCGCGACGAAAGGCTCCTTGTCCACGGAGCGGCTGTCGCGAAAGGTGTTGCCGTCGAGAAACAGGTCGCGCGCCACGGCCCGGCCGTCGGCGGCGGCGAAGAGGAAGAAACTGAAGTTCCGGGTGAGCGACACGCGTGGATCGAGATCGTCGGTCGGCGTGCCGCCCACGCTGCCGGCGCGGGCGAGCTGCACGCCGAAATCGCTGGGCAGATCGAGGCCGAGGCGCACCGTGGCGCCGCCGTTGGCATAGGTCTGCACGTTGCCCAGGCTCACCCCGATATGGGGGATGAGATCCACGCCCAAGCGCTGGGAGAGGGCGCGAGCCAGGAGCCGCCACCGGCGTTCATAGACGAGGTTCACGCCCGGCTCGTCGTGCAGTTGGTAGTCCCAACCATGCGCCTGCGGGCTCCCAATCCACTTGTGGATCGTGGTCTGCGTCTTCCCGGCCAAGCTGTGCGGCCCCACGAGGCCGAGTTGCAGCGAGATCGTATCCGAAACCCTTGGCGTCTTGCTCACGAACGCCAGCTCCAGATAGGTCCAGCCGGCGTAGGGCCGGTCGGTCGGATCCGGTGTGGCCGTCACGGTGTCGCGCGGCGTGTACATATGCTGGCCCAGGGAAACGCCGAAGTTCTTCTGGCCATCCGGCCGGTTCACAAACGGGAGCGCACCGACGAGGGTCTGCCGCCAGCCCTGCTGGCCCCACCCGGCGAGGTCGGCGGAGAGCCAGGAGAGCTTCACGCCGTTCGAGTAGTGGAAGTCGGTGTTGTTGAAGACGTCGTTTTCAAAATACACGGTGAAGACCGGGGCGGAACGCGCGCGCTCGGTGGAGATGGGCGGGCCCGCCGGCTGGGCGGAGAGGCCGGCCCCGGCAGCCAGCACAACGGTGCTCATGATCGCGAGCACAGGCGCACCGGTGTGTCGGGGTTTGGACGGTGCGGAGGGGAATGGGCGAATGGTCACGGGGGAGGGGAGAGGGCGGAAAGGGGAACGCGGGCGGGACGCCCACCGGCGCGAACGCCCGCAGCTTCGGCAGGAACGTGATCTTCGCGCATTCTACGCCGCCAACGAGGGCGGGTGTAGTAGGTGTTACCCGCACTCGCTCCCCGGGACGCTCGACCGCAGGGGCCGGCCGGGTGAAGGGAGGGCGCATCCGGGCGTCTTTGGCCCTGCCCCTTCCTCACTGAAGCCCGCCGGAACGTCGCCCACTTTTCCCGCCGGCGTCGCCCCTCCCGGCGCTCCCCGGGGCTCGCCCGGGTGACGGCTCGGGCCCGCGCGTGTCTGCAGCGCGTCCGTCGTCATCGAACGAGCAGTTCCGCAACATGCTCGGCGCGATCGTCCTTCAACCAGATGGTCTCCCCGGCGATCTCTCGTCCATCGACCGTGAGCCGGTTGCCTCCCGCGGCCGCCTCCGCGGTGCGGCGGATCGTGATGTGATAGACCGTTTCCCGGTAGCGGTAGTGGATCTTGTAATTGTTCCACGAATTCGGCATCCGCGGCGCCAGCCGCAGCCGATCGCCCTCCCGGTGGGCGCCCAGCAATGTCTCCACGAGCAACCGGTACATCCAGCCCGCGGAACCGGTGTACCACGTCCAGCCGCCCCGGCCCGTGTGCGGCGCCACGGCATAGACATCGGCGGCCACGACGTACGGCTCGACTTTGTAGACGGCGACCCGCTCCGGGGTGCCACCGTGATGCACGGGATTGAGCAGCGTGAACAAGTCCCAGGCGTGCTCGCTCTCGCCCAGCAACGCGAACGCCATGGCCGTCCAGATCGCGCCGTGCGTGTACTGGCCACCGTTCTCCCGCACGCCGGGAATGTAGCCCCGGATGTAACCAGGATTCAGCGTCGATTGGTCGAACGGCGGATCAAAGAGCTGGATCAGCCCGGCGTCGCGACGAACGAGACGTTGCTCGACGGCCTGCATCGCCGTGCGGGAGCGGGCCGGATCCCCGGCGCCGCTGAGCACCGACCAGCTCTGCGGGAGGGAGTCGATCTGGCACTCCGGATTGGACTGCGAACCCAACGGTTCCCCGTTGTCGAAGTAGGCGCGCCGATACCAGGCCCCGTCCCAGCCATGCCGCTCGATCGCCGCCTGCAGTTGCCGCGCCTGAGCGAGGCAACGCTCGGCAAAGGCGGCTTCGCCGCGCGCCCGCGCCAGCGGAGCGAACTGGTTGAGCACGTCGTAGAGGAAGAACGCCAGCCACACGCTTTCGCCGCGACCTTCGCGTCCGACGAGGTTCATGCCGTCGTTCCAGTCGCCGCAGCCGATGAGCGGCAACCCGTGCGCGCCGAACTTCAGCCCGTGTTCGATGGCGCGCACACAGTGTTCGTACAGCGTGCCCGACTCCTCCGCACGGTTGGGCAGGTCGTAGTAGGCTTCCTCCTCCGGTTTGACCGGGCGAGCCTCGAGAAAGGCGACCTTCTCGTCGAGCACCCCGGTGTCGGCGACACAGGCCACATAGCGGCAGGTCGCATAGGGCAGCCAGAGAAGGTCATCCGAGAAATGGGTGCGCACGCCGCGCCCCGCCGGCGGGTGCCACCAATGCTGCACATCGCCCTCGCGGAACTGGTGGGCGGCGGCGCGCAAGAGATGGGCGCGGGCCAACGCCGGCTCGGCATGCACGAGCGCCATCGTATCCTGCAACTGGTCGCGGAAGCCGTAGGCGCCGCCCGACTGGTAGAACCCCGTGCGGCCCCACACCCGGCAGCTCAGCGTCTGGTACAGCAGCCAGCCGTTCGCCATCACGTTCACCGCCGGATCGGGAGTGTCGACGTTCACGGCCCCGAGCGTGTGGTTCCAATACGCCCACACGCCCTCGAGCGCGCGCCGGCAGGCATCAACCTGACGGAAACGGTGGATCAGGTCCTGGACATCGGCCGCGCTGCGGCCGACGCCGAAGCGGAAGGCGACTTCGCGTTCCTGCCCGAGGTCCAGGTCGAAGCCGACCTGCACGGCGCCGCAGGGGTCCAACCCGGCACCGGCCCGCCCGGACAGCCGGGCGCGGCGCAGCGCCGCCGGGCGCGCGAAGGTGCCGTTGCGACCCAGAAACTCCTTGCGATCCCCGGTGAGGGTGCGGGCGCGGTCGTTCACATCGATGAACGCGATCCGCCCGGGAAACTCCGTGTTGTAGGCATTGCTCGCGAGCAGGGCGCCCGTCTTGAGATCCACCTCCGTCTGCACGTGGAGCAGGCTCTTCGGGCGCAGATCGCCCAGCACCCACTCCCAATACCCGGTGACCGACACCCGTCGCCGGTGGTCGGAGACGTTGCGCAGCTTCAGCACCGTGAACTTCACCGGTGCGTCCATCGCCACGTAGACCCAGAGCTCGGAGGCGATGCCGTTCTCCGTGTGCTCGAAAACCGTGTACCCGAAGCCGTGGCGGATGACGTAGGGCGTCGCCCCCCCGGCCGGCCGCGGCGTCGGCGACCAGAACTGGCCGGTCTCTTCGTCGCGGAGATAGAACGCCTCGCCCGGGGTGTCCGCGACGGGGTCGTTGCTCCACGGCGTGAGCCGGAACTCGTGGGCGTTCTCCGCCCAAGTGTAGGCGCTGCCGCACTCGGACACCACCGTGCCGAACGTGGGGTTGGCGAGCACGTTGACCCACGGGGCCGGCGTCATGCGCCCATCGGCCAGCGTCATGACATACTCGTGCCCGTCGGGCGTGAAGCCGCCGAAGCCGTTCGCGAAGATCAGATCGCGCGCCGCCACCGGCGGGGAGTTGTCGACCCAGGGCGGCCGCGACGGGACGAGCGGCGGCACGGTGGGCTCCAAGACGCTGCGCCGCTCCAGTTGCTCCGTGAGGGTGCCCTTCTCGTCGTCGAGGACGATCCGGGCCACGGCCTGGAGCAGCACCCGGTCCTCATTGGGAATCTGTTCGAGCCGGCGCACGAAAATTCCGCCGGGCTTGTCGAGCAGGTTCGCCTCGATCCCCGACGCGATCAGTCCCGTGATCTGGTCGTGCAAGGACTGGCGGTAGACGGAGACGTCCTCGTTCAGGATCACCAACTCCACCGCCAACCCCTTCATGCGCCAATAGGCGTGCGCCTGCACCAGTTGCCGGACGATCTCGATCTTCGCCGTATCGCTGATGCGGAGGAGGACGATCGGCGCGTCCCCGGAGATCCCGTAGCTCCAGAGGCCGCTCTGCCCGCGCCGGTTGTTGCGCAACACTCCCGGC
>JAHFTC010000092.1 GCA_023269585.1 Opitutaceae bacterium
CGCGGCCCCCGGCGACGGCGATCACCAGCAGGAGCATCTGGCCGATGATCAGCAGGCGGGCGCGGGCGATGGTGGTGCTCCAATCGGTGGCGGGCAGGTCGATGCCGACCACCAGCGCGATCTGGCCCGACGCCGGGTCGATGACGGGCGCGAGTCCGGAGATGAAGGTGCCGTACTCGTCGGTGGTGGGGCCGGAGACGACGGGATGTTGGTATTCGAACACTTCGGCGATGTCGTCGCCGGGCTGCTCGTAGACGGTGCCGGGTGGCGAGGCGTCGGGGTCGTCCTCGGCGAGGTTTTCGGGGCCGAAGAGATAGACGCCGCCGCGGCGTTGCAGGCTGTAGATGCTGGTGAGTCCGGTCGCACGGCCGTAGGCGACGAGGTGCGCGCGCAGGCGCAGGAATTCGGGGCGGTCGCGATCGCTCTCATCGAAGGCGAGCCGCGCGACGAGCCCGGGATCGACCGAACGCGCGAGGGCGGTGGCTTGTTGGAGCACGTCGCGGCGCAGGGCGGCGTCGACTTCACGTCCGTGCCACGCCGTGCCATACCAGCCGAGGGCGAAGAGGGCGCCCCACGCCCAGAGCCAGACCGTGCGTTTCCAGTGCCGCAGGGTGCCTGGGGGGCGGGCGTGCCAGCGCAGGAACGCGGCGGGCAGGAGCGAGGCGAGGGCGAACACCACCGTCCACGGACTTTGCAAGCCGGCGAGGGCGCTCAATTGGTTGGGCAGACTGAAGGTGAGGACGCCGAGCCAGGCGCAGCTCCCGCCGAGGGCGGCGAGCGGGCGGACGAGGCGCGCCAGGCCGCGCAAAGGTCCGCCGAGCGACGGGAGGGCGAGCAGGATCCCCGCACAGCCGACGGCAAACAGGAGGATATCCAGATGGGGCCACATGGGTGCGGCGGCTCAGGACCGGGCGGGAGGGCAGGACATGACAGAGGAGCGCGTGCGAGACGCGTTTCCGTCCTATCGGTCCGGCCGGGGCGAGGTTTACCGGGGAATTCGAACCTCAATGCTGAGGTTCAGGCGCACGTCTCGCGTCGTTCGACTCGCGCCGGCCGGCGGCTCAGGTGCAGGCCATGCCGAGCGGGAGCTCGCAATTCGGCCGGGCGATCACACCGGGGTAGGGCTCGGCGGCGAAGGGCTGGGCGGGTTCGCGCAACAGGTGCTCGTCGCAGACGGCGAAAAGTTCGACCTCGGTGCGCGCGTGGCGCATGGCGCGCAGAAACCGGCTTTCGGGGTCCACGCTTTGCGCGATGAAGTTGAGGTACTTCTTCACCTTGCCCGTGCGGGCCAACTCGGGCGCCAGCGGGTTGGCGGTCGCGCGGTAGAGGCGGTCGATGTATTCACGGACATCGGCCAACGTGGGCGCGAAGACGGGTTCGCCGGCGAAGTGTTCGCGGAGCTGGCGGAAGATCCAGGGGTTGCGGATGGCGTGGCGGCCGACCATCACGCCGGCGCAGTTGGTGGCGCGGAGGATCGCGGCGGCCTTGGGGGCGGAGGAGACTTCGCCGTTGGCGAACACCGGGCAGCGCAGGCGCGCGGCGGCGCGGGCGGCGTATTCGTAGTGTGGTTCGCCGCGGTAGAGCTCCTTCACGCTGCGGCAGTGCACGCTGAGCAGGTCGACCTGGTGCTCGTCGATCAGGTCGAGCAGGCGTTCGAAGGTGGCGCCGTCGGCGAAGCCGATGCGGGTCTTGACGGTGAAGAGGCCCGGGGTGGCGGCGCGCAGGGTGCGCAGGATCTCGCCGACCTTGGCGAGGTCGCGGTGCAGGCCGCCGCCGACGTTCTTGCGGTAGATCTTCGGGGCGGGGCAGCCGAGGTTGAGGTCGATCGCGGCGACCGGGAGCCTGAGCAGATCGGCGGCGGCGCGGGCGAGATCAGGGAGGCTTTCGCCGATGAGCTGGGCGAAGACGGGCCGGCCGGTCGTGTTCTCGGTGATCGAGCGGACGATGTGGTCCTCGAGCCGCGAGGTGCCGTGGACGCGGAAGAACTCGGTGAAGAAATAGTCGGGTGCGCCGTAGTGGGCGCTCACGCCCATGAACGCGAGGTCGGTCACGTCCTGCATCGGCGCGAGCGCGCTGAGCGGCAGGCCCGGGCGCAGTGGCGGCGGGAGCTGGCGGAGAGAGGAAACCGGAGACCGGAAACCGGAAACCGGAGACGGGTGGCCAGTGGCCGGTGGACTGTGGTCGGTGGTCAGGGGACGGTGGTCAGGGGACGGTGGACTGTGGACGGTGAACGGTATCCGGTGGGCGGCGGCCAGATGCGGGCGGTGGATCGTCGAAACGCTTACGCGTTCCGCTACGAAGAGGAGGCGTGGGCGCGCGGGGAGGGGCGGGTGCTGGATTGGAACGCTCACGCGTTCCGCGACGGGAGGGAAGACGCCGGAGGCGTGGCTCAGAACGGCGGTTTGCCTTTGTCCTCGTCTTCCTCCTCGTCGTCGTCGGCATCGTCCTCGGAGTCCTCGCTCTGTTGCTTGAGGACGCGCTCGAGGATCTCGGTCATGTCCTCGACGGAGTCGTAGACGGAGCGGGCGACGAAGACGGGCTTCTTCTGCTGGAGGGCGAGCACGACGGAGTCGCTCGGGCGGGCGTCGACCTCGATGATCTTTCGGCCGAGTTCGTTGTGCATCGAGAGGATGATGCGGGCGAAGAAGGTGCCGTTGTCGACGTCGTTGACGACGACGCGATCGAGCGTGACGCCGAGGCCGAGGAAGATGTTGCCGATGAGGTCGTGGGTGAGCGGGCGGTCCTTCTTCACGCCCTGCATCGTCATCGAGATGGCGTTGCCGACAGAGTGGTCGACGTAGATGACGAAGTTTTTCTCGTCGTCGCCGAGAAAAACGGCGCAGCCGTTGGCGGTGGGCATGACGCCCTTGACGGAGACTTCGACGACATCGTTCTGCATGGCGGCGGAATTTGCGAGTGGCGCGGGCCGACTGCAAGTCGGGAGCGGGGGGACGGCCGTCGGAGGATGGTGGTCGGTGATCGGCGAGTAGGGCCGGTCTGCGACCGGCCGCGGTGGACGGGAGTCGCAGGGGAGGGCGACACCGAGCTGGTCCGGTCGGAGACCGGACCTACTTGGCTTCGGAATCAGGCCACGGGCTCGTCGACGCGGCGGACCTGGAGACGCATGCCGCGCATCATCACGCCGGGCAGCTTGTTGAGGACGAGCTCGATGTTCTCGTCGAGCACGTCGACATAGCTCTCCTGGTCGAGGAGATCGATCGCGCCGAGGGACTTCGCGGTGAGGCGGGTGACGCCGGCGATCTTGCCGACGATGTCGGCCGGGGTGACGCCGTGGACGCGGCCGACGTTGAGGGCGAGGGTGGAGAACCCTTCCTCGTTGCCGGTGCGGCGCATCCAGCGGCCGGAGGGGGCGGGGGCGGAGGCGGCGGAGTCGCGGGCCGGTTTCTCGCGGTGGGGCGGGAACGGCGAGGGCGCGCGCGGCGGCGGCTCGTCACGGAAATCCGGAGCCGCGGGGCGCGCGGGCTCGATCCGGGCCGGGGAGGCGGCCGGAGCGGCTGGGGCGGGGGCCTCGGCGCCGCGCAGCAGCGAGATGAGGGCGGAGGAGATGTCGGTGGGGGCGAAGCCCTGCTCGATGAGCCGGTCGATCATGCGGTCCTGTTTCTCGAACTTCCCGGCCTCGAGCGTGGCGCGGATCTTCTCGAAGAAGACGCTCTCGCGGGCCTCCTCGACCTGGTCGATGGAGGGGATGCGCTCGCGGCGGATCCGCAGCTTGGCCATGCGGATCATGAACTGCATCTTGTAGATCTCGCGGCCGGAGACGAAGGTGAACGCGCGGCCGGATTTGCCGGCGCGGCCGGTGCGGCCGATGCGGTGCGTGTAGTCCTCGGCGTCGTTCGGCAGGTCGAAGTTGAACACGACCTCGAGGTCGTCGACGTCGAGGCCGCGCGCGGCGACGTCGGTGGCGATGAGGAACTCGAACTTGCGCTCGCGGAACTTGGACATCACGCGGTCGCGCTGGGTCTGCGGCATGTCGCCGTGGAGACGGTCGACGGCGTAGCCGCGGGTGTGGAGCGACTCCTCGAGTTCGTCGACCATCACCTTGGTGGAGCAGAAGACGATGCCGTAGCGGAAGTCGTGGACGTCGATGAGGCGGGTGAGCGCCTCGAGTTTGGAGCGGCGCTCGACCTCGAAGTAGACCTGCTCGACCTGCGGGGCGTTGTGGGCGACGGACTCGATCTTCACCAGCGCCGGGTCGTGGCTGTAGGTCTTGATCATCGCGCGGATCGGCGGCGGCATCGTGGCGGAGAAGAACAGGAGCTGCTTCTTCTCCGGGGCGGCCTGGACGACGCGCTCAATGTCGTCGCGGAAGCCCATGTCGAGCATGCGGTCGGCCTCGTCGAGGATGAGGAGCTTGAGGGAATCGAGTTTCAGCGTGCCGCGGTCGATGTGGTCGAGCACGCGGCCCGGGGTGCCGATGACGATCTGGACGCCGGCGGCGAGGCCGCGGAGCTGGCGGTCGTAGGCCTGGCCGCCGAAGACGGGAAGTTCGCGAATGCCGCGCTTGAAGAGGGTGAGTTTGGCGACTTCCTCGGCGACCTGGAGGGCGAGTTCGCGGGTGGGGCAGAGGATGAGGACCTGGGTCTGCTTGATGGCGGCGTCGGCCATCTGCACGGCGGGGATGGCAAAGGCGCAGGTCTTGCCCGAACCGGTCGAGGACTGGCCGACGAGATCGCGGCCCTCGAGCACGAGCGGAATCACCGCGGTCTGGATCGGGGAGGCTTCCTCGAAGCCCATCTTGTCGACTGCCTTGAGGAGCTCGGGCGCGAGGCCCAGTTCGGTGAATTTACGCTTTTCCATACGGGACTGTGTGGCGGGGGTGCGCCGAGAGCAAGGCGCGGCGCGAACCGGATGCAAACAGCCTGAAACGGCGTCGCCGCAATCAAACCGGCAAACCGCGAATGCACACGAAGGGACGCGAATTCGGAACCTCCCGCAGGTGACAATGCGGACGAGAGTCGAGCGTCGAGAGGCGAGCGCCAAACCGTCGATGGCACACTCCGAGTCGGCCAGCGGCTCCGGTTCTCCTCGGGTTTGGGCTCTCGTCGCTTGACCGCTCGACGCTCGACCGACTGATGGTTCAGTGCGGTGCGGCGAAACCTTTGGCGGGGCCGCTGGCGAAATTGGGGTGCTGGGGATTGACGATCACTCGGCGGGCGGAGGGAACGACCACCAAGTCCATGTCCTCCATCGGGACGGCGCCGAGCAGGACCTCATCGCCCAGCACGACCGCGCCGACGTAGCACTCGCGGTTTTCGAAGGTCACGCGAATCGGGCCGACGTAGTCGCAGAGCACGCGTTTGCCGTCGGCGGTGGTTACGTCCTTCTGCGAAGTTGATTCGAGCTGAAGCTGCACGCGCACCGCCTCGGGCAGGCAAAGAAAGAGTGAGCCGGTGTCCGCCAGCGCTTCCGCCTCGAACGGCTGCAGGTCGGGCCGTTTGGGGTTCTCCAAGCGAAGCGTGGCAGGAGCCGAGTCCATGGTGGAGGGATCGCCGAGGGCTCGGCCGTTCGCAAGTGCCGAGGAGGGACGAGCGGACGTCATCCTTTCTATGGCGTGATCTCGGGGGATTCCGTGCTGTAGTCGGCTAAATCCATTTCAGATAAAGGAGGATCACCAGCGCACCAAAGGCCGCGGAACTCGGGACTCCAGTGTTGATGATGTATGATTGCGGCGAAGTGCGCCGATCGACTGGTTACGATCGGAACCAGTCGATGATGCAGATACTCACACGGAAGTCTTGCCCGCTCGATGGCGATGCTCTGCAGAAACACGCCTGGCTTGGTAGCAAGTGGGACGGGTACCTCCAGTCTGCCCGGCATCGAATGATCGTCCCGAATCACATTTGCGTAGTGTTCGATCCCGTCGAGAGGTACATCGAATTCCATTACCTTCCGGGAGTACTCCGCGATCTCGAATAACGCTGGGGAATTGTGGTCAGCCGGATCTTCGCTGAAAAGCACACTGCCATAGAAGGCTGGACTGACCCCAGGTTGGTAGATCGCCCAATAAGCCCGCGCAAAGACACCCCAAGTGACTCGTCCAAAAACTAGGGTTCGCCACTTTGCGAAGCGCGACATGAGTGGGAAACATGAGCGCTCAACAGGTGAGAGTGAAATGCTCAACCGATGCCGCAGATAGTTCCTGCGGATAATTCGGAGTTCAGATCCGAGATCTGAATTCAACCAACGGCGATGGGCGTCGACAGCGCTGTAGTTCTGCGCGCACATCTTCGACTCACCCTGCTTCCGCTTCGGCAGGGGCTTTGCCGAGGAGGGTGGTCTGCTCGCATTCGCCGAGGATGGCGTGGGCGGAGTCGATGTCGGGCGCATGCCAGAGCTGGGCGAGCAGATCGGTCTTCGAGGCCATCATGCACAGGCGGGCGAGGGTGTGGAGGTGCAGGCGGTCGTCCTGGCAGCAGAGCATGAAGAAGAGGCGGGTGTGGCCGCCGTCGGGTGCGCCGAAGGGAATGCCGGCGATCGTGCGGCCGAGGAGCAGGAACGATGAGTCGCAGAGAAACTCGTCGTGATGCCGCGCGTGCAGCAGGGCCATGCCGCCGGGCAGCGCGGTGGAGCAGAGTTCCTCGCGCTCCTGCACGCTGGCGAGCAGCGCCTTCGGGTCGTTGACGCGGCCGGTGCCGGCGGCGAAGTCGACCATGTCGCGGATCACGGCCGGCTTGGTGCGCGAGCCGAGGTCGAGCTTGATGTATTCGGAGCGCAGCAGCTCCGGCATGAGCGCGTCGCCGTCGCGGATCTCGCGGACGCGCGTGGTCGTCTGTTCGTGGAAGGCGGTGAGCCGGCGGTCGGGCAGGCGCAGGATGCGGCACGAGGCCCAGGCATCGATGTCGTTCTGCAGAAACACGGGGCGGTCGCCGCGCATCTGATGCGGCATGTCGGCGGTTGTGAGGAGCCGCAAGACTTCGTCCGGGGTAATGTGGAGATAGTCGGCGACCTCCTCAAGGGTGAGGACTCGATGGGGCATGAGGCGGGAAAGTTGAGCGGAGCGCGGACGAAATGCACCGAAAATTTTCGCGGAGATTTTCCTGCCCCGCCGCACCGGGCGGTTTGCTCCCCGGCCAAGGGCAGAATAAACATGTCAACCAATAGTTGACATGACGATCGCGCGCCGATCGGTAGTCGAGAGGGCGGGGAGGAGGAGAGGGGCCACGAGTTGCCGGATTCGAGGGTGCGCTGAGACGTGTTGATGCAGACGAGGGGCGAGCGTCGAGCGACGAGAGCCGAACCGGCGGTGGCAGAATCCGAGTCGCCCGGAGGCTCCGGTTTCCCCTCGGTATTCAGGCTCTCGTCATTCGCCCGTACGAGGCTCGGCTGACTGATCACGGCTGAGGTGAGAGTCGCAGGGCATGGTGGGGATCGTGGGTGCCCGGTCGGGGACTGGGCCTTCGCGCCGTTCGTGTTCGCGCGGCGTGGGTGGGCGTGCCGCTGGGTAGGGTCGTTCTGTGACCGGTCGCGCTGGGCGTGAGCCGCGGGGGTTGGCTTGGGCCGAGCGCGTCCAGTCGGAGACTGGACCTACGTGGGCGGCGGGCCTATCGATCTTCGCCGAATAGACTGACGGGCGTTCCCTCAACATAATCGAGGGATTTGCCGAGCGAACGGACGGCGGCGGGCCTTAGACAAGCCCAGGTCATGCGCGCCGTCCCTACCGCGTCAGTCCAATGCGCGAGTCTCGATAAGGGCCCCCGCGGCCGGCGCCCGTGGAGGGGGAGCGACTGGTCCAGACGGCGCCTTCCTCCCGCCCGATTGGCGGCGCCGCGGCTTGGCACCGAAAAACGGCTACGGCTTCATGGCCGGATCTTCCGGCGGCCGAGGCCGAGCACCGCCAAGGCGAACACGAACCACGGCGCGAGTGAACCGCCACCACCGGAGGGATCTGGCGGCGGGGGCGGCGGAGGAGGGGGCGGCGGCGGAGGAGGGGGCGGAGGAGGATTGGGGTCGGCGCCGGGTGTGAGTGCGAGGGACGTGACGGCTCCGTCGGCCGTGATGCGGCGGATCTCGCCGTTGCCGGTGTCGGCCACGTAGAGGATTCCGGCGTTGGTGACGACGATGCCGCGCGGCTGGTTGAAGAGGGCGTCGGTGCCGGTGCCGTTGGCCCAGCCGGCGATGCCCGCGAAGCCGGCCACGGTCGAGACCACGCCGGCCGGGGTGATCTTGCGGATGGTGCAATTGCCGGTGTCGGCAACAAAGACGTTGCCCGCGGTGTCGACGGCGAGGCCGGCGGGCTGATTGAAAAGGGCGTTGGCGCCCGTGCCGTCGAAGGTGCCGCTGAGGCCGGCGGAGCCGGCGAGCGTGGTGACGGCCCCTGTTGTCGCCACTTTTCGGATGGTGTGGTTGAAGGTGTCGGCGACGTAGAGGTTGCCGGCGGCGTCGGCGGCGAGGGCCTTCGGGCTGTTGAAACGCGCGGCAGCGCCCGTGCCGTCGGCCTCGCCGCTGGAGCCCGCAGTGCCGGCAACGGTGGTGACGACTCCCGCGGCGGTGATCTTGCGGATGGTGTGGTTGAAGGTGTCGGCGAGGTAGAGGCTGCCGTTGGCGTCGAGGGCGAGGCCCTCGGGGGAGTTGAACGAGGCGGCGGCTCCGGAGCCGTCGGCATTGCCGCGCGCGGAGGGCGAACCGGCGAGCGTCGTGACGACGCCGGAGGCGGTGATTTTGCGGACGGTGGAGTTGGCGGTGTCGGCGACGTAGCGGTTGCCGGCGGTGTCGACGGTCACGGCGCCGGGCTGGTTAAAGAGCGCTGCCGTACCCGTGCCGTCCTGACTTCCGGCACTGCCGACCGCGCCGGCGAGGGCGGTGACGGCGCCGGAGGAGGTGAGGCGCTTGAGGGTGTTCTGGACCGTGTCGGTGACGGCGAGCTGGCCGGAGCCGTCGAGCGCGAGTCCGGTGGGGCGCTGGAGGAGCGCGGGGGTGGCGGAGACGGTGAGTGCGACGGCGGCGCTGGCGGTGGAGCCGGCGGAGTTGGTGGCCACGCAGCGGAACTGGTCTCCGGACATCGCGGCGGCGGCGCCGTTGACGCGCAGCACGGTGCCGCGGGTGCCGCTGTAGCCGGACCCTTCGGCGAGGTCGGTCCACGTGGTCGAGCCGGCGGCGAGGCGTTGCCATTGGTAGGCGGGCGCGGGGTCGCCGGAGGCCTCGACCGAGAAGAACGCGCTGCCGCCCGCGGCGGCGGTGCGGGCGGTGGGTTGGGCCGTAACCACCGGCTGGGGATACGGCGCGAGGACGCTGCGCCAGGCGAGCCCGTAGGTGGTGCCGGCGGGACCGGAGACCTCCAGGACGTAGCGGCCGGGAAGGAGCTTCGTTTCGTAGAGGTGCTCGACGTTCGTGATCGAGGAGCGGCTCTCGGCGACGAGTGCGCCGGCGCCGAAGTTCGAATCGGCGGTGGAGAGGCGGAGATTGAGGTCGGCAAGGGTCGGCGTGAGAACTGACCAGTTGCTGTTGGGCGTGATCGTTCGATGCCAGACGAGAGCCACGGAGAGCGTCGCGCTCTGACTATTTGGCACCTGGATGAAATAGCGCGTGGACCCACTGGAGGCCTTGTCCCAGCCGGAGAGCGGAAGCCAGGAGTTCCCGCCGGTTTGGCGACCGGTGAGGAGGGTGCGGTAGCTGTTGCCGATGTTGACCTGGCCTGCACCGAAATGCTGGTCGAGGGGCTCGGTGCTCGAGTGGGACCAGGTAGGGATCTGCTCCTTGGTCGCGCCGGAGAGCAGGAGGGCTTTCACCACACGGGGATCCCGCGCCTGGCTGAACTGCGGGTCAGCCTTGGCCTTGGCGATGAGGATTCCCGCGCAGCCGGCGACGGTCGGCGTAGCGGCACTGGTGTATTGGGTCGGTGCGACGATCTCCGGCTTCGGGCGCCCCGAGCCTTCGACCGAGGTTGGCCCGGTATTGTGCTCACCCGAGGTGACCCCGGCGACGATGACGTTGTAGCCGCTGGAGAAGACGTAAGCAGGAGGCCGGGTGCGGTCGTTGCCCATCGCCAAGCAGACGGTCACGCCGTGCTGGTCGATGTGCCAGTCCATGCGACGGATCATGTCGGTTGACCAAACGTCGTCGGTCCAACCCCAGGTATGCACTTCGATATCCCACTGCGGGGTATTCGGCGGAACCGGTTCGCCAGTGTGCAAATGTCCGGCACTGATGTTCTCGGCCCAGAGCGACCATATGGCGGGGATGCCAGGGAGCAGACCGGTGGCGTTGCCGGCGACGATGGTGGTGACGCCGGTGGCATGCGGTGAGTAGGCGGTCGGAACCGTCCCGGTGGGCAGGTAGGTGATGGTCTTGCCGGAGAGTTCGGCGCCGGGCTGCACGGCCCAGTTCCAGTTGGTGTTCGCGCTGGTGAAATCGCCCATAAACATCCCGAGATTGGTTCCGGTGGGGAGATCCGGATACTCGGCTTTCAACGCGGTGTAGCCGATGTCGTCCTTGAAGTCGGCCGAGGCGGTCAGGGCGGAGAACAGCAGCGGCGACGCGAGGGCGGCGCGGCGCAGAAGGCGGAGGAACGGGGTGGTTTTCATTGGGCAAAGCAGTGGCTGGCCGCGGGGGCGGCGGGGTGGTGCGGCGCGCCCGGCGGGCGGTGCGCGCGGTGTTGTTCAGGTCAGAACTCCCAGCTCAGACCGGCGCTGGGCAGAAAGGGGAACATGGTCTTCGGCTCGCGGATGACGACGATCTCGCCGTTTACGATGGCGAAGCTGTGGCGGTAGCTGCCCTCGTTTTTGCGATCATAGACGTTGAAGAGGTCGACATAGGCGCGGAGTACGCCGTGGCGCAGGTCGAAGCGGCGCGTGGCGCGCAGGTCGAGGCGATGGTAGGCGGAGAGGCGCTCGGCGTTGGTCGCCTTGTAGTAGAACGCCGGGTATTCGCCGCCCTCGGTGTTCGGCACCATGAAGTAGCCGACATCGGTCTTCGGCCAGCCGGTGTGGAACTGCCACGAGGCGCTGAGCTGCCACTTGGGCGCGGGCGAGTAGGTGACGTCGAGGTAGAGGGTGTGGCGTTGGTCGCGGATGCGCGGCACCCAGCGGCCGGCGATCAGCTCCTCGGTCCGGGCCAGGGCGTAGCTCACGCTCCAGCCCCAGCGTTTCCCTCCGCGGTATTCGGCGGTCAACTCCACACCGCGGGCGCGGGCCCGATCCGGCGCGAGGTGGCGGCGGTCTTCGTAGGCGTCGGGGAACGCCTCGGAGGCGTGGACGAGGTTGAGCGAATAGGCGCGCGGATTGGCGCCGAGGCGCTCGTAGGCCTCAAGGCGGAGGCTGATGCCGGAGGGCAGCAGATGGGAGACGCCGACGACGCGTTGCTCGGCCCGTTCGGCCTCGGCGAAGGTGGTCTCGCCGTCGCGCAGCGAGAGTTCGTGCAGTCCCTGCGCCTGGCGGTAGAGTCCCCAGGCGGCGCGGACGTTGGTGTTGCCGACGGTATAGGCGATGTTGATCCGTGGGCTGGTGTGGGATCCGCCGCCGTAGCTGTAGTCGTCGAACCGTACGCCGGGCTCGACCACCAGCGGCGCCCATGGCTGGAACCGCGCCGCGAGGTAGCCAGCGGAGTAATCGCCGTCGGGCGACAGCGTTCGGTCGATCCGGCGCTCGTCACGGTACCAGACGCCGTTGCGCACGATCCAGCGGTCGTGGCTGAGCCAATAGTCGTAGTCGGCCTCTCCGGTGCGGAACTGCAGGCCGCCGCGGAGGAGCAGCCGTGGCGAGGCGGTGTAGGTCCAGTCGTTGCGGAAATCGATTTGGTCGAGCGAACGCGTGTCTTTCACCGCGAACGGGTTGGTGCCGTAGAAGAGCGCGTCGCCTTCGCGTTTCCAGTCGAGATGCGCGTAGGCGAGCACGGCTTCGCCCGCTAGTTTTTCGCCGAAGCGTCCCTGCCAACGACCCCAGAGGTAGGCGCTGTTGTAGGTGCTGTTGAGGTGCTCGTCGCTGGTGTCGTCGTTGCCGACGAGCTCGTTCGCCTTGTTGCTCTTGAGCGAATCGCCGGCGACGAGGGCGTGCAGCGAGACCGTGTGGTCGGCGCCGAACCGGTACTCCGTCTTGGCCGAGAGATCGTAGTAGCGCGGCGGCACGATCTTGCCGGCGTCGGTCATGGCGAGGGCGAGGTCGAGGTAGCCGCGGCGGGCGGCGAGCATCCAGGAGCCGTCGCCGCCGGCGAAGCTGCCCTGGTTCGTGCCGCGCAGGTTGGTCACGCTCACGCCGAGGCTGTTGGCGGGTCTGCCGGGCGTGTACGTCTGCGACTCCATGGTCAGGACACCGGCGAGCTTGTCGCCGTAGTCGGTCGTGAAACCACCGGTGGTGAGATCGATGCTCCGGATGGTCTGGAGGTCGACGATCGACATCGCCCCGTCGAAGTCCTTCAGGTGAAACGGCTCGATCAGATCCACCCCGTCGAAGCGGGCCAGAACCTGGCTGTTTGGTGCGCCCCGGACCCAGAATTTGGCGGAGATGTCGTCGGCGTTGAGGCCGGGCAGGCGGCTGATCGTGCGGTAGAGGTCCTCGCCGAGCTGGGGCAGGGCGGCGAGTTCGTCGCTGGTGAGCGTGGCGGCCACATCGACGCGGTCCTGCACGACACCGTAGTGGCTGGGCGTGACAACGAAGTTGGGCAGAGCGACGACCTCGGAATCGAGGCTGGGTGCGGCGTTGTTCTTTACCGTGGCGCGCACGGGGAACTCCTCGAGTTGGAGGATCCCGTTGCGCGGCCCCTCCGGCGCCTGGATCTGCTCGAGCTCGACGGTGCGCCCGGCCGGGACGACGACATCGACGATGCGGATCGGACTGAGGCCTTCGCCGGTCACGATCAGATCGTAGGTGCCGGGTGGCACGCGCAGCAGGCGGAAGCGGCCGTTGGCATCGGTCGTGGTGTCGGTGTCGGCGCCGCGGATGCGGATCGTCACCCTCGCGGCGGGGGCGGCGGCTTCGCCGACCACGATCACGCCGCGGATGGAGCCGGTCGCAAAATGACGGGTCGCGGCGGCCGGCGACGCCTGCCCATGGGCCGCTGCGGGGATGACGAGTGGCAGTCCGGCGGCGAGGAGGGCGAGGGCGGAGGCGCCGAGGCGGAACGACGAGCGGAACGGGGTGGATGGGGAGGGGCGACGCATAGCGGCTGAATCCGAGAAAGCGGGAAAGGCGCGGACGAGCCAAGCCCGGCGGCTGGTCAATTTTGCCTAAACGCGCCCGAGCCGGCGGCTCGCATTCGCCTGGAATTCCGCCCAGCTTGGGACGCCCGCCGTGGTCCCGTCCCCATGACTCCGCTTTTCCAGCCCAGCCGTCTGCTCCGCTGTTTCGCGCCCGGCGCGCTGCTGGCGTTGGCGGGTTTCGGCGGCGTGCTGCGGGCCGAGCGCGGACTGCCGGTGGTCGAGTACCACGAACTGGCGGACGACCGAGCGAAGGGGCCGGTGTGGGCGTTGGCGGAATCGGCCGAGGGCGAACTGATCGTCGGGGCCGACCAGTTGCTCGTCGCCGGTGGCGGCGCGGTGCGCCGGATCGATCTCGCCGGGGGTTATGCGGTGCGGGCACTGGCGGCGTCGCCGGTCGGTGGACACGCGATCGAGGGAAAGCTCTGGTTCGGCGCGGTGGGAGAACTCGGCTGGCTGGAGCGCGACCCGACGGGGACGCTGCGGCCGGTGTCGTTGCGCGCACAACTGCCCCCCGGGCGTGGGGCGTCGGAAGGATTCTGGCACGTGCAGGTGACCGAGGCGGGCGTCGTGTATGTTGGCGAACGTCAGGTGTTGCGGTGGGACGGTGCGCGGATGGAGCAATGGCCGCTTCCGGCCGAGCCGCGCCTGCAGCCGCTGGAGTTCGCGCGGGACACGGTGTGGCTCGCGCAACGCGGCCGCGGTCTGGTGCGGGTCGACGCGAGCGGTCCGGTGGTGGCGGTTCCGGAGGCGGAATTGCCGGGGGCGGAGGTGGTGTGGCTGTTGCCGCCGGTTGGCGACGCGGCGGAGGGGCGGCCGGCTGCGCCGCTCGACGATGGCGTCTTGCTGGGCACCGGCGACGCGGTGTTTCTCCGGCACGGTGGCCGCTGGGTGCCGCAGCCCGGGATCGATGCGACGCTCGCCGGCGCGATGCCGGTGGGTGCGGCGCGGCTTGATGGCGGCTTGGTCGCGATCGGCACCTACCTGCGCGGAGTGGCGCTCGTGGCGCCGTCGCCCGAAGGCGGCGCGGTGCAGACGGTCTGGCGGCGCGAGGCGGGCCTGCCGTCCGATCAGGTGCATGCCTTGCGAGCGGATGCGGTGGGTCGGCTTTGGGTCGGACTCCCCGAGGGCTGGGCGTGTGTGCAGCAAGCGGGACGGGCCACAACCTTCGATGGGCGCAAAGGTCTCGCGCCCGAAGTGGTGCGAGGGGTGATGAAGGCGGCGGGCGCGGTCTACGCGGTCACGGAGCGTGGCGCCGCGCGCCTGAGCCGCGGCTCGCGGGGGAGCGGGGCGGGAGCGCTGGCGTCGGGAATGGAATCCGCCGAGAAGGTGCAGCCGCTGCCGCTCGACACGGTGGTGTGGGCGGCCGCGGTGGTGGACGAGCAGCTCTTTGTCGGCGGCGTGGGCGGTGTTTGGCGGCTGGAGACGGGCGAGGTGCGCGGGGCGAACTGGGTGCAGGAGCGCTTCGTTTCGGCGGATGTGTTCTGTCTGGCGGCCTCCCGGCGGCGTTCGCGCTGGCTGTATTTCACGGAGGGCTCGGCGGTGAAAGCGCTCGAAGCCACGGTGCGCGGCTGGGCGACACGGGAGCTCGGGGCCGAGCTCGGCGACACGCCGGTGTCGCTGCTGGAGGATGCGACGGGCGACCTCTGGGTCTCGACGGTCGCGAACGGTGTCGCGCGCTACCGGCTCGCGGAGGCGGAGGGTGTGAAGCCGCATCTGCGACTTGTGGCGCAGTATCGGCCGGGGCAGGGACTTCCCTCCCGCACGCGGCGTCCGCAGTTGGCGCGGGTCGGTGCACAGGTGGTGGTTTTCACGGAGAGCGGGATTTTGCGGGCGTTGCCGGAGCGCGGGTTGGCGCCGTTGGCGGGAACGGAGGGTTTTGTGGGGCTGTTGGCCGAGGCGGAGCCGACGGGCGCGGTGGCTCACTGGGTCGTGGCTCGGGCTGCGCGCGGCGAGCACGGGCCGGCGCAGGTGGTGCGGGTCGAGGGGTTGGCGGAGGGTGCGGTGCGGTTGGAGCCGCTCGCAGTGGCTGCGCCGGCGGCGCATGGTCGCGCGACGAGTCTCGCCGCGAGCGACGGCGCGCTCTGGCTGGGCGGCCAACGGGGATTGCTGCGGATCGAGGCACCTGCGGCGCTGGCGCCGCCGGCGGCGGTGCGGTGGACGGCGATTGCGGCGGAGGGGCACGCCTGGCCGACCACTGGTGGGGCGGTCGAGCCTTCGCTCGGTGCGCAGAGCGGCGCGCTGCGGTTCGAGTTCGCGGCGCGGCGTGTGGGCACGCCGGAAGAGCTGCCGTTATTTCAGACGCGCCTGTCGCCGGTCGAGCCGGAGTGGTCGGTTCCGGAGGCGGCCGCGGCCCGCGAGTTCACCGGGCTCGGCGCCGGGCGCTACCGTTTCGAAGTGCGGGCGGCCGATGCGGCCGGGCGCGTGGGTCCGGAGATTGGATACGCTTTTGCGGTGGCGGCGCCGTGGTATTTGCGCTGGCCGGCGGTGGCGGCGGCGGCGGGCCTGCTGGTGGTGGCGACCTTGCTGCTCGTGCAGGCGCGCGTGGAGCGGCTCCGGCGGCAGACGCGGCGGCTGAACCGGATGGTCGAGGAACGCACGCGCGAGCTGGCGCTGGCGAACGACGCCAAGAGCGAGTTTCTTGCCAACATCAGCCACGAGATCCGCAACCCGCTCAACGGGGTGTCCGGGCTCTCGGCGATGCTCAACGAGGCCGGGCTGAGCGGGCGGGCGGCGGAGTTGGCGCAGTCGCTCGGCGCGTGCGCGCGTTCGCTGAACCGCGTGTTCGAGGACGTGCTCGCGTTCTCGAAGCTCGAACTCGGCGCGGCGGCGCCGGCGCCGCGGGTGTTCGAGCTGGGGGCGCTCGTGGGCGACGTCGTCGGGGTGTTTGCGGCGCCGGCGCGCGAGCGGGCGGTGGCGCTGCGCACGGTGCTGCCGGACGGCGGACCGTGGTGGTTCCGCGGCGACGAGGCGCGGCTGCGCACCATCCTCGAGAACTTTGTCGGCAACGCGCTGCGGCATGCGCCCGGCAGCCCGGTGGAGATCGGTGTGGAATTCGGCGACGCCGGCGCGGCGGCGGCGGGCGGCGCGGTGGAGGTGACGTTCAACGTGACCGACCACGGCCCCGGGGTGCCGGCGGCGGAGCAGGAGCTGATCTTCCGGAAGTTCGTGCGCGGATCGCGGGCCCGCGAGCGCGGCGAACCCGGCGCCGGGCTCGGCTTGGCGACGTGCAAGCTGCTGGCGGAGCTGCTCGGCGGCAGCGTGGGCATCGAGAGCGAGCCCGGGCAGTCGACCACGTTTTATTTCAGGCTGCGGTTGGTGCGGTGCGAGGAGCCGCAAGCGGCGGCGGCGCGCACGGCGCCGGAGCCGAGGCGGATAGGCAGCGGCGGCCCGACGGCGGGGCGGGCGCTGGTCGTCGACGACCAGGAGTTCAACCGGCTCGTCGCCCAGCGCATCGCGGAGCAGCTTGGATACGAGACGGAGTGCGCCGGGGACGGCGAGGCGGCGCTGGCGGCGTTTCTTCGGAAGCCGTGCGAGCTGGTCTTTCTCGATTGGGAGCTGCCCGGCGCGAAGGGCGGGGCGGTGGCGCGGCAGCTGCGCGCGCTGCCCGGTGGCGCGGCGGCGGTGATCCTCGCGACCACGGCGCACGACAGCGACGACATCCGGCGTGCGTGCCGCGAGGCCGGCATGGATGCGTTTGCGCTGAAGCCGTTCGACGAGGCGATGATCGCCCGGCTCGTGGGAGAGGCGCGAGCGGTGCGGCCGGGGGGAGCGGATTTCGACGGCAGCGTATTCGGCTACCTCGGACGCGGCGACGCCGCCGAGGTGGCGCGCGTGCGCAATGAGTTTGTGACGACGCTGGAACGCGAGCTGGCCGCCCTCGGTGCGGCGGCGCAGTCCGGCGACGGTGCGGCGCTCGCGCGCGCGGCGCACCGGCTGCGTTCGCACGCCGGGCTGGTGCGGTATCGGCCGCTCAATGCCGCGGCGCAGGCGTTGCAGGTCGAGGCCGCGGCGGCGGATGCCGCGCGGCGGGCGGTGCTGGTGGCCGCGGTGCAGGCGCGCGCGGCGGAGCTGAAGGAGCGGCTCGCGCGGGAGGAATGAGCGTCGTTGCGGCGGTAAGGTCCATCCGATCTGCGGCGGTACGGGGTGCTGATCTCTGTCGAGCGGGTCACCCTGAAGGGACGACCTACGGGGACGGT
>JAHFTC010000197.1 GCA_023269585.1 Opitutaceae bacterium
GTCCGTGCACTCAGCGAATCAATCGTCGTCGCCGACCCCCGTGGCGGAAGCGCTTCGCTTCCGCGCGGAACGGAAGTCGTTCTGCCACGCCATCGCCGCAGCCTCCGGCTTACCCGCGCAGTTCCTGCGCGCGGTAGAACTGGCCGCCGGGCGTGCCGTCGGGGATGAGCACCGGCACCAGCGCGCCGGGCAGCACGCTCGTCGGATCGTTCGGCGCCTGCGGCCCGCCGAGGTCCGTGCGCAGCCAACCCGGATCGAGCCGTGAGACGATCACGCCGGTGTCCTTGAGCTCGGCGTTGAGGTCGTCGGTGAATTTGTCGAGCGCCCACTTGCTCGCGCCGTAGCCGGCGAGCTGCGGGGTCTTGTCGATGCCAGACGTCACATTGACGATACGGCCCCAGCCGCGCTGGCGCATCGTCGGCACGAGCCGCGCGCACAGGCGCACGATGGCGATGACGTTGACCTGGAAACTCCACGACCAATCGGCGGCGACATGGTTCTCGATCTTCTCGCGCCACGGGTGCATGACCGCGGCGTTGTTGTAGAGGATGTCGACCCCGCCGAGTTCGAGCGCGCGATCGGCGATCTTCTCGACCTGGGCCGGATCGGACAACTCGCCGGCGATCACGTGGGCCTCGGCGCCGGCAGCACGCACGAGCGCGAGCGTCTCGGCGCAGGCGGCCTCGGAGCGACCGTGCAGCAACAGGCGGGCGCCCTGCTGGGCGAGCGCCACGGCGACGAGCTTGCCCACGCCGCGGCTGGCGCCGGTCACGAGAGCGGTCTTCCCCTGGATGGAAACGTTCTGGGTAGTCATGGTGAGCGGGATTCAGGTCCACGGTCCGCGCGTTTCAACCGCGCACCACCCTCGGCAACCGCTCTAACCCCCGATTAACGCATCGCGCGGGAATCGCCCGCGGCGTCGTCGTCGAGAACCGGCTTGGTCCCGGGCAGCGCGATGATCTCGACGTAGACGCTCGTCGCCCCGGACTGCGCCGCCGCATCGACAGCGGCGATCACGGCGCTGAGCGGCTGCGCCACCGCGGTGGCGGCGTCGGGGCCGACCTTGCAGACGAAATCCCAGCGGTTGAAACCTTCGGGCAGGTCCTTGCGCTGCTCGCGCTGCACGTATTTGCGCAGCTCATTCTTCACGGTTTCGAGCACGCGCGCGGCGGGCTTCTTCGGGTCTTGGAGTGGGAAGTTCTTCTTCATGGAAAGGGAAAGAATGGCGTGGGTGTTCGCGGGAGGCGAGGCCGGCGACTGGGCCGGGCGGGCTCAGCGATGCTGGCCGCCCTTGCGATGGGCGAACGATTTGCCCTTCTTCGGCGCGAGGAAGCCGCGATTCGGTTCCTTCTTCTGCGTCTGCTTCTGCTTCGGTTTTTGCTTCGGCCGTGGCGGGGAATTCGGCTGCGCCGGCGCGGCGGCTGCGACGGGGCGCTTCTTTTTCTTCCCCGCGCCAACCGTCGTCTCATGCCAACCGTCGTCCGACGGGCGCTTCGGTTGCGCCTGCGCCCGGGGCGCGGTGGTGAGCACGCCGCCCTCCTCCGGCTCGGGCCGCGGCGGCGCGGCGTTGTAGTCGAAACTCTCGAGCTTGCGCTTCGGCACCTCGGCGCGGATGAAACGCTCGATGCCCTGCACCGCGCCGGTCTCGCGCGGCGTGTAGAGCGTGAACGCGTCGCCGCTGGCGGCGGCGCGGCCCGTGCGGCCCACGCGGTGCACATAGTCGTCGGGCGTCATCGGGATGTCGTAGTTGATGACGTGCGAGACCTCCGAGAGATCGAGGCCGCGCGCAGCGATGTCGGTGGCGACGAGGATCTCATAATAGCCGTCCTTGAAGCCGGCGAGCGAGGCCTTGCGCTGGCCGCTGCTGCGGTCGCCGTGGAGCACGGTGGCGGAGTGCCCGGCGCGCTTGATGCGCGCCACGATGCCGTCGGCGCCCTCCTTCGTGCGGGTGAAGACGATCACGCTGCGGTACTCGGTCTTCTCGAGCAGCGCGAGGAGCAGCGGGAACTTCAGCGCCGCGGAAACCGGATACATCTCATGCTTCACGGACGCGGGCACGGTGCGCACCCGGCCGATGCTGATCCGGATCGGATCGCGGACGGCGAAGCGCGCCACCTCCTCGATCGTGCCGGGGATGGTGGCGGAGAAGAAGAGGGTCTGGCGCTTGTGCGGGCAACGGCCGACGATCGCCTTCACGTCGTCGATGAAGCCCATGTCGAGCATGCGGTCGACCTCGTCGAGCACGAGGACCTGCAGCTGGTCGAGTTTCACCGCGTGGTCGTCGATCAGCTCCAGCAACCGGCCCACCGTGGCGACGACGATGTCGGCGCCGTCGACGAGCGCGGAACGTTGTTTGCCGTAGCCCACCCCACCCTGGATCAGGTCCACATGGAGGTCGGTGAACTGCGCGAACTCGCGGAACGCGTCGGCGACCTGCTGTGCCAGCTCGCGCGTGGGCTCGAGCACGAGCACGCGGGCGCCGCCCGCGCGATGCGGCCCGAGGCGGTTGATGATCGGCAGCGCGAAGGCTGCGGTCTTGCCGGTGCCGGTCTGCGCGGAGGCAATCACGTCGCGGCCGGTGAGCACGGCGGGGATCGTCTCGACCTGCACGGGGGTGGGCTCGGCGTAGCCCTTGGCCTGGACGGCGCGCAGGATGCTGGAATAGAGCCCGAAACGTGAAAACGGCATGCTTGCGAATGGAGGCGAGCCGCCGCGCAACGCGAGGGAAAAGTGCCCGGCGGGCGCGGAGCCGGTTGAACCCAGGGCGACCCTTTTGCGCCGCAGAGTTGTCGGGACGTAGGTCGT
Organism: Opitutaceae bacterium; assembly: GCA_023269585.1. Lineage (GTDB taxonomy): Bacteria > Verrucomicrobiota > Verrucomicrobiia > Opitutales > Opitutaceae > CAJCBL01. The sequence goes on from JAHFTC010000197.1 coordinate 2,806, forward strand.
CCCTTCAGGGCGACAGGACGCACGTTTCCCGCATCGGGAGCGAGCGCAGAGCCGAGCGTGGCGGCCTGAAGGCACGCCCTACGGGCTGGTGGACCGCGACGCTCTACTCCGTCTTTTGGCCCAGCGCGTCGCAGTGTGTCCCAGCGTCGCGACCGCCCTAAACCGTTTTTGTTGTGCCCGGTTTTCCTCGCACAGGCGCTGCGGCAAGGGAGACCGCGGATCGGGTCCCCTCGCAGCTAGCGGCTAAAGCCCGAGGAGACCGCGCAACTCGTCTTTCACCGCTGCGTACTGCGCGGCCGGAAGCGTGCCGAGTTTTCGGGCCAACTTGTTTCGATCGAAACTCGCAAGCCCCTGGATGTTCACCGCCGATGGCTTGGGCAGCCAGCGAGGATGCCCGAGGTCGATCTCCCCTCGGCATCCGCGGATCTGAGAGGTGAGCGGCGCGACGATGGCAAGCGCGCGGGCATCGACGGGCTCCGGGTAAGCCAAGACCAGCACCGGGCGGCTCTTTTCCACCATGCCCAGTTCGGCAAACCATACCTCGCCGGGCTGGGGACTAGTAGGCATCGAGAGATTTCGTCCAAACGGCGGCCTGTTCGGCGGCGCTGAGCAGCGGCTCGGGCTCAAGCGTCACCGCAAAGGGGATGCCCTTGCGCCGCTCAACCTGAGCGAGAAACATCTCGATTGCCGAACGATGGTCCAAGCCGAGCCCAGCAAGAACCTTCCCGGCCCCCTCCAGTCGCTTGGTCGAAAGCCTCACGGTCTTGGTTGCGATTGCCATGTCACAAACTGTTGCGCTTTGTGTCACTCGGTCAAGCCGGCCGAACAAGCGCAACGCGGACGGGGCCGCGGCCGATCACCGCCTCAATCGTTCGGCCCGTGGCGAAAGCGACTGGTGTTGCCCACCACCGCAGTGCTCGGGAGCCGGATAGAAAGGCGTCCGCTGTCTGCGAGACATCTCCAACTGAGCGCGAGCCGATGCCTCGCCCCGATTGAGGGCTATCGGGTCCACCGCAATCTGCCGTCCACTACCCGAAGCTCAGCCGCCCTACCTCGCTCCCTGCCCCAGCGCGTGCAGGTACTTATCCACATTGTTGGCGACGATCACGCCGTAGTTAATCGTGCCGAGCCAGCCGGACATGATGATGCCCACCGAGCCGGCGTGGTGCAGACCGGCGATCTGGTTGGGCAGCTCCATCGAGACCTTCAGGCCCTCGAACTTCGTGCCGAACGACGTGCCCGCCCAGTGCGTGGTGTAGCGCTCGATCGTCCGCGGCGTCGCCGCCTCGGTCCAATCGATCTTTGCGCGCACTCCGGGCAGGAAACGCTCGAGCGCGACCAGCGACTCCTCGATGAGGCGGGCCTTCTCGGCCTCGTACTCGGCGTCGGTGAGCTTCGCCCAGTCGTCGTACTGCGCGTTGAGCGAGGCGACGATCGTGTAGCGATCGGTCCCGGGGCGCGTATCGGGATAGTAGAGCGAGAACGTGCGGCTGCTCGTGTGCTTCGCGACGAGCTCCGTGCTGGAGAACGCGGTGGCGTCCGAGGTGAAGATCAGATCGCCGATGTGCGGGATGCTCTCGCCCTTGCGGATGCCGAAGTACACCTGACACGAGGACGGGCTGATGCGCACGGCCTCGGCTTCCGCCACGAACTCCGGCGCGAAGCTCTCGGCGCCGGCCAGACGGAAGATGGTGTTCTTGATGTTCGCGTTCGAGAGCACGGCGCCGCAGCGGATCTCGCGGCCGTTCGCGACGACCGCCGTCACGCGGCGCTTGCCGTCGACCACCTCGCTGAGGACGCGCTCGACCATCACTTGCTTGCGGATCTCGACGCCGTTGCGCTGGAGCTCGGCGGCCATCTTCTCGACGAGCACATCGGTGCCGCCACGGAAGGTGTACACGCCCTTGCTCATAAAATTCGAGAAGACGATGCCGTAGGTGATCGCGAGGTCCTCGAGCGTGGAGCCGTTGGCGTACGCGATCGGCTCCATCAGCAGGCGGTGCACATCGGGCCGGCCGGGGAAGAAACGATTGAAGAACTCACCGGTCGTCTCGGTGTTGCGG
>JAHFTC010000198.1 GCA_023269585.1 Opitutaceae bacterium
CGCCGAAGCGTTCGCGTTCGCGTTCCTCGAGACCGAAGGCGCGCACCTCGCGCACGGCGGAGAGGTTTTCGCGGAGCAGCTCGGAGACGTTGCCGCTGGCGGCGAACGCCTGCTGGGCGCGCCGGTAGAGATTCTTGCCGATGACCTTGATCGGCAGCACGCAGATCGGGATCACGCCGAGCCCGAGCAGGAACATGCCGGCGCCGGGCACCGTGAACGCCACGTAGATGATGTAGCCGATCGCGCCGAGAAAGGTGACCGGCAGCACCACCATGTCGTTGGCGGAGGTGACGAGCGTCTGCTGCACCTGCTGGGTGTCGGTCACGCCGCGGGCGAGCAGGTCGCCGCTGCGGGATTTCTGGAAGTAGCCGAGCGGGAGCCGCTGGAGCTTGGCGAAGAGATCGCAGCGCAGGCCCTCGAGCACCACGGTGCCGCAGTACGCGACGAGGTAGGTGTTGAGGAAGAGTGCGAGGCAGCGCACACCGATGAGCAACGGGATGAGCGAGAGCAGGCCGACGAGCGACCAGGTGCTGAGCCGGTCGACGCCCGCGGCCTCGAAGAACGGTTGGAAGACCCGGCCGATCATCCAGGGGATGCCACCGCCGCTCGCGCCGCCGCAGATCACGCCGAGCACGATTGCGGCGATGAACTGCACGCGCACCGGGCGCAGATAACGGTAGTAGGGACGGAAGCGGGCGAGCATGGGGAGTTAGTCGGCGGAGGCTTTCACATCCAAGGCGTCGCGCAAGCCGTCTCCCAGGAAATTGAGGGCGAGCAACGTGAGCGAGAACACCGCGCCGGGGCAGAGCAGCAGCCACACGTGGCTCTCCATCTGCAGTTGCCCGTCGTAGAGCAGCGTGCCGAGCGAGCTCATCGGCGGCCGCACGCCGAGGCCGAGGAAGCTGAGGAACGCCTCGAGCAGCATCACACCGGGAATGGTGAGCGTCGCATAGACGATGACCGGCCCGAGGAGATTCGGCAGCAGGTGGCGGAAGATGATCCGGCCGTGACCGAGGCCGAGCGTGCGCGCCGCCTCCACAAACTCCAGACGCTTGAGCGACAGCACCTGGGCGCGAACGATGCGCGCCATGGTGAGCCACTCGACGGCGCCGATGGCGATGAAGAGCATCAGGACGTTCCACGCCGGGCCGAACTGAAACCGTTTGGCCAGTTCATCGGTGAACACGAGGAGCAGGATCACGAAGAGCGTGAACGGCAGGGAGTAGATGATGTCGACGATGCGCATCATCGCGGCGTCGAGCTTGCCGCCGACATAGCCGGCGATGGCGCCCCACGTCACGCCGATGGAAATCGAAACCACGGTGGCGGCCAGGCCGACGGCGAACGAGATGCGGCAGCCGAAAAGCACGCGGGCGAACACATCGTGGCCGAGCAGATCGGTGCCGAACCAGTGTTGGAAGCTGGGCGCGAGGAACTGCGGCGCGGATTGGTCCGAGTACGAAAGTCCCAGCAGCGCCGGCAACACGGTGCAGGCCAGGCCGAGCACGGCGAGAAACACTCCGGCGGCCACGGCGAGACGGTTCTTGCGCAGACGGCGCCACGCGTCGCGCCCGAGCGACGTGCCGCGCTCCGCCGCGGCGTCGGGCGGCGGGGGCGAGGGCAGGCGGTCGGGCGCGGGCGAGAGGCGGAGCATCGGGAGAATTGCGGAATGCGGATTGCGGAATGCGGATTGGGCGGAAGGCGGAGGCAGGCGGTGAGCAGGGCTGGGAGGCGGAGGAGAGAATGTGGGAATCAGGAAATCAGGGACGGAGGGCGGAGGACGGAAATCGCTGATTGCGGATCGCGGATTGCGGAGTGCGGATTGGGCGGAGGGCGGAGGACGGAAGCGACAGAAAGTAACGAAGGGAACGAAGAGAAGAGGGCGAAATTGGCTCGGTGCCGGGGGCTTGACGGAGGCTGGGTGGGGCGCGGAGCGCGGATGGGGCGCTGTGGTTGTTTCTTTGTTTCCTTTGTTCTCTTCTGTCGTCCGTTCCGAGGGATTGAGGCTCAGTCGTCGAAGCGGAGCTTGGGGTTGAGCCAGACCTGGACGATGTCGACGAGCAGGTTGAAGAACACGATCATGCCGGCGTAGAGGATGACGGTGCCGACGACCAGCGGGTGGTCGCGGTTGAAGGCGGAGTTCACGAACTCGCGGCCGAGCCCGGGGATCTGGAAGATGCGCTCGATGACGAACGAGCCGGTGAGGATGCCCGCCGCCGCCGGCCCGAGAAACGACACCAACGGCAGCAACCCGCCGCGCAGCGCGTGGCGCCCGATGACCCGCAGCTCCGAGGCGCCCTTGGCCCGCGCGGTGCGGATGAAGTCCTGCCCGAGCACCTCGAGCATGCCGCCGCGGGTGAGGCGGGCGACGTAGGCGGCGTAGACCAGCCCGAGCGTGAGCGCGGGCAGCACGCGGTCGCGCGGCTCGTTCCAGCCGGAGGCGTTGAACTGCTGGAGGTGAATCGCGAATACGAGCACGAGCAGCGGCCCGAGCACGAAGGTCGGCACGCAGATGCCGAAGAGCGACACGCCGCTGCCCAGGTAGTCGAGCCAGGTGTTGCGGCGCACCGCGGCGAGCACGCCGAGCGGGATGCCGAGCACGAGCGCCACCAGCAGCGACCAGGCACCGAGCTCCAGCGAGTACGGCAGGGCGCCGGCGACGATCTCGTTGACGGTGCGGTTGGCGTATTTGTACGACGGGCCGAAATCCATCCCGAACGCGGCGTTGAGATCGAAGTCCCAGCGGGCGTCGCGGTCGGCGTCGGCGAAGAGGCGCTGCGGGGCGAAGCGCTTGGGGCAGACCTTGCCGAGGTAGTAGAGGTACTGCTGCGCGAGCGGGCGATCGAGGCCGTAGTAGGCCTCGAGATTTTTCTGCACCTCGGGCGGCACGGCCTTCTCGTTGAGGAACGGTCCGCCCGGGGCGAATCGGACCATGAAGAACGCCGCCGTGACGATGACGAGCATCACGGGAATGGATTCGAGCAGGCGACGAAGGACGAAGCGGAGCATGCCGGCGGAGGAGCGGGCCGATCAAACGGCGCCGCGCGGGAAAAACCAAGGATGGAGTGCGGGCGAGGGCGGGATGGCGGCGGGCCCGTGTACGCGGTGAGGCCGGACAGCGTTGAACGGGCCAATCCGCGAAGGAAACGTAAGACAGGGCGCCGGCGGCGAACCGCGGTGTTTGCACTCGCCTCGCGCGGGGGGGGCGGGTTCGCTCGGCGAAACCCTGCGGATGAGACGAAAGCGGCGATCACTACTGCGTTTCACGGGCCTGCTCGTGCTGCTGGCCGCCGTGCTCGGCGGCCTCGTCGCGGTGGGCTGGCTGCCGCCGTTCAACCGCTGGGTCGAGCGAAAGCTGTTGGCCGAGCTTACCGCGTTGGGCGTGCAGGCCGATGCCGCGCATCTGCGCGAGCTGTCGTGGCGGCGCGCCGTGGTCGGCCCGGTCGAATTGCAGCTGCCGGGTCTGTCGCTGCAGGCCGAGGAGGCGCGGGCGGAGCTGGGCTGGCGCGTGCTGACCGGACGCCTTTCCCCACGCGTGGTGGTGACGGGGCTGGTGCTCGACATGGACCTCGAGCGGATGGCCGAGCTGCGTGGGGCGCTGCAACCTTCGGACGGAGGTTTCCCCTACGGGCGACTGGAGCTGGAGCGTGCGCGCCTTGTCCTGCGGCGCGGCGGGGAACGGTTGGAGCTGCCGTCGAGCGGTTTCTTCGACTCGCTGGTGGAGGAATTCCGGGCGGAGCTGGTGCTCGAGGCGCCGGCTTTGTCGGGCCGGGTCTCGGTCCGCGGCGACCTCGGCGAGGGCACGGTGGAGGTGAAATTTCACGACGTGCAGCTGCAGCCTGAGCACTGGCGCGCGCTTGCGACGGGGCTGCTCCCGACCGCCGCGGAGGCGGTGCGTTGCGCGCCGGGGGCCGCGGCGACGCTCAACGGCGCGGCGACGCTGGCCGAGGGCCGGTGGCGCGAGGCCGGGCTGGATTTGACGTTGCCGGCGATCGAATGGCGCGACGGCGCGCAGGCGGCGCGGGTCGCGGCGAGCGAGGGGCATCTCGCCCTCGAGCCGGGGCTCCAGTGGCGCGGCGAGCTCCGCACGCCGCTGGCCGCGTGGGCCGGGAACGGGCGCAAGGCGGAGCTGACCGGGCTGGTCCTGCAGGCGGCGCCGGATGCGGCGACCCTGCGTTTTGCCGCGGTGCGCGCGGAGGGCGACGGTTTCCTTTTGGTCGGTTCCGGCGAAGTGACCGGGCGGCGCGGCGAGACGGATAGTATTTTGACAGCGGAGACGAAGCTCCAAGTAGCGTCTGCCGAGGGGCCGGGGTGGAGCCTCGCGGCGCCGACTCAGGTTTGGGCGCGCTGGAACGGCGCCGAACTGGCGGCGGGCGCCGAGTCCGTGGCGCTCGGCGGGGCCTGGCCAGTGCGGCTGGAGCGCCTCGAACTGGTGGCTGGCGGGCTGCGCGAAGGCGCCCCGCGGCTCCGGCTGGCGGCCAACGCGGCGCTTCCGGCCGAACGCCTGCTGGCGCCGGCCGGTCCGGGCTGGCGGCTTGAGCCGGCGATCGTGGCCGCGAAGGTCACGGCCAACGCGACGCTCGCGGCCGGCAACGAGGGAGTGCGCGCCGAAATCTCCCTGCCGGCGCAACGCCGGATCCTGGCGTATCCTGATGGCCAGGCCACGGCGATCGTGGGCGGGGACATGGTGGTGAATCTGGACCGGACGTTCGTCTCGGGCCGGGCCGCGCTCGAGGCGCGAGCGCTGACCGCGACGGCCGGCCCGGTCGACGGCACGGTGCGCGACCTGG
>JAHFTC010000199.1 GCA_023269585.1 Opitutaceae bacterium
TCGGCCTGCGCCTGCCCAAAGGCGCCCGCCCCATCGCCGATGTAGTGCCGAAAAACGCGACCTGAACCGCGCAACTCGTTGATGTTGCGAAAAGTCGCTTCCGCAACTGACGAACTTGGGGTAACAGAAAATGGGCCGGTGCTTCTTGGGCCGTGGCCTGAAGTTGCGCGGCGGTGGCGGCGGAGACGGAGTTTAGATTGGGGCCGTTCCGCAGCGCGTCGCGGATGTGCGACCGTGAGCGGAAAAGGCGTGAAGGCGCCGGCGTCAATCAGTCGTTGAACGCTGGCGAAGCGCGGCCGTGCGGTGGGGACGGGCGGGTAGATGCCCCAACGGCCGTTTTCTTGTTACGGTCGTAACACGAATTGGGCCGCTCGGCGGCGGGGCGGGGGGACGGCGTGTTGATTCCGGGCGGAGGGGCACGCGAGGTTTCCTCGCGCAAAGGAGCCGGTGTTTTCACCCCAGCGGTGTCGCGGCAGACGAAGGGCCGGCAACGACAATTACATCTCCCTGCAGGGAGCGATGACTGTCGCGGGGGGCGAAGGGTGCGTGTCGAGGGACGAGCGCCGAACCGGCGGGCACGGTCTGAGCCGAGATCATGCCATTGCCGCGGGCCAACGAGAGATAGGGCTCGCACCGATGGTGACACTGTAGGTCAGCGTGCTTGCACGCGCTTTTCGGAGCGCGAGCCCTTCGACCCGCCCAGGGCGGGGCGAAGCCGCAAGCTCGCTGACCGACGCGGCAATTCAATCGTCACGGCTGAGTCGCTCGACGCTCCGGTTCATCCCGGGCGGTCTGGCTCTCGTCGTTCGTCCCTCGACGCACAACCGACCGTTTCCGGCTCAGGTGTACACCAGCAGCTGCTGGTTGATCTGGTGCATCTGCGAGTAATTGCGGATCTTCGCGATGGTCGCCGGGGTGAGCTCCTGGCCTTCGCCGATGAGGAGCAGGCCGTGCGGGTTGTAGATGCCGTTGGCGAGCATCATCCCGGGTTTGAGTTCCTCGAGCATGATCTCCTTCACCTGCCGCGGCAGCTGGATCAGATGCGTGACCTTGAGGAAGAGGCGGACGGCCTCGGGGTCGAAGCCGCTGCCGGACTGGGCGAGGATGTATTCGATCGCCTGATCCTTCGGCAGCCCGGTCTCGACGTAGGCGACGGCGACGCCGAGGCAGCGGGCGGTCCACGGAATGGATTCACCCTTCTGGCCGTCGGGGTAACCGGTGCCGTCCCAGCGTTCGTGGTGGGCGCGGATGGTGTCGCCGACGGCGGTGAGGTCGTCGACGAAGGAGGCGAGGGCCTGGCCGTAGATGGGGTGGTTGCGGATGATCGCCTGCTCGTTGTCGCCGAGGGGCTGCCCGGTGCGGTAGGCGCGGAGGAATTCGCGGGAGACGCCGATGAGGCCGATGTCGCAGAGGGCGGCGCTGGTGCGCAGGACGTGCTTCTCGTCGGCGGTGAAGAAGGGCGTATCCGCCATCTTCTTGCAGATGTCGGTGACGACCTTGATCTGGTTGCCGAGGAGCGGGTCGTAGGTGTTGAGGATGCGGTAGACCAGGTCGAGGGACTTGTCGAAGTTGGTCTCGAGGGAGGCGTTGGCGCGGTCGAGGGCGACGGTCTGCTGTTCGAGCTGGCGGACCTGGGCCTCGAGGGCGCGGTTGGCGTCGGCCAGCCGGGTGTTGAGCTGGGTGGTCTCGGACTGGAGCTGGGTGTTCTGGGTGACGAGCTCGTAGCGCTGGACGGCGTTCTTGACGGTGGCGGTGAGCTCTTCGCGCAGCCAGGGTTTGGCGAGGAAACGGAAGATTTCGCCCTTGTTGATCGAGTCGATGATCGTGGGCAGCGAGAGGACCGCGGTGATGAGGATACGCGAGGTCTGGGGCTGGAGCTTCTTGGCTTCGACGAGGAACTCGAGGCCGGTCATCTCGGGCATGCGATGGTCGGAGATGATGACGGCGAACTGCCGTTGGTGGAGAATGTCGAGCGCCTGCGCGGGGCTGTTGGTGGCGACGACATCGTAGTGTTCGCGCAACAGGGTTTCCTTGAGCGCGGCGAGGACGATGGGTTCGTCGTCGACGATGAGGATCGGGGGTTTGGTGTAGGTGGGGCTGCTCATCGGGGCGGAAGGTGGCGGGCGAGGTCGTCGACGAGTTCGCGTTCGGGGCGGTTGGGGCGCAGGAGGATGTCGACCCGGCGGCGAATCTCGGAGGGGATTTCGTCGGGGTTTTGCCCGGTGATTTCAAGAGCGATTCGCAGGCGGGGCTGCTCGTGGCGGACGAGTTCGATCAACCGGGGCAGTTCGGAGTCGGCTTCCGGCTGGTTGATGAAGAGCAGGTCGAGCCCGGCGCCTTTTTCGGCGAGGAAGACGCGGATTTCCTCGAAGGCGATGGTGTTGCGGACCTCCCAGTCGCGGGCGCGGAGGGCGTCCTCGAGGCGGGCGGACGGCATCTGGCCGGGCGTGTGGAGGAGCACGCAGGGGCGGCGCGTCGCGGGCTCGTCCGGCGTGGCGAATTGGGCGATGCCGTCGTCGTCGGGGATGGGCGAACCGTCGTCGGTGAGGGCCGCAATGGGAAGCAGGAGCACCATGTCGGTGCCGGCGCCGAGGCGGCTGCGGGCGCCGATGTGGCCGCCTTCGTTCTCGGCGAAAAGTTGGGCGGTGTAGAGGCCGAGGCCGGTGCCGCGGTCGCTCTGTTTGGTGGTGAAGAACGGGTCGAAGATCTTGGTGATCTTATCCGGAGGGATGCCGCAGCCGGAGTCGCCGAAGACGAGGGCGGCGTAGGAGCGGCGCCAATTCGGGGCGCTGCGGAAACAGACATCGGCGAAATCCTCGGCGCAGGCGGGCGCGGTGAGTTGGATGACGATCGAACCCTGGGTGCCCATGGCGTCGCGGGCGTTGATTGCGAAATTGACCAGGGCCTGCCGGAAGGCGACCTCGTCGAGGTAGACCGGGATCTCGTCGGGCGGGAAGTCGGTGGCGAGCTTGATGCCCTTGGGGAGGATCGGGCCGATGAGCTCGAGCTGTTCGCGGGTGAGGCGGTTGAGGGAGTAGTAATTGCGGCGGCCGATCGTGTCGCGGTTGAGGGAGCTGATCTTCTTCACCAACACCTGCGCCTGGCGGGCGTGCTCCTTGATCATGCCGAGGCCCTCGGACATCGACGGATCGGTGACAAGCTGGGCGTGGTAGAGTTCGCTGAGGGAATAGATGCCGGAGAGGAGGTTGCCGAAGTCGTGGAGCAGGCCGCTGGTGAGGACGGCGAGGGTTTCCTTCCAGCCGTTCTCGTTGAGGCGCAGCTCGGCGACCTTCTGGCGGGTGATGTCGAGCCACATGCCATCGCAGCCCAGGGGCAGACCGCTGGCGGCGCGCACGGGATTGCGCACATCCATGATGTGCCGGACCTGGCCGGTACGGGCATGTTGGATGCGGTAGTTGAGGGCGAACGGCCGGCCGGCGGCGTGCCCGACGGATTCCTTGGCGTAGCTCTCGCGGTCGGATTCGTGGATCAGCTCCTCGTAGGCGTGGCCGTCCTTGGTGGCGAGGGACGGGGGAAGCCCCGTGATCTCCTCGAAGCGCGGGCCGAGGTAGCTGAACGACAGGTCGCTGCGGCGGCTGAAGACGACGCCGGGAAAGCTGGCGAGGTAGCTCTGCATCCGTGACTCAAGCAGGCAGTGGCGCAGGAAGAGCTGGGCGAGGGCCTCGGGGCGTTGGGCGAGGCCGGAGAAGCCCTCGTGGCCCAGGGCGGCGGCGGGCGCGAGCTCGGGTGTGATGGTGACGACGTAGCCTTCGTCCAGCGCGAGACAGTGCAGGCGGTAGCCGAAACTCGGCAACTGCGCGTGGGGCGAGGGCAGGAAGACCGTATCGGTCCCGGTCTCCAGGCGCTCGGGCAGGAGTTCCCGCCAGCTCGGCTGCACGCCGCGCAGCAGTTCGAGGAGATCGCGGCCGATCAATTGTCCTGGGTCGCCCCAGACGGCTTCGGTGCCGACCACACGGCAACGCACCACCGACCCGGTCGGATTGGTGATGAATTGCGCGAACTCGCAAGCAGGTCTCTGGGCGGTGCCGGGGGGCTCGGGTGACACCGGCGTAGGCGAAGGACTCATCCGGGCGAAAGGTTGCGTGCTTTCCGGCAAAAGGGAAGAGCGCGGATGGTTTTCGCGTTTGGTTACGTGCGACCGCGGACCGGGTGCGGCCGCGCGGCGCTCAATCGGCCACCTGGGCGAGGGACGAGAGGATCGCCTCGTGCATCCTTTCGAGCGGCACCATGCGCTCGGCCGCGCCGAGTTCAAAGGCGGCGCGCGGCATGCCGTAGACCACACAGGTATCCTCGTTCTGGGCGAAGGTGCGGGCGCCGCGTTGGCGCAGCTGCAGCAGGCCTTCGGCGCCGTCCTTGCCCATGCCGGTGAGCAGCACGGCGACGGCGTGCGGTCCCGCGCATTCGACGGCGGATTTGAAGAGCAGGTCGACGGCGGGCCGCTGGTGCCAGACCATCGCGCCGGTGGAGACGCGGGCGACATAACGTGCACCTTGCCGCTGAACCATGAGGTGGAAGTTGCCGGGGGCGACCAGGGCCAGACCGGGGCGGAACTCATCGCCGTCCTTGGCCTCGCGCACCTCCATCTCGCAGAGGGCGTTGAGGCGATCGGCGAACGCGCGGGAGAACGTGGCGGGGATGTGCTGGACGATGGCGATCGGCGGGAGGTTGCCCGGCAGACGTTGCAGGACTTC
>JAHFTC010000008.1 GCA_023269585.1 Opitutaceae bacterium
CAGGGCGACGATCGGCAGGACGAAGATGAGGGCACCGATGACGAGGAGGATCAGGATGATGGTAGCTTCCATGGGTTTGCGCCACCGCGCGGTCGGCAGGCTTGCAGAACCGCGGAACGGCGCAAGCCGGCCGAAGGCCGGGCCCGGTTTTTACGACGTTCGCCAACTCGGCGCGGTGTCCAAAGTTAAGACGATACCCCGTGAACGCTCCCATCTTCGAGTCCTCCCACCGCCGATTCCCTTCGCGCCCACCTCCGCCAAATACTCTCACGACCGTGAACCTATTTGGCGCCTTCGGAACGTTGATAATCTGCGTCTTGTGAGTCTCCTCGCCAAATACTCTCACGGTCGTGAGAGTATTTGGCGGGGACGGTTTCGGGCCTGGCACCAGTCCGGCACGTAGCCGGCGCCGACGAGGACGCGGATGAAACCGAGTTCCGAGATCGAGCAGACGAACAGCTTGGCTCCGTTGCGCTGGGCGGCGGCCAGCCAACTTTTCGCCCGCCGGTGCGCGGAGTGGTCGGTGTATCCGAGAGCGATGAACGCGCTGTTGTCCAGGAGGTACCTCATGGGAAGTCGGCGAGCAGGGCGGCGACGCATTCGTTCGTGAGCGGAGCCGCGCTTTTGCCGGAGGCGAGGCTGACCAGGCCGGTCGTCTTGCAGTGCACGAAGCGGGTCTTGGCGGGCGCCGCTTCCACCGGGGCGAGGATGATCTCACCATCGCGGACGGTGCAGTTGAAGACGGTGCCGGCGCGCAGTCCGAGACAGCGACGAGCCGCCGCGGGGAGGACGATCTGCCCTTTGTTCGAGAGTTTCGTCTTCATGCCTTCCGGGCGATTTTCATTTTGTCGGGGGCCAGGCGCCGCGGGGCGGTTTCGGCACATCAGCGAGGGGGCGAGACGCAGAACGATGACACCGGCTCGGAGTCCGAGAATGTTCGGGCGACGAAAGTGTGAATCACAAAGAGCCGAGTGTGGCAGCGCCGAACGGGAGGACGGAGAATTTTGCCACAGATGAACTCAGATGGACACCGATTCGGAGGGGGGCGATCACCTGCCCGTTCTGTCGCTTTTGGGGTTCAACGCGCCGAGCCACGGCTCAGCCGAACTGGGCGTCGGTGACGGCGCCGCGGCTCGCGGTGGCGGCGAGCGCGCGGAACTTCGCGAGCACGCCGCGAGTGACGTCGTCGGGGCGGCGTTTCCACGCCTTGCGGCGGGCGGCGAGTTCGCGCGCGGTGACGCCGAGGGTGATCGCGTTCTTCACGGCATCGATGGTGATCGGGTCGCCGTTCTTCACGAGCGCGATGGGGCCGCCGTCGTAGGCTTCGGGGGTGATGTGCCCGACGACGAAGCCGCGGCTGCCGCCGGAGAAACGGCCGTCGGTGATGAGCGCGACGTCGGGGCCGAGGCCCTTGCCCATGATGGCGCTGGTGGGCGAGAGCATCTCGCGCATGCCGGGGCCCCCGCGCGGGCCTTCGTTGCGCACGACGACGACATGGCCGGCCTTCACTTTTCCGTCCAAGATGCCCTTGAGCGCGGTCTCCTCGGATTCGAACACGATGGCGCGGCCGGAGAATTTCAGGCCTTCCTTACCGGAGATCTTCGCCACGGAACCCTCCGGTGCGAGGTTGCCGTAGAGGATGCGCAGGTGGCTGTCCTTCTTGAGCGGATTCGACAGCGGGCGGACGACATCCTGGTCGGCGGGGTAGGGCGCGACGTCATTGAGGTTCTCGGCCACGGTGCGGCCGGTGACCGTGAGGCAGTCGCCGTGGAGGAGGCCGGCGTCGAGCAGCATTCGCATCAGCGGCTGGAGCCCGCCGATGCGGCTCAGGTGCGCCATGCTGTAGCGGCCGGAGGGTTTGAGGTCCCCGAGCACGGGCACGCGTTTCCCGATACGCGTGAAGTCGTCGATGGTGAGTTTCACGCCGGCGGTGTGCGCGAGGGCGAGCAGGTGGAGCACGGCGTTGGTCGATCCGCCGAGGGCGATGACGACGGTGATGGCGTTTTCGAACGCCTTGCGCGTCATGATGTCGCGCGGGCGCAGGCCGAGTCGCAGGAGGTTGAGCACGGCGGCGCCGGCGCGGCGGCAGTCGGCGCGTTTCTCCTCGGAGATGGCGATCTGCGAGGAGCTGTTGGGCAGGCTCATGCCCATGGCCTCGATGGCGGAGGCCATGGTGTTGGCGGTGTACATGCCGCCGCAGGAGCCGGGGCCGGGGATGGAGCATTTCTCGATGGCGGCGAGGCCGGCGGCGTCGAGCTGGCCGGCGGCGTGTTTGCCGACCGCCTCGAAGACGGAGACGATGTCGCATTCCTGCTGCGTGCCAGGATGAATGCCGGGGAGAATCGTGCCGCCGTAGACGAAGACGGAGGGGCGGTTGAGTCGCGCCATGGCCATGACGCAGCCGGGCATGTTCTTGTCGCAGCCGCCGATGGCCACGAGGCCGTCGAAGCCTTCCGCGCCGCAGACCGTTTCGATGGAGTCCGCGATCACTTCGCGGGAGACGAGGGAGTAGCGCATGCCGCGCGTGCCCATGCTGATGCCGTCGGCAATGGTGATGGTGCCGAAGATGATCGACTTGCCGCCGGCGGCATCTGTGCCCGTGCCGGCGTGACGCGCGAGCTCGTCGATGTGCATGTTGCAAGGCGTGAGCATGCTCCAGGTGGACGCGATGCCGACGACGGGTTTCTGGAAGTCGGCGTCCTGGAAGCCGACGGCGCGCAACATGGAGCGGTTGGGGGCGCGATCGGCGCCGTCGTGAACGAGGGCGGAGTGGGCGCGAGGGGAGGGAGCGGACGATTTCTTGGCCATGGGTAGAAGGGGCGGAGTTTGGCGACCGAAGGGATCAACGTAGCGCCGTGGAGATTGGCCTGAGTGCGGGCGGTGTCGAGTTTGGCCACGCGACTGGTGGGGACGAGAGGCGAGCGTCGAGGGACGAGCGCCAAGCCGATTGTGAAGGAGGCGATTGCATGAGGGCCTTCGCGATTTGCCTCCGAAAGGCTGGACTCGACGTCAGTCTCTCGTCGCTCGACGGAAGGGTCACAGCTAAGCGCGGCGAGGCAGAAAACGGTTCGGTCGGAACTGGTGTCCTCGGTTCCGGCGCTCGTCCTGCCGCTAGAAGCCGGCGAATGGGGTAAATTCCCCACGGCGTGGGCCGATAGCGGGAGAGGGCTGCCGGTCGCGCAACATCGACCTGCGGCTCGTAACCGTGATGAGCACAACGTTGTTGGAGCTGCAGTGCGGGCTCCGGTGGCCGAGAGGCGGCCGGGGGCGGAGCGTGCCCGGCTGCAGGGTGGCGGTGCGCTCGCGGAGTGATCTTGACGGAGGCATGGGATGAACGCGCTGCCTCGCTCTTTGCTGGGAATCTATGGTTTGGTCCTGCTCGCCGTGGTGATCGGTGGCGGTTGGTTCTACCGCGCCCAGGAGCAACAGGTGCGCGCGCGCGCGACGGCCGATCTGGAGAGCATCGGCCGGAACAAGGTCGCCCAAATTGTCCGATGGCGCGCGGAGCGGTTGGGCGATGCCGCCCTCCTCATGGGCAGCCTGTTGTTCGGCGAGGCCGTGCTGCGGTTGCTCGCCGACCCCGGCTCCGGGGACGCGGAGCGAATCATGGCCCACTTCCGCACGATGCAGGCGCATCATCCCTACCGGGACATCGTGCTGCTGGATGGGCGCGGCCAGGTGGTGTTGCGCTCCGTGGGCACGACGGCCGAGTTTGCGGCACCCGTGCTTCGAGCGCTGGAGGAGGCCCTGCGTTCGGGCCAACCGGTGGTGTCCGACCTCTTTCAGGAGGCCGGGCGCCTTTCCCCTTCCGCCATGGTCGTGGCGCCTTTGTGTGCGGGTGCGGCGCCGGGCGAGGCCCCGTTCGCCGTGGTGCTTCTGCCGGTCGACGTGCAGGATTTTCTCTACCCGGTGACCCAGACGTGGCCGACGCCCACGCGGTCGGGGGAAACGTTGTTTGTGCGGCGCGAGGGCGACGACGTGCTGTTTCTCAACCCGTTGCGCCGTGACGCCCGGGCGGCGTTCAAACTCAGGATACCGCTGAACCAGCGAGGGGTGCCGGCAGTGGAGGCGGTGTTGGGTGTCACGGGGGTGATGGAGGGGCGCGACTACGCCGGTGCGCCCGTGTGGGCGGCTTTGGCCGCGGTCCCGGACTCGCCCTGGTTCATCGTGACCAAGATCGAGACGGAGGAGGCCTTGGCGGACTGGCGCTTCCGGGCGAGGCTGATCGTGGCCGTGCTGGTGCTGTTGGCCGGAGTGTTGGGCGGACTGATCGGCCTGGTCTGGCTGCAACGCGCCAAGTACCAGACGCTGCTGGAGGCGGCCGCGGTGTTGCGCGAACGCGAGGCGCGGCTGCGCGACGTGCTCGAGCTGAATGAGAAATTGCTGGGCGCCGCCACGGCGGGCATCGAGGTCTTCAAGGCCTCGGGAAGCTGCGTGATGGCCAATGCGACGGCGGCGCGCATCGTCGGCGGCACGGTCGAGGCCTTGCGCGAACAGAACTTTCGGCGAGTTCCCTCCTGGGAGCAGTCCGGCCTGCTGGCCGCGGCCGAGCGCGCGTTGGCGACCCGGCAGGGGCAGCAGCTGGAGATCTCGATCCACACGACGTTTGGCTGCGACCGGTGGCTGGATTGTTCGCTGTCACCTTTCGAAGCGGGCGGGGAGCCTCACCTGTTGCTGATTTTCCACGACATCACGCAACGCCAGCAGGCCGAAGCCCTCAGAAGCCAGCTTTCGCAGATCATCGAGGCCACGTCGGATTTCGTGGCCACCGCTTCCCCGGAAGGGCAGATCCGCTACTTCAACCGCACCGCGCGGCGCCTCTTCGGCTTGGGCGACGGGGACGATCCGTCCACCCACAGCATCGAGAAATCGCACCCTGCCTGGGCGGCGAAACGAGTGCTGGAGGAGGGGATTCCGGCGGCGATCCGGGACGGCACCTGGACGGGGGAGACGGCGTTCCTGTCCCGGGATGGGCGGGAAATTCCGCATACGCAGCTGATCGTCGCGCACCGTGCACCCGACGGCTCGGTGGCGATGATCTCGACGGTCGCCCGCGACATTTCGGAGCGAAAGAAGAATGAGGAACTCCTGCAGGCGCGCCTGCGGTTGCTGGAGGCGGCGCCCACCACTTCGCTGAATGGGTTCCTGCGACTGGCGCTCGACGAGATCGAGGCGCGCACGGGCAGCACGATCGGTTTCTATCATTTCATGGATGCGGACCAGGAGACCCTGACGTTGCAGGGGTGGTCGAGCAACACGGTGCGCCACATGTGCACGGCCGAAGGCCAGGGGCAGCACTATCCGGTTTCCAAGGCCGGGGTGTGGGTCGACTGCGTGCGCGAGCGCCGCGCGGTGATCCACAACGACTACGCGGCGCTGGCGCACAAACGCGGGCTGCCGGCGGGCCATTCGCCGATCACGCGCCAGTTGGTCGTGCCGATCCTGCGGGGCGACCGGATCGTGGCGATCATCGGGGTGGGGAACAAGCCGACCGGATACGGGCAGCCGGAGGTGGAGATTGCCACCCTGTTGGGCGACTTCTCCTGGGAGATGGTCGAGCGCAAGCGCGCGGAAGCCGAGCTGGTGGAGATGAGCCGGCTGCAGACGGCGATCCTCGATGGGGCGGGTCTCGGGATTGTGAGCACGACGACCGAGGGGATGGTCACAACCTTCAGCGCCGGGGCGGAGAAGCTGCTGGGCTACGCCCGCGCGGAGCTCATCGGGAAACACACCCCGGTGGTCTACCACCTGCCGAACGAGGTGCAGGCGCGGGCGAGCGAGCTGAGCGCGGCCCTCGGCGCTCCGGTCGCGCCCGATTTCGCGGTCTTCGCGGCGCAGCCGCAGCGCGGGCTGGCCGATGAACGGGAGTGGACCTTCGTGCGCAAGGACGGGGGCCGCGTCCCGGTCTGGCAGACCATCACGGCGCTGCGCGACGGCGACGGGGCCATCACGGGATTCCTCAGTATTGCCCGGGATCTGACGGAGCGGAAGCACGCCGATGAGGCGCTCCAGGTCAGCGAGGAGCGCCTGCGCAAGGTGCTCGGGCAGGCCGACTGCCTGGTATGGGAGGCGCAAGTGCAGCTGACAGCCGGCGATTGGAGCTGGCGATTCACGATCCATGCTTCGGGGTTGTACCTGCAGCTCTTTGGCGTGGAGGAGCCCAACCAGAGCACCGGGCTGTGGCAGCAGTTCGAGGTCCCCGAGCTGGCGGAGATAGACCACCGCAGCCGTGCGGCGATGGAGGCAGGCCTGCCCGGCTATAGGCAGGTTTTCCGGGTGGTTCGCGACGGCCGGCAGACTTGGATCCGGGAATCGGTGTCGATCACCCGACTGGAGGAAGGGCGCTTCTGGCTGGTCGGCGTGGCCACCGACATCACCGAGCAGAAGCGCGCCGAGGAGGCGCGGGTGGTCAACCAGCGGCGCCTGCAGCTGGCGGTGGAGACCGCCGGAATTGGTATCTGGGACTGGGATATCGGCCGCAACACGGTCGAATGGGATGCGCAGATGCACCGTTTCTACGGAATGCAGCCCCGGGCCGATCTGCGGGTCGATTTCCAACAATGGGCGGATGCGGTCCTGCCGGAGGATCTGCCGGAGCAGTTGCGGATCCTGCAGGGAATCGCGCATGCCGGTGGGCGCAGCGAACGTGAGTTCCGGATTCGGCGGGCCGATAATGGGAAGATCCTGTATTTGCAGGCCGCGGAGGTCTGCGTGACCGATGGCGACGGGCGCCCGGTGCACGTCGTCGGCGTGAATCTCGACATTACGCCCCGCAAGGAAGCAGAGACGGCGCTGCATCGCGCCCAGCAACTGCTCCAACTCGTGCTCGACACGATTCCGCTGGGGGTGATCTGGAAGGACCGTGAGCTGCGCTATCTCGGCTGCAACCGGCGGGCGGCGCGCGACGCCGGATTGGCGGATGCGCGGGAGATCCTCGGACGCGAAGACGGCGATCTCGCGTGGCGCGCAATGGCCGAGGCGTACCGGGCGGACGACCGGCGGGTCGTGGACAGCGGAGCCGCCCTGACCGATTTCGAGGAGAAGATCGTCCAGCCCGACGGGCGGGTGTTCTGGGTGCGAACCAACAAGATTCCGTTGCGCGATGCCGATGGGGCGGTCTTCGGCGTGCTCGGCACCTACGAGGACATCAGCCTGCGGAAACGGCTGGAACTGGAGCAACTGAAGCTCCTCGCGGAGCTATCACGCTCGAACACCGACCTGGAGCAATTCGCCTACGTGGCCTCCCATGACCTCAAATCTCCGCTACGGGCGATCGACAGCCTCGCCGGCTGGCTGCAGGAGGATCTGGAGCCCGTGTTGACCGGCGACAGCCGCAAACATCTCGAACTCCTGCGCCAGCGTACCCATCGAATGGAGCGCCTGTTGGACGACCTGCTGGCCTACTCGCGCGCGGGCCGGGTGCCGGCCGACATCGTCGCGGTGGATGTGGCGCGGCTGGTGGGGGAAATCGTGGAGATGCTCAATCGGCCTGAAGGTTTTACGGTGCGGCTGAACCCGCCGGCCCCGGTGTTCGCGACCGCGGTCACCCCGTTGCGCCAAGTGCTCACGAATCTGATCGCCAACGCCATCAAGCACCACGACAAGGCCGGCGGCTTGATTGAAATCGCGGTGCGCGAGGCGGGGGAGTGGTTCGAATTCACGGTGGCCGACGATGGCCCGGGGATCCCGCCGGAGTTCCACGAACGCATTTTTGGCATGTTCCAGACGCTGCGCCCACGCGACCAGGTCGAGGGCAGCGGCATCGGGCTGGCATTGGTCCGGCGCATCGTCGCCCGCTACGGCGGGAAGGCGACCGTCGCGGTCCGCGCGCCGCGCGGTTCGGTCTTCTGTTTTCAATGGCCCAAAACGATCTCCACCGATGAACCCCACTCCTCTTAAACGCCCGGTCACGGTCCTGGTGGTCGAAGACGACGAAGTCGACCTCATGGCCATCCAGCGGGGCTTTCGCCAGCACAAGGTGGCCAACGAACTCGTGTGCGCCAAGGACGGCGTCGAGGCCCTGCAGATTCTGCGCGGGGAGGGCGGACGCGCGGCGTTGCCCACCCCCTACATCATTCTGCTCGACCTCAACATGCCCCGGATGAACGGCTTCGAGTTTCTGCAGACGATCCGGCAGGATGCCGCGCTGCGGACGGCCATCGTGTTTGTGCTCACCACCTCGAAGTCCGACGAGGACCGGGCCAAAGCGTACTCGGCCAACGTGGCGGGTTTCATCGTGAAGGCCGACGCCGGCCGCGGGTTTCTGGGGGCCGTCGAGATGCTCGACCATTATTGGAGGGTTGTGGAACTGCCGTGAGTGTGTCGGCTCCAGTTTCCAACGACAACACGGGCGGCCTGCTGCCCGTGTTGCGCGTGCTTGTGATTGACGACGACGAGGTGGACCGGCTGCGCCTCGCCCGCCTGCTGCGGCAGGTGCCCGGCTGGCGGATCGCGATCGACGAGGCGGTGGACAAGGCGAGTGGGCGAGCGGCGTTGCAGTCGCGGAGCTACGACTGCGTGCTGCTGGATTTCCGGCTCCCCGACGGCGACGGGATGGAACTGCTCCAGGAAGTGGAGGCGGCCAAAGGCGAGTGCCCGCCGATCATCCTCAATACCGTGCTCGACGACCCGGCCATCGGCGAGGCGCTGGTGGCGCAGGGCGCGCAGGATTACCTCGTGAAGGGGCGCTTCGACTCCGCGCTGCTCTTCCGCACGATCCGGCACGCGATCCAGCGCCATGCCCTGGTACGGGAACGGGTCGTCCTCCTGGCTGAGTTGGAGGCCGCCAAGAGCCTGGCCGAAAAGGCCAACGCCGCGAAGAGCCTGTTTCTGGCCACGATGAGCCACGAGATTCGCACGCCGATGAACGGCGTGATTGGCATGACGGAGATTCTGTTGAACTCGCCGCTCACCGTTGAGCAGGCCCACTGGGCGCGCACCATCCAGTCCAGTGGCGAGGCGCTGCTCTCGGTGATCAACGACGTGCTCGACTACTCGAAGATCGAGGGCGGGCGCATCGAGCTCGAGTCGGCGCCGTTCGATCTGCGGCGCTGCGTGGAGGAGGCCCTCGACTTGTTTGCGATCAAGGCGCACGAGAAGCGCCTCGAACTGGCCTACGTCATCGCGTCCGGAGTGCCGTCCTGTGTCTTAGGTGACGAAGTCCGCCTGCGGCAGATCATCGTCAATCTCGTGGGCAACGCCCTCAAGTTCACCGAGCAGGGCGAGGTGATCGTATCGGTCGACTCGCGGACGCTGGAGGGCGGGCGGCATGAGCTTCAGGTGATGATCAAGGATACCGGCATCGGCATTCCGCCCGAGCGCCAGGACCGGCTCTTCAAGGTGTTCTCGCAGGTCGATGCCTCCACCAATCGCAAATTCGGCGGGACCGGGTTGGGACTCGCGATCACGAAGCGCTTTGTCGAGCTGATGGGCGGTCGGGTCTCGGTGGAGAGCACGCCGGGGCGGGGCAGTGAGTTCAGGTTCACCGTCGTGGTGGAGTCCCGATTGGGGCCGGCGGGGGAAACCCCGCGCCCGATCGATCTGCTCGGTCGCCAGTTTCTGGTGGTCGAGGACAATGCGGCGGTGCGCGGCATCCTCGTCGACCATGCTGCGGCCTGGGGCGTCCGGGCGTTCCAGGTGGCGAGCGGCGCGGAGGCGCTCGCGTTGCTCGACGCGGGCGAGCGGTTTCACGCCGTCATCCTCGACCGGCATCTGCCGGCCATGGATGGTCTGGAACTGGCCACGGAGCTTCGCCGCCGGCCCGGCGGAGCAAAACTGCCGCTTTTCCTGCTCGGCGGCCCCGGCGAAACCGCCGACCCGACGGTGTTTTCCGGAGTATTGTCCAAGCCGGTGAAACTCGACCTGCTTTTCAAGCGCATGGCGGCCGTGCTCGCGCGGATCGAGGAACTGCCCGAGCCGGTCGCGGCGGCGGAACCGGAGCGCCCTGTTTTCGATACCGGCTTCGCCCGGGCGCACCCGTTGCAGATCCTCGTCGCCGACGACAGCGTGGTGAACCAAAGCGTCGCCCGACTCCAGCTGGGGAAGCTCGGCTACGCCATCACCACTGCGCTCGACGGCTTCGAGGCGATCGACGCGTACCTTGCCCGCCAGCCCGATGTGATCCTGATGGACGTGCAGATGCCCGGGCTGGACGGCCTCGACGCCTGCAGGCGGATACGGGCCCGGACGGGCGCGTCCCATCTCCCGTGGATTGTCGCCCTCACCGCCGAAGCCATGGCGGGCGATCGCGAAAAGGTCATGGCCGCCGGGATGGACGATTACCTCACCAAACCGCTGCGGGCCCACGAGCTTGTCGCGGCGCTGACGCGGGCCTATGCCGCGTTGAATCCAATCGTTCGTGGCGCGGTGCCGGGCGAATCCCAGCTCCCTCCCTCCTCGCCATGACCTCGACGAATGCCAGTGACGGCACGTCCGCGGGACCGGTCGTTCTCCTCCGGCTGCTGGTGATCGACGACGACGAGGTGGATCGGCTGCGCATCGTCCGCATGCTCCGACTGGCGCCCGAGTGGCAGGCCGAGATCGACGTGGCCGTGGACATCGCCTCGGGCGTCGCAGCGCTTCGGAGTCGTTCGTACGATTGTGTCCTGCTGGATTTCCGCCTGCCAGACGGCGAAGGCCCGGATCTGTTGCGGCAGTTGCGCGCGAACGAGGGCGAGTGCCCGCCGGTGATCATGCAGACGGTGCTCGACCATGAAGCGACGGCGGTCGCCGCGCTGGCCGAGGGCGCGCAGGACTATCTGGTGAAGGGGCGCTTCGACGCAGTCCTGCTGCGGCGTGCGATCCGCTACGCCATCCAGCGCGACCAGCTCATCAAGGAGCGCAACCGGCTCACGCGGGAACTGCGCGAAATGCTGGCCCGGGTGGAGACGCTGGAGGGCATCCTACCGGTGTGCGCCTGGTGTCACCGGATCAAGGACGAGCAGGGCGTGTGGGACGCCCTCGAGGGTTACATCGCCCGGCACAGCAAGGCCCGGTTTAGCCATGGCATCTGCCCCGATTGCCTGAAGGAGCATTCCCACGAGTTCGGCGAGGGCGACTGAGCGGTGATCAGTAAGTCGAGCTTCAAGGGTCGAGGGACGAGAGCCAGACCACCGAGGATACACCGGAGCAGTCGAGCGACTCGGAGGGCGCCACCAACGATTCGGGCCCCGGTTCCTGGCGCGGCCGAGACGCAAGCGAAGGTCGTGGGAAGCGAGTAGCGAGTGATTGAGTACGCGGAACAGCGCAGAGCCCGGCGCCGGCCGGCGGCGGAGGGCGTGCGGTTTGGTGGTGCGGCGAAGGGCTGCCGCTCAGGCCAGGCAGGCGATCGGTTGAGCGGCGGCGCGGGCTTCCACGGGCTTGATCGGGTGGGCCGCCATGAGCGAGCGCGCGATGTTGGCCAGGTTGGCGAGCCGAAATGGCTTTTCGACGGCCCGAAAGGGAAGATGCGGCGAGATGAGTTCCGTTTCCTCAATCGGCATGTTGCCGGAGATGAGGATGCAGGGCAGATCCGGCCGGACCGCGTGTACTCTCCGGATCAGCTCCAACCCGGTGAGCTTGGGCATCGTGTGGTCGGTGATGACCAGGTCGTAGGTGTTGGTGTTCAGGGCGTCCCACGCCATGGCGCCATCGTGGGCGGCGTCGACCTCGTAGCCGTACAGCTGCAGTGCCGAGCAGAGGGTGCGGCACACATCGGGATCGTCGTCGGCCACGAGCAGCCGGGCGGTGGCCTCCGGGGTGGACGCAGGTTCGGAGGAACGAGGGGCGGAGGCCCCGGCAGAAGGGGCGCTGGGCCCGTGGCAGGAGGGATCGGCGTTCATGTCAGGACAGAGGATTGAGCGGTGGACGCCACGCGACGGGTGCCCGGAAAAGGGCGGTCGCGCGGTCGACGGGTTCGGAGGCCAGGCGCCAGACGATGCTACGGAGAAACTCGGGGATTTGTTTACACCGCCGCGCGCGAGGTTGTCTTGCAGCCACGCGACCGGAGACAGGCAGTGCGTGGCGTTCGACAGCGGTCGGCGCGCGGCGGCGGTTAAAGGCGAGTGTCGGTGCGGTCACCATTGGGAAGGTCGGGCAAGAAGCCGTTCACCACCCAAAGCGGAATCCTCCGCCCAAAACGATCATCGGGCCGAAAAATGTTCTGGGGGCCCAGAGGGCTGCGAATGCAGGTGGTCGCCTACCACTCCGATGCTCCGAGCGCAGGTCGTCCCTTCAGGGCGACTCTCCGAACAAACCAGCGGACTGCTGTATCCGGATCGATCACAGCGCCCCAAAGGGCGGCCTAAAGGCACGCCCTACGCCTCGCCACCACGCATCCGCTTGATCTCGGCGAAGAGCCACGCCCGCGCGTAGGTCCAATCGCGACGCGCCGTGGGCTCGGAGATGTCGAGGACGAGCGCGGCCTCTTTGAACGTGAGCCCCACGAAATAGCACTGCTTCACCAGCTCGGCCTTGCGGGCGTCGTGGCGCGCGAGAGCATCCAGCGCCTCATGCACGTCGAGCAACTCCGCGTCGTCGACCCCGGCGGCGTTCGGCACCTGGTCGAGAGCGTCGGCGCCGGTCCGCACGAGTTCGCCACCGTGGCGCACGGCCTGACGGCGCCGCGCCCGGTCGATCAGGATCCGCCGCATCGCCTCGGCGGCCGCGGCGAAGAAATGCGCCCGGTTCTGCCACTCCGGCTGCGCCTCGCCGCCCAGCCGCAACCACGCCTCATGGACGAGCGCCGTGGCCTGCAGCGTCTGGCCCGGCGCCTCGCGCGCCATCTTCGCCGCCGCCAGCTTGCGCAGCTCCTCGTAGACGAGCGGCAACAACTCGTCGGCCGCTTGGGGATCGCCCCGGCCGACTCGATCGAGGATGACAGTGATGTCGTCGCGCACGCAGAACGGAAAACTACGCCGCGTTCGGGGACAACGTCGAAGTGAACCCGCCGCACGCCTCGGCGAGCCATCACAGCGCCCTTACCAGCGCACCTGATCACCAAAAGTGGCACATAAAGCACGCGCGTTTCGCCAAGTGCCCCTGTTCTTCCCGCACCCGCCGCCCTCATCACGCCTGCGGTAGGGTCGAACCCTGGTCGCCTTCGGCGCCGCCAGAGGCGGGTGAACCTTGCGTCCGGACCGTCTGTGCCGTCGTCCTCACCTCAGCTGTGGCGGCTGACCTGCCGGAGGTTATGCCGCACGGCAGAATGTCCGGACCGTATGCGCACGGGATAGATCGCCCTCTACGGTACGTCCACGTCGATGACGAAGAACCGTTGCGCTGCCGCGGGCGTCGTTGTCCAACGCACCTGCGTGGGTGAAAGCACCTCGAATACTCCGGAGCCTGCCGCTCCCCACTGAAGAAGGTTCGCTGACTCCTTCACGCTGAGCACCAGCGATAGCGTGCCGTCGCTGTTCTTCGTCACCACGGGCTTCCCCAGCCCGAGCCCACGGATTGCCGCCTGGGTGAAATGCCTGCGCCAACTGAACGAGCCCGTCTGCGTGCCGTAGGAGTTGGCGACCGTATACGTCCCCGAGCCGTCCGTTGCGAAGTTCAGAACAATGCCGTTCGCCCGCCCCAGCACCGAATCCACAATCGTCACTGTCGCCTGTGAACCCGTACCGGAAACGTAACTATAGGTGCCCGTGGACGGGGCCACTCCGGTGCCACCATACAACTTGTACTGCGCGACCTCGTCAGCGGTGATGATGACATACTCACCGCTCAGCGCAAATAGGCCGCTCCCGCTGTGCACGTTCATCGTGAACACCGATCCGAAGATCTCGCGTGGTGGTGTTTGCGCCGAAGCGAAGTGGGCGACACCACACAGAATCAAGCCAAACAGTCGATGGGTGAGCTTCATAGGATTTCGAGAAGAGAACGCACGTGGCTCCGCCGCGGATGAACGCACCTGTGTTCCACTCCCGCCGCAGCAACGCCCCGAACCTCGGGGCGTCACCGCAAAGCTCCGCCAAGTTCACGTCGAAGCGCAACTGCTTTTTGGCGACGCTGACAAGGGAGCCCCTGGCACATCGACCTAACGCTCAATGCCTACATCGAGAATACCCGGATCGATAATTCCGATCGCTCCATCCGAGCCACGCTGAATTATCACTGAAAACTTGTAGAGAATCTCATCTTTTCCCTTCTTAAACCGGTTCGTGAAGGTCAGCGACTGTCCGTCGATCACAATGCGGCGCTGGGGCAGATGAATCCACCCAAGGAGCACTTTTTCGATGAGGCTCTCGCTTTCTTCCCGCACGAAGGTGATCCCTGCTGGAAAATACTTGGTTTTGTCTCCGTCCGCCGAGGCGATGATCAGGCGAATGGTTGCACCCGGAGCATCAACGCAGACAGTGTCGTCTTTGATCGCCACACGGCGGTGGGGGCGCTTTAGCCGCATTGTATAGGAGGTATCTCGGTCTCCTCGAAGCTCAGGTGAGAGTACTGGCCGGAACTTGGTGACGGTGATGACGACTTCGGCAGGAGGCAGGATTCTGGCAACGGCTTTGGCTATTTTCATTGTGGTTGTGTTGGTGTGGTTCCGATACAAGGCGAAGAATTTAGGGTGGTGGTGCCGCAACTCCGTGCGCGATCTCCGGAGGCCACGGCTTTAGGGGGATGTATCCGAAAATGTTCAGTTGCTCAACGATTTTGCGGGCATCTTCTTTGCGGCCGAACTCAACTGCGATTCGCGCCGCTGGATCAAGCAAACGCCAATCCCGGCATCCTTCCAGCAGCGGCCGGATCAACTCATCAGCTCGTTGCCAATGCGTCTGCGCCAAAGCCAACTCGCCATTTCGTGCAGCGAGCTCTCCGGCATCAACGTACGCCTGCGCAAACATGCCCACATCCGCACGAGTATTGCGGTGATCCTCGATCAATTGTTCGACCATCTTCAATGCTTCGTTCACGTGAGTCGCTGCCAACTTCGTATCTGAACCAGAGCACAAATAGGCATCCACCAAACGTGCCTTGATTGCGACTACAGTAAAAGCGCGACTCGATCCCTCTTCCCTAAGTTGTTGAGCGATTCGTGGCCGGATCTCGAAGGTGATCTTGCCCGCCGCAGCGTAGTTGCCTTGTCTTGCTGCCAGAATCGCCTCCATCAACCGCACATTTAGAACGGCATTGACCCATCTACGGTTCGACAGGTCCAACACGGAAAGTTCGTCGAATATTCGCCGAGCAACTACGAAGCTCGCTTCCGCCGCCAACAAATCACCAGCCGTCATTGCGGCCACACCTTCAATCAAACGCGAGTCGGCGAGCATGAACTTCCAGCGGGAGGATCGAGGTTCTCGACGAACAAGATCATCCAGTATATATCTGCGTTTTGAATAGCACAGCTTTGCCTCAACAAAACCGCCTCGTTGCTCCGCCACTCGGCCCAGCCACGAGTGCGCATCGGCCAGCCGGAAACGCAGCTCTAGGTCGTCCGGTCGCGCGGCGCTCATACGCTCCAGCGTCGCCAGCTCGGCGAGGAAGCCGGTGCGCGCCGCCTCCAAATCGCCGCGTTGTTCGGCGAGAGCGGCGAGGTTGTGGTCGCCGTAGGCGAGTTCGCTTTGCCCCCGCGGGTCGTTGGGGGCGAGACGAGCGAGGACGACGGCGGTGTCGCGGTAGCGGTGGAGCCATTCGCCGGCGGGGCCGAACTCGCCGCGTTGCCAGTGGACGAAGCCGATCCAGTACTCGGCCTGGCCGCGTTCGAAAAGCATGTCGCCATTGTCCGGATGCCGGGCGGCGAGGGCGGACGCACGATCGTAGGCTTCCGTGAAGGCCTTGAGGGCGTCGGCGTACCGGGCCTGATCCATGCGGATCTCGCCGATCTGGCTGAGCGCCTTCGCGTAGCGGGTGAGCGTGGCGTCGTCGAGTCCCTCGGCCTTGCGGGCGGAGAAATGCAGCAGCGCGCGGTCGCCCACGGATTCGAGCACGTCGAGTCGGCCGACCTTGGCGAGTTGCTGGCGCAGGTCGCCGAGCATGAAGCCGAGCAGGTCCTCGGCGTGGGCGCGCTCGGTCTGCGCGAGCCGCTCGGCGCGGCGGGCGCGCACGGCCTGCGTCACGCTGACGACCGTGCCGGCGACCAATGCGAGCGCCACCGCGGCGATGGCGCCGCAGAGCAGGCGGTTGCGCCGGATGAGTCGGCCGAGGCGATACGCCGCCGTGGGCGGGCGGGCGGTGACGGGCTCGTGCTGGAGGTGGCGCAGGATGTCCTGCGCAAACCCGCTGGCTGTCTCGTAGCGCCGGCTACGGCTCTTAGAGAGCGCCTTCATCACGATCCAGTCGAGGTCGCCGCGGAGCAGCACCGAAAGTTGCGCGGGGGCCGTGCCGTGTTGCCGCGCGGTGGTGTCACGGTCGGCATCGCCGAGCGTGTGCAGGCGGGTCGAGGGTTTCGGCGGCTCGACCTCGCGAATGATCCGGCGGATCTCGTCGAGCCCGGCCTGCAGCAACGTCTTCGGGTCGAAGGGCGGGCGGCCGGTCAGCAGTTCGTAGAGCAACACGCCGAGCGAGTAGATGTCGCTGCGGGTATCGATGTCGTCGGCCGTGAGCTCGGCCTGCTCGGGGCTCATGTAGGCGGGCGTGCCGATGAATTGCTCGAACGCGGTGAAGAGCGTGCGGTCGGTCAGCCGGCCCTGCGTGGCTTTCGCGATGCCGAAGTCGATGACCTTCGGGACCGGCTCGCCGTCGTGTTGCGTGACGAGCACGTTGGAGGGCTTCAGGTCGCGGTGGATGATGCCCTTCTGGTGCGCGTGCTCCACGGCCTGGCAGACCTGCGCGAAGAGCCGGAGGCGGTCGACGGTCGGGAGGTTGTGCTGGTCGCAGTAGCGCGTGATCGGCACGCCCGGCACGAGCTCCATCACGAAGAACGGCCGGCCGGTGGCGGTCGCCCCGGCGTCGAACACGCGGGCGATGCTCGGGTGGTCCATCAGCGCCAGCGCCTGCCGCTCCGCCTCGAAACGTGCGACCACCGCGGCGGTGTCCATGCCGAGCTTGATGACCTTGAGCGCCACGCGCCGCCGCACCGGTTCCTCCTGCTCGGCCATCCAGACCACGCCGCAACCGCCCTCGCCGATCTGCTGCAGCAACTTGTAGCGGCCGATCCGATCGCCCGGACGGTCGGTCGGCAGCGCACGGCTGTCGTCGCGCGGCGCCGCCATGAAACCGCCGGCCCCGTCGTGCGCGGCGAGCAGGGCTTCGATCCGGCGGCGGAGTCCCGCATCGTTGCCGCAGACCCGATCAAGAAACGCCGCGCGCTCGCCGGGCGGCAGGGCCGCGGCGTCGATGAAGATCTGGGCTTCTTGTTCGGCGGGATCGTTCATGCGCGCAACCGGGTGAGAGACATCCGGCCGGTCCTCGGACTCGGCTGGAGGGGGCGGACATGCCGGCGTTCGAGGGACGGGGGAAGGGTGTTTCGGGTGGGAGAGAGCACAATGGCAGAATTGAGCCGGACCACGATTGCAGGGCCCGGCTAAGACCAATGCGGAATTTCGCGCCCGAAACGATCAACGTTCTGTTTCGTCGGTCCGGCGATGGTGGGCTCCCCATTTCCGAAACGATTCCTGAGTTCTTGATTTCCACATTCTCGAACGCCGTGGCGGCGCGGCGCGAGGGGCGGAAGCCGGGTCAGCGCCCCGGCCTACAGGAAGCGCGGAAGTCAAAAGCGGGGCAACGCCCCGGCCTATAGCAGACGACCCGCACCGACCATGTGGGCCGAACGCGGCAGATCCGGTTTGCGGTGGCGGGTGGGGCGGCGACGATGGCGGCGATGACCGCTGGCGATTTCTTGGCGCTGCTGTTGATGGGGCTGCTCGGCACCGGGCATTGCCTGGGCATGTGCGGGCCGTTTGTGATCGCGGCGGCGAGCGGGCCGGGCGGAGTGGCGGCGGTGGTGGGCCGGAGTCTGGCGTACCAAGTCGGCAAGACGCTCACGTATGTGTTTCTCGCCGTGCTGTTCAGTCTCGTGGGTGGTTGGGTGGCAGGGCACGGGGCTCTGCCGTGGTTGCAGAACGCGATGAGCGCGGCGGTCGGGCTGGCGATGGTCTTGCTCGGGCTGGCCTACGCGTTCGAGGTGCGGCTCTCACCCGGCGCGGCGCGCTGGCTGGACGGCGGCCGCTGGTGCGGGGCGGTGGGCACGGTGCTGCGTGCGCCGAGCTGGTGGCGCAGCGTATTGATCGGCTGGTTGAACGGTTTCCTGCCCTGCGGGCTTTCGCTGATGGCGCTCGTTTATGCGGCCGGCTTCGGCTCGGTGACCGCGGCCGCGGCGGGGGCGGCGCTGTTCGGCGCGGCGACGATCCCGGGGCTGACGCTCGCGGCGGTCTTCGGCGTGAAGTTGCTCGCCGGGAACGGCCGGCGCTGGCTGCTCCGGCTGGCCGGCGCGACGCTGGTCGTGATGGGCCTGCTCACGATCGTGCGCGGCGTGCCGGTGGTGCACGAGTGGTTCCACGCGCACACGGTGCTGCCGTGGTGACTCCGGTGGACGGTGGCGCTGGGCGGTGAGCCGCGCGCGACCCGGGAGTTTGGGGTCGACTGCGAAGCGGCAAAGGCGTATCGACGAGCCAAACGCAACTATCGCCACGGTCGGCTGCTTGCCGTCGGCGGTGCCCCGGGACCTGCCAAGCATCATTGCGAGGGCACTCCGACGACGTCGTCGACCGGAGCGGTGCGCAGCACCATCGCAGCCCCCTGTCCTCGGAGGAGTCCACATGTGCAATCGCCGCCAGATTCGTTCCTGCGCTAGCCTGATCGTCGTCATCGCGCAGCTCCCCGGCCTGCTGGCCGAGTCGAAAATCTACCAAGGCAACCAGACCTCGGGCATCCAGGAGCAACCGCCTTCCACGGTGAACACGGTCACGGTGCAGAACCTGACCGGCGGCACGGCTGATCCGGCGGAGGGCACGACCTACCAGATCACGCCATCGACGGGCACGGCGGGCATTCTCCTGAGCAGCAACGGCGGTGCGAATCTCACGGTGAACAGCGGGAGCGCGGGCAATCTGGTCAACATCGCGACGAACGGGCAGGCGGGCATCCTGGTGAACTGCGTGGGCACCGCGCCGTTGCCGGCCCCCGATCCGTTCCTGGGGGTGCCGATCCCGGGATCCGCGACGGCGAACGGCGGGGATGTGCTGGTCCAGAACTTCGGCAGTATCAAGACAGCGGGCACAGGCGCGCACGGCATCGCAGCGAGCGCGAAAACGCCGGGTTATCCCGACTCGATGCGCGCGGGGCTGGTGGTCCTCGATACCCTTGTGGCGATCAACCCGGCCTTCTTTACCTTTACGGTCGCCACGGTCCAGAAGCCGGACGCCACGGAGGCGCTGGTCGGAGGCACCGCCACGGTGGCGGGCGCAGTGATCGTGGAGAGCGCCGAGGGGCACATCGTGCGCACCGGGCAGGAGGCGGGTAGTTTCACTTTCAACCCCAATGGCACGTTGTCGTTCGCGTTGGGCAGCGGCTTCGACGATCTCGGCGCCGGCGAGTCGCGCCAGGTGATTGTGAACTATACGGTCGACGGGACCAACACGGCGGTCCCTCCGGTGCGGACGCAATCGGGGATCAGGGCGCAGCTTTGCGCCTGGGTCTATCGGGATGCCGCCACGGGGCAGCTCAAAGTCGGGCAAATCTTCGCGGCGTTCGACGGATTGGGGTGGGCCGACTACGGCACCGCGGTGTCGGCGATCAAGCCGGTGCCGGACATCAAGGGATACCTCGATGGTCTGTTGGCGGAGATCGCCACGGGTGGTGGCGCGGGCAACACGGTGACGGTGAACCACAACACCGGCAAGATCGTGACCACGGGCAAGGGCGCGTACGGGATCTACGCCGACAGCACCGGAGGGGCCGGGGCGGCGGGCAGCGGTGGCGGCGGTTTCTGGTCGTTCGGCGCGACGGAGCCGGGCGGCGGCAAAGATGGGAAGACCGGCGGAAACGTCGCGGTGACGGTCGACGGGGCGATCGAGACGCGGCTCGCGCCGAGCGGGACGCCACCGACCAACACATCGGGCGAAGCGGCGATCGGGGTGTTCGCGCACAGTGCCGGCGGCGCCGGCGGCACGGGCGGCGACGGCGGCACCTGGTACTGGGGCCGGCCGGGCGGGGCCGGCGGCACCGGCGGAACCGTGAATGTTCTCGGTAGCGGAACGATTACGACGTCAAGCCGCTACGGTTACGGCATCTACGCCCTGAGCGAGGGCGGCAACGGCGGCACCGGCGGCGAGGGTCACGGCGCGATGGGGGCGGGCAACGGTGGCCTTGGCGGAACCGGCGGAATTGTGCACGTCAATGGGACGTGGGACCTCACGACCACCGGACAGGATGCGTACGGCATCTGGGCCAAGAGCGTGGGCGGCACCGCGGGCAGCGGTGGCAGCGGCGGCTGGATGACCGGCGACTCGGGCACTGGCGGCGCGGCGTTGCCCGGCGGCAAGGTGACCTTGATCAGCGGCGGCAAGGTGCAGACCTCGGGGATCGACGCCTACGGCCTCTTCGCGCAGAGCGTGGGCGGTTTCGGTGGCAGCGGCGGAGCGGGCGGCAGCATCTTCTACGCGCGCGGCGGCAGCGGCGCCAGCGCTGGAGACGGCGGCGAAGTTGTGGCCACGAATGCGACCGGCGGCGAGGTGAAGACGACCGGTGTGGGCGCGCACGGTCTGTATGCGCAGAGCGTGGGCGGCGGCGGCGGTGCGGGCGGTGGAGCCGGGGCGTTGGTCGGTTTCGGCGGCGCGGGTTCGGCCGGTGGGAAAGGCGGCCCCGTGACAGCGACAAACAACGGTACGATCACCGCCAGCGGCGCCGGCGCCCGCGGCATCTACGCGCAGAGCATCGGCGGTGGCGGTGGCGACGGCGGCGACTCGGGCGGCCTGGTCGCCGTCGGCGGCACGGGCAGCTCCACCAGTCCCGGCGGCACGGTGACAGTGAACAACGGCGGAACGATTTACTCCGCGTCCTCGGCGATCTTTGCCCAGAGCATTGGCGGGGGCGGCGGCAACGGCGGCTCGAGCACGGGCTGGTTCTCGATCGGCGGCAAAGGCGGCGGCGGTGGTGATGCCGCGGCTGTGACGGTGACCAACTCGGGGGCCTTTCTGAAGTCGACGGAGGCGGGCTCCTCTGCCATTTTCGCGCAAAGCATCGGCGGCGGTGGCGGCAGCGGTGGCGGGAGCGTGGCCGTCGGCGCCTTCGTCAGTCTCGCGGTCGGCGGCAAAGGTGAGAAGGGCGGTGCGGGCTCGACGGTGACGGTGACGAGCACGGCGCTGGCGGATCCCGCGGTGAACAATGGTTTCAACATCGAAGCCACGAAGGATCGTTCGAGCGGCATTTTCGCGCAGAGCATCGGCGGCGGCGGCGGCAACGGCGGCTTCTCCTTCTCGGCGGCGGCGGGCTTCGGCGCGGGCATCGCGATCGGCGCCGGCGGCGACGCCGGCGGTGGTGGCGACGCCAACACGGTCAAGGTCGAGAACTGGAGCAGCATCAAGGCGGCGGGCATCGACGCCAACGGCATCTTCGCCGAGAGCATCGGCGGCGGTGGCGGAACCGGCGGCTTCTCCGTCGCGATGGCCGGCAGCGACACCTTCGCCGCCACCTTCTCGATCGGCGGAACCGGCGGAAAGGGTGGTGATGGAAAGATGGTCACGGTGGAGAACCACGGTCTGTTGGACGTGACCGGCGAGCGCTCGGTGGGTCTGCGCGCGCAGAGCGTGGGTGGCGGCGGCGGTGACGGCGGGTTTTCGGTGAGCGCGGCGGGGGCCGGCACCGGTGCGATCGCCATCGGCGTGGGCGGCGAGGGTGGCGAAGGTGGAACAGCCGACATCGTGGATGTCGACAACTTCGGCAAGATCTCGACCAAAGGCACGGCGGCGTACGCGCTCTTCGCGCAAAGCGTTGGCGGCGGCGGCGGCAACGGCGGGTTTAGCATCTCGGGCGCCGCGGCGGGGACGGCGGCAGCGGCTTTGAGCATCGGCGGCAAAGGTAACGGAGCCGGTGACGGCAAGCACGTCGAAGTCGACAACTCGGGTACGATCTCCACGGAGGGCGAACGCGCGTACGGCCTTTTTGCGCAAAGCGTGGGCGGCGGCGGCGGCAACGGCGGCTTCGCGCTTGGGCTCGCCGGCGCCGGCACGGCGGCGGGCACGCTCAATGTGGGCGGCAAGGGCGCTGGCGGCGGCGGGTCGGGCACCGTTGATGTGACGAATTTGGGAACAATCACGACCGACGGCTTGTTCGCGCATGGCCTGCTCGCGCAGAGCGTGGGCGGCGGCGGCGGCAACGGCGGCTTCAGCCTCGGCGGCGCCGGGGCGGGAACCGGTGCGGTCACGGCCGGCATCGGTGGCTTCGGCGACGGCGGCGGCGATGCCGCGGCGGTGGACGTCACCAACTCCGGCAAGATCACCACGAAGAAGGATGGTGCGTATGCGCTCTTTGCGCAGAGTGCGGGCGGCGGCGGCGGCAGCGGTGGCTTCAGCATCGCCGGCAGCGGCGCGAAGACGGCGTCGGCCACGTTCACCCTCGGCGGCTCCGGCGGCGGTGGCGGCGCCGGGTCGACGGTCGACCTCACCAATCTCGGCGAACTGGAGACGAATGGCCTGCGCGCCTACGGCATTCTGGCACAAAGCGTGGGCGGTGGCGGCGGCAGCGGCGGCTTCGCCTTCTCGGGGGGAGCCGCGATGACCGGCGGCACGATCAATGCAAGCCTCGGCGGCACGGGCAAGGGTGGTGGAGTCGCGAAGACGGTCGACCTCGCCAACCATGGCGCAGTGACCACGCACGGCGACGACGCGCACGCGCTGTTCGCGCAAAGTGTGGGCGGTGGCGGCGGCAGCGGCGGGTTCAGCGGTGCGCTCAGCGCCAGCGTGAACAGTAAGGTTAACCTCTCGCTGGCCATCGGTGGCTCGGGCGGCGCGGGCAATGATTCGGACGTGGTCACGCTCACCAATACCGCCGCGCTGAAGACCTTCGGCGCCGCGGCCTCCGGCATCTACGCGCAGAGCGTGGGCGGCGGCGGTGGCGACGGCGGCGGGGCGTTGGCGCTCGTGCTCAGCAAATCGGACAGCGGCGCCAATCTCGGGCTGGCCTTCGGCGGCTCGGGCAAGGGCGGCGGCGACGGCAAGCGGGTGAACGTCACCAACAGCGGCACGATCACCACGGAGAAGGAGAAGTCGGACGCGATCTTTGCGCAGAGCTTGGGCGGCGGTGGCGGCAATGGCGGTTTCGCCGCCAGCGGCATGCTGACGATCGGATCGAATTCCAAGGCGCTGTCTGTCGCGATCGGCGGCGGCGGCGATGGCGGCGGCGAGGGCGGCGTCGTGGCAGTGAAGAACTCCGGCACGCTGAACGTCGCGAAGACTGACGCACGCGGCGTTGTCGCGCAGAGTCTCGGTGGTGGCGGCGGCCACGGCGGTTTCTCGTTCGCGGGCGACGTGGGCAGTTCGCTCGCGTTGTCCGTGGCGGTGGGCGGCACCGGCGGGCCCGGCGGCAACGGCGGTCTCGTGGTGCTCGGCAACGACGGCACGGTCGAAACACACGGCGAGAATGGCCACGGCCTCTTTGCGCAAAGCGTGGGCGGCGGTGGCGGCGACGGCGGGATGAGTATCACGGGGAACATCACCGGAATCTCCGCGGCGAAGAAACAGCTCAACGCCACCGTGACGGTTGGCGGCAGCGGCGGGATCGGCGGCACCGGTGGCGCCGTCTACGCCGGCTATGGCTTGGCCACGCCGACCAGCGTCACGCCCACGGCGCAGGCGCTCGCGGGGGCGATCGACACGTTCGGCAACACGGCGCACGGCCTGTTTGCGCAGAGCGTGGGCGGCGGCGGGGGCCAGGGCGGCGCCGCGCTCGCCTGCACCTTCACCAACGACTCGAATCTCGGCAAGGAGGGCAAGGCGTTGACCACGACCTGGACGTTCGGCGGCGACGGAGGGGCGGGCAACACGGGCGGCGCGGTGTTCGTGAACTCGGCCGCCGCGATCCACACCCGCGGCGAACTCGCCAACGGCATCTATGCGCAGAGCATCGGCGGCGGCGGCGGCGCCGGCGGCAGCGCCAAAGCGATCAGTCTTTCGACGAGCAGTCTGCTGCCGTTCAAGGATTTTGGCGGCAGCAGTCTCGGCCTGAGCATCACGGCCGGTGGCGACGGCGGCAGCGGCAACACGGGCGGCGCGGTGCAGGTGACCAACGCCGGAGCGATCGAGACGGACGGGCTGCGCGGGCGCGGCATCTTTGCGCAGAGCGTGGGTGGCGGCGGCGGCAGCGTGGCCGAGAGCATCCTCGGCAAGGCGGGCCAGTGGATCGATGGCGCGATGAACGTGATGAGCGCGTTCGATCTCGTGAACTTCCTCGGCGACACCTTCCAGGGCAAATGGACCAGCAACCTGAAGCCGACCAGCCTCTCGATCACGATCGGCGGTGACGGCGGCGACAACGCCGACGCCGAGACCGTCGCCGTGACCAACACCGGGACGATCACTACCCACGGCAAGGACTCCCATGCGATCCACGCGCAGAGCGTGGGCGGCGGCGGCGGCGAGGCGCAGGCCTACGCGACCGGCACCGGCGACGGCGAGGATGTCGACGTCGGCATCGGTCTGCTCGGCGAGTTCGTGATCGGCGGCGCGGGCGGCGCGTCGGGCGACGGCGCGAAGGTGACCGTGACGAACCAGGCGGCGCTGAAGACCTTCGGCGAGGCGGCCTACGGCATCTTCGCACAGAGCGTGGGCGGCGGCGGCGGCCAGTCCGGCAGTGTCACGGGTGGCGGTTTCTCGTCGTGGGACAAGGTCGGGCTGGGCATGGGTTTCCGGCGCGACGGCGGGTGCGCCGGCGATGGTGGTGAGGTTGTGGTGACGAACTCCGCCACCATCGCCACGAGCGGGGCGAACGCGGTCGGTGTCTTCGCGCAGAGCGTGGGCGGCGGCGGCGGCCTCGTGGGCAACCGCGAAGGACTCGCCTGGTTCGGCAGCGTGGGCGGCGACGGCTCCAGCGGTGCGGTCGCGGTCGCGCAGAGCGGCGACATCACGACGACTGGCGCGGCGGCGCACGGCATCGTCGCGCAGAGTTGCGCGGGCGACGAGGAACCCTTCGTGGAGGTTCCGGAGCCGGATACGGAGACGGAGGCGATGGTCGCGGCCGCTCCCTTGCGCAACCTCGCCGGCGCCGTCGCGGTGACGTTGGCGGGCAAGATCGATGTCGCCGGGGCGGAGGCGGTCGGCATCGTGGCGCAGTCGGCCGGTGGCGATGCGGCCGGTGCGATTTCGATCACCGTGAACTCGGGTTCGATCAACGGCGGTTCCGGCGGCGGCACCGCGGTACGGTTCCTCGACGGCGCGGCGAACACGCTCACCAACCGCGGCACGCTCGCCGCGCGCAGCGGTGTCGCCGTGATCGGCGGCAAGAAGGCCGAGACGGTCGAGAATCTCGGCACGATCAACGGCAACATCGACCTGCGCGAAGGCGCGAACGCCTTCAACAACCGGTTGGCGGGCACGTTCAACACCGGTTCTTCCGTGATCATCGGCGCTGGCAACTGGCTGACCAACGAGGGCGTGCTCTCGCCCGGCGGCGCCGCGATCGAGGCGACGACGATCACGGGCAACCTGCGGCAGACCGGCGGCGGCGCCAGCGTGATCACCGTTGATCATGCGACCGGTGCGGCGGACCGCATCGCGGTCCTCGGCAGCACGGAACTCGCGGGCACCATGCGTTTCACCCAGCTCAATACCGCGACCGTGAAACCGGGCGGCCACAAGATCGTGTTCCTCACGAGCACCGGTGCGATTGCCGCGACCGGCTTGGCGCTCAATCAGGCGAAGTCGGTCGTGATCGACTATCGGCTGGGGCAGGTCTCGGCGACGAGTCTCGCCCCGAATCCGGGGGCGGCGGCGGTCAACTCGCTGGCGATGGAGTACACCGTGGACTTCGCGCCAGACTTCCTCGGCCGGAATCTGCTCGAGACCGGACGCTACTTCAACCGCGTCCAGAACGCGGGCAGCGCGGCCGCGCTGGCCGACACCATCAACGCCCTGATCGCGATCCCGGAGGCGACCGGTTACCGGGAAGCGCTGGCGCGCCTGTCGCCGGATTTCTATGGCGAACAGCAGGTGTGGCTGTATCGCGACATGCAGCGGTTCATGGAATCGGCCTTGGGGCCGCGGACCGCCGCCGCGGATGCCCGTGGCAACGCCTTCTGGGTGGAGCAGACCGTCGCCACCGACTCCCATGGCGCCTTCGACGACTACCAGGCGGTGCATCACTCGAACAGCCGCACCAACGCGGGTTTTGAGAAGAAGTTTGGCCGCTGGACGACGGGTGTCACGGTTGGTTCCGGACGGGGCAAGGCGGGTGGTTTCGCGGGTCGCTGGACCGCCGAGGAGCGGGCGAAGTTCGCCGCCGCCTCCCTGCGGTGCGACGTCGCGGGCACCGAGATTGCGGCGGGTCTCACCTACGGGCGGAGCACGACCGAGAGCGAGCGTTGGGTGGATCTCACAACCCCGGTGCGCGGCGCAGTCGAGCGCGACCTCGATGTTTTCGGCGGGTCCGTGACGGTGGCGCATGCGTTCTCGCGAAGCGTGACCAGCCAGAGCCGTCTCTATGTTCGGCCGCAGGTCGAACTGGGCGCGATCACGCTGAAGGCGGACGCCGCGACCGAGACCGGCGGCGGCGCGCAAGCGCTCGCCCTGACCGAGCGGCGCGAGACGCAGACCTGGGCGACGATGCGCTTGGAGGCCGGGCTCCGCCACGAGTTCCAAAACGGGTGTGTGCTGCGGCCGTCGGTGAGCTTCGACTTCCAGCGGTATCTCGGTTCGGCGACGAGCTTCGTCCGCGCCTCGCTCGTCGCGGCGCCGGCGGGGGTGGAGCCGATGCTTGAGCCGGTTGGTCTCGGGCAGGATCTTCGGAAGTTCGGAGCCGGCCTCGAGCTCGTGACGCCGCAGGGCTACGCGATCGGGGTGAGCTACCGGAACCTCGCCGCCGCGCATGCGCACTCGAACAGCGCGAGCTTCTCGGTCGCGTACCGGTTCTGAATGAGCCGTGCCCCGGTTGGCGGGGCACGGCAATTTCTGCAACCTTCGGCCGTCGGCGGTGTGCTTCCCGCATGCACTTCTCCCTGCGTACTTCGTGCTCGCTGTTGCTGCTCGCCACCGCCGCCGCGCTTCCGGCGACGGCCGGCATCGAACGTTCCCTCGACCAGACCTTCAACGTGGCGCCCGGCTCGATCGTCAAGGTCGACGTCAGTGGCTGCTCCATTCGCACCACGGTCGGACCAGCCGGCACTGCTCGTGTGGTGCTCAAGCAGAAGTTTGGCACCAACAACGCCGCCGAGGCCGACAAATTGCTCGAGCGCTACGAGATCCTCTGCACGCAGCAGGGCGACGAGGTGAAGCTCGCGGTGAAGCAAAAGGGCGGCTTCGGCTTCCAGTGGGGGTTTGGGGACAGGGTGCAGTTCGCTCCGGAAATCACGCTGCCGGCCGACGTCCGGCTGAACCTCGATACCTCGGGCGGCTCGATTACCATTGCCGGCGAGATGACGGCTGCCGTCTGGGCCGACACTTCCGGTGGTTCGATCAAGGCCGACGGTGGTCTCGACCTGAACCTCGACACCTCTGGCGGCTCCATCCATGTGCGGCGTGCCTTGGGCCATCTTCACGCCAATACCTCGGGCGGCGGCATCACCGTCGACTTTGTTGGTCCGGGCGCCACCGCTGTGACTCTGGACACCTCGGGCGGCTCCATCCGGGCCGAAGTCGACCCCACGGCCAAACTTGATGTGGTCGCCGACACGAGCGGGGGCAGCGTGCAGGTCGACGGCTTCGCCGCCTTCGTGGTGGAGAAGAAGGAGCGCGCGCACGTTTCCGGCCGCTTGAACGGTGGCGGCGGCACGCTGCGCGCCGACACCTCCGGCGGCAGCATCCGCATCACCGCGGCCACGCCGTAAGGTAGGGCAGGGAGATGCCGTGGCCCGGCGGGACCCGCGGCCGGCGGGGGGCCGCTGTGCTTAGTGATCTGTTACTGTGGCTCGCTCGGCCGCGAAGGTTGACCCGGTGTTCACGGCCAGCCAGAGATCGGGGCGGATCGCGAAACACGAACGTGCGTCGGTCGGGTTCGACCGGAACAATCGGCGCACTGCGCAATAGACGCTCGATCACCGGGCCGGTCCCACAACCCCGTTCTCCGCTGTTCACTGTGAAAACCACCTTGGCTCTGGCGTGTATCCTGATCTTCGGCTCCGCGGTGGCGGCGCAGTCCGTGCGGTCCATCGGGCAAACCGGTGATCGTGCATATCCCGGGCGGCGCGTTCACGGGAGGCTCGGGCGCGGCCCCGATCTATGACGGTGCGCGGTTGGCTTCGCTGGGGCTGGTGGTGGTCACGGTCAACTACCGGCT
Organism: Opitutaceae bacterium; assembly: GCA_023269585.1. Classification (GTDB taxonomy): domain Bacteria; phylum Verrucomicrobiota; class Verrucomicrobiia; order Opitutales; family Opitutaceae; genus CAJCBL01. The sequence goes on from JAHFTC010000008.1 coordinate 28,342, forward strand.
CGGGATTTTCGGTTTACTCGCGCATCCGGAGCTCACGACGGAGTCGCCGCACCATGCATCCGGAAACTACGGACTGCTGGACCAGCTCGCGGCGCTGGCCTGGGTGCAGCGCAACATCGGCGCCTTCGGCGGTGATCCCGCGGTTCGAGTTCTGGTGCTGGTTTTTTGAGTCCGGCGACGTGCCCGGCAAGTGACGTGCCCGCCGGGCCGACTGGACGCGATCATTCCGTCGAGCGGTCGAGCGACGAGAGCCAGAGCACCGAGGAGCAACCGGAGGGGCGGCGCGAGACCGTTGAGGAGGCGCGAAGCGCGAACGAAGGGCTGCGCATGGGCCGTGGCCGCCGAGCGGCTCGAGGTAGGGCTTTATCGCGGAGCAAACGGTCCGATGGGGGAGCTTCGCCGGAGGTGCACCGTGCTCGGAAGAACCGAGCGCAGCCGTGTGAGCGCGATAGTCACCGGAATCTCGGGCGTCTTCCAACCAACATGAAAGCATTCCTCAAACCCTTCGTTGTGGTCGGGCTGCTGCTTCTGGCGGCCACCACTTCCGCCCAAGACAAGAACCTCTACATCTTCCTCTGCTTCGGACAGTCGAACATGGACGGCTTCCCGGCTCCCGTGGACGAAAAGGACAAGGTGGGTGTGGACGAGCGTTTCCAGGTTTTGGCGGCCATCGATTTCCCCGAGATCGGCCGGAAGAAGGACAACTGGTATACGGCGGTGCCTCCGCTGTTCCGTCCGGGCAACGGGCTCAGCCCGATCGACTATTTCGGCCGCACGTTGGTGGCCAACCTGCCGGCTGACATCAAAGTTGGTGTGGTTCCGGTCGCCGTGCCGGGCTGCAAGATCGAGCTGTTCGACCTAGCCGCCTACCAAGCCTACGCCGAGGTGGCCCCGGGCTGGATGAAGAACTACATCGCGACCTACGGGGGCAACCCGTACAGCTATCTGGTCGAGCGGGCGCGCGAGGCCCAGAAGGCGGGCGTGATCAAGGGCATCCTGCTGCATCAGGGCGAGTCCAACACGGACGACCGTGAATGGCCGAACAAGGTGAAGGCGATCTACGAAAGCCTGCTGAAGGACCTGGGCCTGAAGGCCGAGGATGTGCCGCTGCTCGCCGGAGAAGTCGTGGCGGCGGACCAGAAGGGCGCCTGCGCCCCCATGAACCGCATCATCGCCACGCTGCCCAAGACGATACCCACCGCCCATATCGTCTCAGCGGCCGGCTGCACGAGCCGGCCGCCGGACAATCTCCATTTCGACCTCGAAGGGTACCGGGAGCTCGGCCGGCGCTACGCGGCGACGATGCTCCCGTTGCTCAGCGAGAAACCGTAAGGCGTCCGTCAGGACCGGTGGCGCGCTTCGATCTCGCGGTTGATCTGGTCGATCTTGTCGTCCTCGAGCTCGTACTTGGAGATGATGAACATCGCCAGGACGAGCAGGATGGCGGGGATGATCACGACGAGCCAGAGGATGCCCTGTTGGGCGCGGGCGGACTGCTCGACTGCGGCCGCGTTGAAGCCCGTCCACGCCAGGACCAAGCCCGGGATGACACCGCCGAGGGCGAAGCCGGCCTTGAAGAAGATGCCGGTGAGCGCGTTGACCACGCCCGAGATGCGCTTGCCCGTCTTCCACTCGCTGTAGGAGATCACCTCCGGCACCAGCGCCCACATGTAGCCGGTGGCCACGATGATGCCGGTCGATTTCACGAACTGGGCGACATAGACGAGCCAGAGCTGCGCCTTGAGGGCCGGCACGGTCGAGATCACGTACAGCATGGCCATGCCGATGATGGCGACGGTGAGGAACACGTAGAACATGCGTTTCTTGCCGATGGACCGTTTGATGGCGGGCACCATGGGCATGAAAATGAAGGCCGGGATGGAGCCGAGGGCGTTGAACCACTTCAGCGCCTCCGGGTGGCCGACATTGTATTGCATGTAGTAGGCGGAAGCCGAGTTTCCGACCGCCATCATGGCGAAGGCGGTGATGAAGAAGAAGGCGAGGATGCGCAGCGGCCGGTTGCGGAGGAATTCCGTGAACAGATCCGAATAGCTGACCGTATCGCCCACGCTCTCATCCATCACGACCCGTTCCTTGGTTTGCGTGTAGCAGTAGACCAACAAGGCGAAGCCCACGAGCGCGTAGACCGACATCACCGCGAACCAAGCCCCCGAGGCCGCCGGCTTGGACCAGTCGTTGTTCGGGGCGAAGTACTGGATCGTGGCGGGCACACCGAACTGGACGGCCAAGCCGCCCAGGTTGGCCATGAACATGCGGGTCGACGTGAGCTTGGTGATCTCATCGGTGTCGCGCGTGAGCGAGGCGTTCAGCGCGCCGTACGGCACGTTGATCAGCGTGTAGCACAGCGAAAGGGTGACGTAGGTGACGTAGGCGTACCACAGCTGGCCGGAGAAACCGTTCCAGAACGAGAGGATCGCCAGACCGGTCAGCGGAATGCCGCCGATGATCAGGTAGGCGCGGTATTTGCCGAGCTTGGGGTTGTGCTTGTCGACGAAGGCCCCGACGAACGGGTCCCAGAGGACATCGACCACACGCACGACCAAGAACATGAACGCGGCCGCGCCCGGGCTGATGCCGAAGACGTTCGTGTAGAAAAAGAGCAGGTAGGTGGCGACGGTCTGGTAGATGAGGTTTTGGGCCAGATCGCCGGCGCCGAAGCCGATGCGCGTGAGCGCCGATAGTTTGTAGAAGCCTCGCGAGGCGGATTCACGGGGTGTTGCGGTGTCCATGGGTTGGGGTCCTGAGGGTTGCGGCCGGAGTGCGGAGATCGGGCCAGTAAAGTGGCTGGAGCCGAGCCATTGCGAGCCCCGAAACGAAGAGGACGGGAGCGCGCGCTCCCTCGGCTCCCAGCCGGCCCGTTTTGGGCGCGGCCGATGGGCCGGCCGTCGTGCGTGCGTTGGTGGGTGCGCAGGGCCGGCGGCGCGCCGGAGGGCACGAGGACTGACAACTCCCGTTCCGTCCCGAACACGGTCACACGTCGAGCAACCCGCACCGCGCGAAGGCCAACCCTGCGCCCGTGCGCTCTGCGATGACCGCGGGAGCAGGGAGGCGTGCGAACGCTGTGGCGTCGCTCAGGAGCGAGTCAGGGCGGCGAAGCGTTCACGCGAAGGCTGCGGCTCGGCCGCGATTTCGGGCTCGGTCCGGTGCTGCGAGGGGGAGGAGTTCCGACCGATCAGCACGGCCTCGAGGTGTTCGATCTGCTGGAGCACGCTGCGCGACTGATCCTCCATCTCATGTGCGGCCGCGGCGGATTCCTCCGCGGCGGAGGCGTTGCGTTGCGTGACCTTGTCGATCTCGCCCATCGACGTGGCTACCTGGGCGATGGCGACGCGCTGCTGCTCGGACACTTCCTGCATCTCAAGCAGGGCCTTCTTGAAACTGCCGATCTGGGAAAGAATGCGGGAGAGCTGATTTTCCACCTCTTCGCTCAGCGAGGTCCCTTCCTTCACGCTGCGGAGCGCGTTCTCGATCATGGTGTGGGTCGATTTGGCCGACTCCGCGCTCTTGCGGGCGAGCGTGCGCACCTCATCGGCGACGACGGCAAAGCCCGCTCCGGCCTCCCCGGCGCGGGCGGCTTCGACGGCGGCGTTCAACGCCAGCAAGTTCGTTTGGAAGGCGATCTCCTCGATCGCCTTGGCGATGTGGGCGATCTGCGAACTCGATTCTTGGATGCGCTGCATCGCGCCGCGCATCTGCTTGGTCGAGTTCGAACTCTCGTTGACCGAAGCATCGCTTTCATGGGCGAGTTGCAGCACGCGTTTCACCCGCTCGCCCCCGGTGGTGGCCATCGAGGTGATCTCCTCGACCGTGGCGTGGATCTCCTCGATCGCCGACGCCTGTTCCGAGCAGCCGTCGGCGAGGTTCGACGCGGCCGTCGAGACCATGAGCGAGAGCTGGGTGCCGTGCGCGGACGCTTCTCCGAGCTGGCCCGAGACCGCCCGGATGGAGCGGGTGATGTGGCGATTGGTGAGGTAGCCGCCGAAGAGCGAAACCAGGACGGCCAAGCCCACGATTGCCAGCGATGCGTACATCTTGAGGTCGGCCTCCCGCAGGCGCAGCTGGGTGTAGTTGTGCACGTCCGCCTGCACGAACTCGATGAAGTTCACCATTTCCTTCTCGTGTTCGAAATAGGCCTTCTTGATCTCGGCGGCGTATTCCTTGTTGAAGGTGTGCTTGCCGCTGGGCGGGGGCGGACCGGCCTGGATCACAAGCTCGGTCGCCTGCTCGAAGGTCTTGAGCACGTCGTTGTCGATATACTGCTTGAAGAGTCGCACGCCTTCCGGGCTGGAGAGTCCCTCGATGCGGCCGAGCAGGGGGCGCATGTCGTCCATGAACGTGGGAAAGCGCGTGGTGGCTTCGTTCACATCGCCCGAGCCGAGCGCGTAGCTCAGCAGTCCGTTGTGCCGGCCGATCATCAACTGGGCTTGGAGCGTGAGGTCCGCCACCACCACCTTGCGCACGAGTTCCGGGTCGGTGGTTTCGGTCGCCAGCTGCGTGATCATGCCGAACAGGCGTTTGATCTCGTGGGTGTAGAGCAGCGTCGTTTTCCAGGGATGGACGTGGTCGACGACGAGTCCTTGGCGGAGCGCGGCGACCCGTGGTTCAAAATCGAAACGGGTGCGCACCATGTCGCGGAACGCCGGGGAGAATTGGTCCAGCGCCATGGAGGCGACGGTCGCCTCGATCTCTTTGACCGCCGCTTGGGTTTTCGCGATGCGTTCGTTGTAGTTTTGCCGACCAACATCGAGTTTCCCCGGGGGGGCGAAGTCCTTGTGGGCATGCCAGACCCCGCCGCTCTCAAAGGTCCAAGCGTTGCCGAGCTGGAACAACTGCCGCAACAACTGGCTCACCTTGCTGAAATTGCGCAGTTGGTGCGCGTCCGTGTAACTTCGGTACACGAGGGCGCCACCCAACAGGATCGAGATCGCCGCGGCGAGCACGTTGAGGACGACGATGCGTGACTTGACGGTCATGGTGTGGGCACGGAGAGGGGACGTGGGCGCGCGCGATCGACGCCAAATATCAATTTCGGTCGATTGCGGGCAGGATTGAGGACTTTCTCGGATCTCGATCCTACTCGGGAAACCGCTGCCGGCGGCGGTCTGGGCTGAACAAGCGCGGGAGGGCGGACGGGAAGGCCGGGAACGCCTGCACCCGTGCGCGGAGGTCGCGGCGAAGGATTTGCCTTCGCTCACGGTGCCGCCAGCCTCTCCGGCAATCGTTTCGCACCATGCCTGTCACGCCGACCCTCGCTCTCCTGCAACGTCCCCGTCGTCTGCGCCGCACCGCGGCGATCCGCGCTCTGGTCGAGGAGACGCGGGTGACGGCCGACGATCTGGTGGCTCCGCTGTTCGTGGTCGATGGCAAGGCGGCGCCGGAGGAGATTGCGTCGATGCCGGGGGCGTTCCGGCTGAGCATCGCCGACCTCGTCAAGGAATGCCGCGCCCTCCACCGGTTGGGGGTGCGCGCGGTGGCGTTGTTTCCGAAACTCGAAAAGTCGCTCAAGACCCCGCGCGGTGCCGAGGCGATCAACCCTGAGACGCTGATCCTGCGCGCGATCCGGGCGGTGAAGAAAGCCGTGCCGGAGCTTCTCGTGGTCGCGGACATCGCGCTCGATCCGTACACGACCCATGGACACGACGGCGTGCTCACGGCGGACGGCGACGATGTGGACAACGACACCACGGTGGCGGCCTTGGCCGAGATGGCGGTGCTCCATGCCGAGGCCGGCACGGACCTCGTCGCGCCGTCCGACATGATGGACGGGCGGGTCGGCGCGATCCGGCGGGCGCTCGACGCCGGTGGGCACACCGGGACGGCGATTCTCGCCTACGCCGCCAAGTTCAACTCCGCGTATTACGGCCCGTTCCGCGAGGCGGTCGGCAGTGCGCAGGCGGCGGGCACGACGTTGCTTGGCAAACACACCTACCAGCTCAATCCCGCCAACCGCCGCGAGGCGCTCAAGGACGCGCTGCTCGACGAGGCGGAGGGCGCCGATCTGCTCATGGTCAAACCCGCCGGGGCGTACCTCGATGTGATCAGCGACCTGCGCGCCGCCACGCGCCTCCCCGTCGCAGCCTACCAGGTGTCCGGCGAGTACTCGCAGATCCAAGCGGCGGCCCGGTTGGGGTGGCTTGATCTGCGCCGCACCCGCGACGAGTCGTTGCTCGCGATCAAGCGCGCCGGGGCCGACCTGATTCTCACTTATTTCGCCAAGGCCGTGGCGACGGATCTGGCGGACTGACGCGGGCGCGTGCCGCACCGGAGCAAGCAGGCACCGGGTATCGGCGGCTCGCTGCGGCGCATCGGTCGGGTGGCTCTCAAGGTTGGGGCGGCGGGGCCGATGGAGTAGAGTCTCCATGCAAGACATCGAGATCACCGAGATTCCCCCACTGTCGCCGGGCGAGCAGTCGCTGCTGGATTTCCACAGCGTGGTGAACGTGATCAATGTGCTCAACTGCGAGCTGATCGTGCTCGGGTTGAACGCCGCGGACAACGACCAGTACCTTTCCACCGGGCTCGCGTGGTGCGACCGGGTGGTTGCCTCGTTGCAGGACCGCGACCAGGCACTGGAGCAGGCGCGTCAGGTCGAGGCCATGGAACGGGCGGTGCTCGACGAGATCGACGCCAAGCTGTGCCACCGACCCGCGCCCGGGCCGGAGATGGCGGAGACGATGGCCAACATTCGTTCGGTTTTCGAGATCCTGAAGGTGCGGGCCCGTGAACTGCTTGCCCGCGCCGCCACTCCGGAACGCTGGGAGGAGTTCGATGTCGCGCAGCTGCGGCAAAACTTCTCGGACGTCTTCGCCGCGATCGAGCGCAACAGCCACGGGCGGTATCGCATTCTCTACAACGCTGCGCGCCAACAGCCCGGCGACTACTACGTCGACCTCAAGATCGAGGCGGGCGATGAGAAGCGCCTGGTGATGCCTCCGGTGTTGCAGGACGTGATGCGCGACCTGATCGCCAACGCCCGTAAATACACGGCGCCGGGCGGCCACATCACCGCCGCACTCTATGCCGATGCCGCGGAGCTGCGCTTCGTCGTGCGCGACGATGGCAAGGGCATTCCGCCCGAGGAGATCAGGCAGGTCGTCGCCTTCGGCAAACGAGCCAGCAACGTCGGCAACGTGCGCACGATGGGCGGCGGTTGCGGCCTCACGAAAGCGTTTCTCGTCACCAAGCAGTTCGGTGGGCGGTTCTGGATCGCGTCGGAATTGGGCCACGGCACCCAGGTGCGCCTGTGGCTTCCGCGCCCGTGCTGAGGCCGGTTGAGGCGGGCGAGAAGGTTCGATGCGTCCGCTGGTGACTCGCAACCCGGCCGCGTGTCGGCGCTTCGGGGCCCGCGGGCGGAGAACGCGGGCCCCAGCTTGGGCTACCTGGTTCGCTGCGGCGTGGTGCGGCGGCTGCGTTGGGCTGCAATCACGCGGTTTGATGTGCGGAGCGCGCGGCGTTTTTCCATCCGCCCCAGAAAAGCTTGAAGAGACGGGGCGGAGATTCCCAATCTCACGTTTCAGCGAAACGACGAGCGAGGCCGTTCCCAGCGGCCGGGTTCGCCGCGACGCCCCAACCGCAAACCTCTTGGACGATTCGTTCGAACCCGCCCCGGTGCCGACTGGAAGGCGGGCTCCGGCGATCTGCCACCGAGCACTTCCCGATGCCTCCCGTTTCTCTCCTGCCACACGTGTTCGTCCGGCCCGCCACCGCGGCCGGGTGCGGCGCGTCCGCCCGGTTGCCCCGCTGTGCAGCGGCGGCTTTTCGGCGGCACGGGGCGGCCGGCTTCGAGCGCTGCTTTCCCCTAGGATGATGAGCCCCCACTCCCCCCAGTCCGGCCTTTGCCGGATCGACCTGAAACGCTCCGAACGTCCGTCGTTTACCGAGTGCCACCTGACGGTGTCCGTCACGGCCGCCGCCGGTGTCGCTGCCGCGGCCGCCGAGGCTTACCGACAGGCGGCTGCGATCCTGGTCGAAAGTCGGATTCAGCCCATCCAGGAAAAGGCGTACGGTCTCACGACGGTGCGCGATGAGGTGCTGCGAATCCGGGAGGCCACCTACCGCGAGCATGGACTCGCTGGCGTGCTGCCGGTCACCTGGCTTGAAGGCCTTCCGTTGCAGGGCTGCGATTTCGTGGGCCTGCAAATCTGGGGCGTGATCGACGCGCGCGGCGGGGTCTGCGTGGAGACGGTGGAGAACCCGGCGAGCGGCCGCGGCCGGCTCTGGCGCGGCCCCGGTGTTCAGATGCTGCATCTGGCCTCGGTCACCGGCACGAATCCCGACGGCCAGCTGGCGGACGGGCATTGCGCCCAAGCCGAGCGGGTGTTCACCAACATCGGCCTCGGTCTCGCGGCGCACGGTTTCCGTTACCCGCAGGTCGCGCGCACTTGGATCTACAACGGGCGCCTGCTTGAGTGGTACGGCGACCTCAATCGCATCCGCACCGCCCACTTCCGCAGGGTCGGCATCGGCGGGGAGGGCGGGGCTCCGTTCCCCGCCAGCACCGGCATCCAGTGCCGTTCGGGCGAGGAGGAGAGCGTGGTCGACGTGTTGGCGGTGGCGCCGGAGCGGGCCGACGCGATCGCGGTGGCGCCGGTGCGCTGCAGTCCGCGGCAGGATCAATCGTTCAACTACGGCTCGGCGTTCTCGCGCGGCATGATCTTCGGGATCGAGGGCCGCCGCACGATCCACATTTCCGGTACCGCGAGCATCAACACCGCGGGGGACAGCACCCACCTCGGCGATGCCGAGTGCCAGAGCCTCGAGACGCTGCTGAGCATCGCCGCGATCCTCGAGCAGCAGGGGGGCACGTTGCGCGACATCACTGCAGCGACCCTGTTCTGCAAGGACCGCGCCTCCTGGGAGGCCTGGTGTCGGGTGAGCCGATTGCTCCAATTGCCGTCTCTCCCGTTGATCGCCGTGCAGGCCGATGTGTGCCGCGACGATCTGCTCATCGAGATGGAGGCGGTCGCGGTCATCTGATCCGCTTGAGGGCGGCGCCGCCCGCAAGCGCTGCGTTGCATTTTGCGCGGCGGATACCTTTTCTCGCCGGAGCATGCGCGCGCCACAGCACAAAGTTCTATCGTCGGCGGCGTCGCGGCCGGGCAACCCGACGGGACCGTGGCTGGCGCTCGGGGCCGGCGCGCTGGCTGTCGCGGGAGGCGCGCTTTGGTGGGGCCTCGAGCAGTCGCAGCGGGCGGCCGAGAAGGCCGACCCCAACAACCCGGCGCTGGTGCAGCTGCTCGATGAGACGCATGCGCTGGAGAAGGATTTCGCGCGGCTGCGCGACAGCGTGGCGCCGACCGAGGAGGATCTGGCGCCGTTGCAGCGGGCGATCGAGAACCAGCAGGAGTGGATCCGCACCACGGGCAACGACTCGGCGGAGCAGAAACAACGACTGGAGGGGCTCGAAACGTTGTACGACACCTTGTGGCTGCGCGGCACGCTCGCGCGGGTGAAGGCGGCCGAGGCGGCGGGGCGGGTGGCGCTCGCCGAGGGCCGCCGGGACGAAGGCGTGGCGCAGTTGCGCACGGCGCTCGGCCAGCAACGCCTGCTCAACCAGCGCCCGGGCGCCGGGCGGGATCTGCCGCGGGAGACCGAGTTGGCGCAGGAGATCGAGCGGCTTGAGGCCGAGCCGTTGGCTGCCGAAATGGACGCGACCATCGCGCAGGCCGGGAAACTGCGCGATGCGCAGAAGCGGGAGGAGGCGCTCGCCGCCTACCGCAACGCGCGGGAGCTGCAGTACCGTTTGAACCGGGAGTTCGAGCGCACGCAGTTTGCGAGCTTGGCCAACCTCGAGACCGTCGATCGCGAGATCGCCACGCTCGAGTCGGCCCCGCTGTTTGCGGAGGTGCTGCAAGCGTCGGCGCAGGCGGCGGAGTTGAAGGCCAAAGGCCAGCCGAAGGAGGCGGCCAACCTCTATCTGCGCGCCCTGCAGGTGCAGCAGGAACTCAACGTCCGCTACGCCCGCAGCCGGCACGCTTCCATCGAGCGGATGGATGTGCTCGACGTGGCGTTGCAGACCGAGCTCAGCGTCGAGGGAGCGGACCGCGTGGAGCAGCTCAACCGGGAGCTCACGAACAAGCTTCGCGCCCGCGATCTGGCGAAGGTGCCGGAACTCCTGCTGGAAGGGGCGCGTATCCAGGATGCGCTGTTCAATCGCGTGCCGCGCAGCCGGCGCTTGGATCCGGAGATGCGGTTGAAATTCAATTACCTCTATCTGCACCGCGAGAACCTCGAACCGACGCTGAAGTCGCTCGCGGACCAGTTCGTGCCGATCCCCGACCGGGAGGGGCGCATGCTGCGCACGGAGGTGCCGCAGCGCCTGTTCGAGCAGCTCATGCGCGGCAACCCGAGCCGGCAGGTGGGCCCGGAGCTTCCGGTGGAGTCGGTGAGCGTGCCCGATGCGGTGGAATTTTGTCGGCGGCTTTCGTGGATCATGGGCCGGCCGGTGCGCCTGCCGAAGGAGGACGAGTACCGCGCGGCGCTGGGCGGTGTGCCCGCCGGCAGGGAGATCGCGGCGCAGGTCTGGTCGCAGGAACGCAGTGTGCAACGCACCCGGCCGGTCGGCACCGGCGAGGCCAACCCGATGGGGTTCCACGATCTGCTCGGCAATGTGGCGGAGTGGCTGGCCCCGGCGGTGGCGGGCGAGCAGGTCGTGCCGATGGCCGGCGGTTCCTACGCGGACTCCGAAGCGGAATTGTTGAAAGTTCCGCTGGTGAAACGCGATTGGTTGGAACGCTCGCGCACGACGGGATTCCGCGTGGTGATCGAGTAGCGCCTGGGCGTGCGCGGGGCCGGCCTACGGCGCGGTGACCGCAAGCCGGTAGAAGCGCAGAGGGGAGCCGGCCGGAAGCGTGAGTGAACGGCTGCGCACGAAGGGCTCGCCGATGACCGCCGCGGCGGTGGCGCTGGTGGTGTCGACCGGGGACCACGTGACGAGGTCGGTCGAGGCCTGCAGGTGCAGCGTGGCGCCGGAGAGGCCGGTGCGTTGGCGGTAGGTGAGCGTGAAGCCGCCGCCGGAGGTGGTCACGAGTTGCAGCGGAGCCGGTCCGCTCGCCACCGTGGGCGTGAGCCCCGCAGCGTATTCGGCGAGATTGGTCGCCCCGTCGCCATCGGGATCGGCGCCGGCGGCCGCCGCGCCGCCGGTGAGTCCGTAGCCTGCGATCCATTCCTCGAACGCGAGGGGACCGGCCTCCCCGGACGCGAGGTAGTAGGGCGAGAGCCCGGCGGTGTTGCCGGAGGCGGCGAGCAGGACGACGGCGCGGAACGGCGCGATCGAGACCGTGCCGCCGGCGGCGCCGCCGCCGAGTTGCTGCCAGGTGACGCCGGGCGGGAGCGGGAAGGCGACGGTGGCCTCGGTGTCGTTGATGAAGAGGTAACCGTTGCCCTGGTACGCGGTCGGCGCGGGATCGGCCCAGGCGGACTCCTCGGATTTCCACTGCGCGAGGGTGCGCTGGGTGCGGCCGTCGCGGTAGACGAAGTCGGTGCCGTCGCGCGTGAGCAGCGTGGTGCCGCTCATCGTGCCGTAGTCGAGGTCGCGGTCGGAGAAGGTGGCGAAGGCGAGCAGGTGGTCGTTCGGCGACGCCCAGTCGGCGAGGGTCTGGACTTGGCCGGGAAACGGGCGCCAGGAGCGGGCGCCGATGGCGAGGAGGTTGCCGGCGAGAGTGTGGTTCTGCTGGGCGTCGGCGGGGGCGGCGTATTCGTTCTCGTAACCACCGAGGGAGAGGGCGGCGAGGCGGTTGGAGACGAAGACGTTGCCGGAGACGGTGCAGTTGTAGTTGTTGGGCAGCCAGAGGCCGTCGCCGCCGGAGCCGTACACGGTGTTGTTGGTGATCTGCTGATCGCGGAACTTGCTCAGGAACTCGGGCCAGATGCCGTGGCCGAGGGGTGTCCACGGGTGGGAGGACTCGAGGTCGCCGACGGTGTCGAGGATGATGTTCTCGGAGATGCGGGTGCCGTTGGTGTTGCAGTAGATCGCGGCGCCGTCGTTGAGGGTGGCCATGCAGCGGCGGAAGACGTTGCGGGAGATGACGAGTCCGGCGTTGTTGGGGATGATTCCGGCGTAACCGGTTTCGGAAATGCGGTTGAGGCGGATCTGGAGGGCGTTGGAGGCGTGGACGACGATGCCGACGCCGTGCCACGGGCCGTTGCCCATGAGACCGGGGACGGAGCCGATGCGCTCGAACGTGCTGCGCTCGAGGACCGAACCACCGGGGCCGGCGGGGTTCTCGATCCAGGTGACGGCGTTGTCGAGGATGTCGCGGACGGTGCAGCCGGTGACGAGGGTGCCGGCGCAGTCCCAGGTGGTGTTGAACGCGGCGCCGGCCATCTGCTCGAGGGTGCAGTTGCGCAGCGTGCTCCGGTTGTTCACCTCGAGGCCGACCTCGAGAAAATGGCGCACGGTGAGGTTCTCGAGAGTGGCGCCGGTCACGTTCGCGCCCTTGGGTCGCCAGGCGGCCTCGACGACCATGGTGGCGGGATCGGCGCCAACCGGCGGATACACGTAGAGCTTGTTGGCGGCGGAGTCGAAGAACCATTCGCCGGGGGCGTCGAGGGCCTTGAGGGTGTTGTCGATGAAGTAGCCGCTGCCGATCCCGGTAAGGCCGAGGGAGGTGGAGCCTCCGAGGGAGAGGGTGCCGGTGCCGTTGTCGGCGGCGATCGGCCGAGTCTCGTAGAACCAGGACCACTTGCGCCAGCGGACCTGCCCGCCGGCCCAGTTGCCGGAAGCGGGTTTGGGGAGTTCGGGGTCGATGATGGTGTTGTCCGAGGACCCGGCGTTGGTGCGCAACCAGCCGGAGTTGGGTGTGCGGGCGAGGGTCAGGCGTTGGCCGTTGACGAACAGTTGTTTGATGCCGCCGACGCCGGGCGTGGCGACGAGGACGGCGGCGTTTTGCGCCCATGGTGTCCAACCAGTGATGACGGCGCTGCCGGCGAGCACGGGGTTGGGCAGGGTGGCGGTGCCGTAGGCGCCGAAGGTGCGCGAGTTGCCGAGGTTGAGGCCACCTTCGCGGAACGTGCTCCCGCGGGCGAGTAGGACGGTATCTCCCCAGCCGGAGGAGGAGAGCGCTTTGCCCAGTGTGGCGAAGGGTTGGGTCTGGGTGCCGGGGTAGGCGTCGGACGAAGCGGTGTTCGAGACGTAGTAGGTCGCGGCGTGGAGTGAACCGACGGCGGCAAGCGACGCCCCGCCGAAAAGGGCGAGGGAACGCAGGAAACGGAAAGTGGGATGACGCGAGAGAGACAGAGTGTTGCGCATGAGGGCGGGCCGGGCTTGAGGCGATGCGGCGGGGCGGTCCGATGGTCAGGGATGTTGGGCCGGCGGTTCCCGTGCGGCGATGTCGTCGGGGGTAAAAAACCTCCCATCTTCGCCCGCGGAGCGGACGTCGACCCGGGCGGCCGAAACCGGATGAATCAGGTAGGGGCGCCCCCAGCGGTCGCAGAGTTCGCCGGCGGCATTGATCGCGGGGTGGTCGGGCGGGAGGTAGGCGAGACCGAGGGAGTTCGTGCCGGTGAGGACGGCGGTGAACTCGGCGTTGGCCCCGAGGGGGCGGCGCGGGGACTGACGCAGGGCGTGCAGGCAGAGGTTCACCAGCTCGTCGACGGCGAGAACTTCGGAGCGGGCGTCAAACTCGGGATTTCGGATACGATCGGCCAGCGGGTGGTGCGGCGCGCCGGCGCGGGCCACCGGGCGCGGCGGTTCGAGCGGGGCGGCTGCGCTCGCGGTCGGGATGGTGCCGGTGGGCGGGTTGGGCGGCGGGTGGCGGAGCCGAAACCAGAGCGCGGCGCCGAGCAGGAGTGCGACGGCGAGCAGCGGGCGGAGCGGTGGGCGGGACACGGGAGGTGGCTCAGGCGAAAGGATACGAGGCGGCGGCGCGGCGCTGGTCGTATCTGCCGGGGCGCCGGAGGAGGGGTTCAGAGCAGGAAGCCCAGCGGGGCGGCGGAACCGGTGAGGTTGTAGAAGCGGGAGATGTTGGGGAGCACTAGCGGGAGGTCGGTCCTGGTGACGCCGAGCCAGAGGGCGAGTTCGGCGGCGTACTGGTCGACGGCCGTCGTCGGAATTATGCGGCCGCGGCCGCAGTCGACGTCGCTGCCCTCATGGAGCGCGGGGTACTGGCCGTAGATGCGGCGGCCCTTGACCGCGCCGCCGACGACAAACTGATTGCCGCCCCACGCGTGGTCGGAACCGCGGGCGTTCGAGGTGAGACTGCGGCCGAACTCGGACGCGGAGAAGAGGGTGACGCTGTCGCCCAGGCCCATGGCGGTCATCGCATTCGAAAAGGCGTTCACGGCCTCGCTCACGATCGGGATCATGCGGGCCATGTTGCCGACCACCTCGTCGTGGAAATCCCAACCGCCCCATTGTACGTAGAAGACCTGCCGTTTGGTGCCGAGGACGTTGCGGCCCGCGATGACCCGGGCGACCTGCGCGAGGGAGGTGCCGAGATCGTTGTCGGGGAAGGTGACGCCCGCCGGCAACGGGACGGCAGTGGCGGCGGAGTATTGGGCGTAGGCGTCGAGGGCGCCGCGCTTCATGCGCGTGTAGGTGCGTTCCATGACGTGCGCGTATTCGGCGGCGAGCTGGCTGTCGATCGCGGCACCGCGCGCGGGGTTGAAGTCCCAGTCGCCGTTGTAGCCGTTCAGCGCCGGGGCGCCGTTGGAGTTGACGGTGTAGGGGACGACGGAGTTGCCGACCTGGAAGAGGTTGTTGCCGGAGATCGAGATGTTCATCGACACGGGCGAGGCGGCGTTGGCGGCGGCCAGCAGGTCGGCGGCGCGGCCGGCCCAACCGAGGCCGGAGCGGGTGTCGGGCAGCGAGCTCTGCCACTGCTCCTGCTGGTCGGAGTGGGAGAACACGCCGTAGGGCAGGGCGAGGCCGGCGTTGAAGTCGGCGACGGAGGTGGGGCGGACGAGGGAGCCGACGTTGGCGATGAAGGCGAGGCGCTCGCTCTCGAAGAGCTGCTGGAGCTCGGTGGCGCCGGGGTGCACACCGAACTGGCGGCCGGGGGTGTTGAGCGGGTTCAGCGGCAGGAGCGCGGCCCGCGCTAGGGCGAGGTCGGTGCGGATGGCCGCGTATTCGGCGTACGAAGCCGCGTCGCGCGGCACGAGCAGGTTGAAGGAGTCGTTGCCGCCGGGGAGGAAGAGGCAGACGAGGGCCTTGTAGTCGTTGAAGCTGGGGGCGCTCTGCGCGACGGCGGAGCTGGTCAGCATGAGGTTGAGCAGCGTGCTGAAGAGGGCGGTGGAGCCCACGGCGGCGCAACTGGCCTGACCGATGAACTCGCGGCGGTTGAGGGTGCGGGGGCCGGAGCGGGGCGCGGGAGGAAAGGGTGTTGTCATGGCGGTTCCGGGTCAGCGCTGGATCTGGAACTCGGCGCTGGTGTACAGGAGGTAGGCGGCCAGCTGGACGCGCTCGCGTTGCCAGTTGGTGGCGGTGGTCGGGATACGGAGCACGGCGTCGCGAATGATCTGGAACGTGCGCGGATTGAGCGGTGCGCCGAGCAGGCGGCCGGCCACCTGGCGCACGAGCGCATCGGGATCGTTGGCGAGGGGGAGCTCGCGGGAGAAATCGGGGCCGACGCGGAACGCCGGTTCCGCGCCCCAGGTGGAGAAGTCGCCGCGCACGCCGCTGAGGGTGTGGTTGGCCCCTTCGATCGCCGTGACGGCGGTCATGATCTGGAACTCGGGGGAGACGAGGCCGAGCTGCGTGATCTCGCCGGAGGCGCGGTAGTCGGGTAGATAAAAATTGAACACGCTGGGCGACTGGAGGGGCTCCTGAAGGTAGAAACCGTACATGTAGGCGAGACTCTCCCAGTCGCCGTTGGCCGGCCGGCCCTCGAAGGTCTTCACGTAGTTGAGGAGCGTCATGTAGGGCTCGCGTTTCTTGCCGAAGGTCGGGGCGCGGCTCGCGGCGTAGGAACGCGCCTCGGGGTCGAGCAGGATGGCCTTCACGACGGCGCGGAGGTCGCCGCGTACGCCGGCGCCGTTGTCCGCGAAGGCGGCGGAGACGCGGGCGAGGTAGGCGGGCGTGGGATTCGAGGTCACCAGTCTCTGGATGAGCAGGCGGCCGATGAACGGGCCGACGTTGGGGTGGTTGAAGAGGTTGTCGATCGCGGCGTTGACGTCCGCGTAGCCGGCGGTGCCCGTGGAGCCGGCGCTGGCGGTGCGGGCGGGGAGGGTGACGCCGCGCAGCAGGGTCTTGGGGGCGAGGTCGTGCTGGTGATCCCACATCTTCATCGGATGGCGGAGTTCCTGGCCGGCCCACTCGAACGAGTCGTTCTGCGGGCCGCCGTACTGGAAGCCGGTGAAGACGCGCGCGAAGCTGGTGATATGGGCGTTGGAGTAGGTGGGAATCGGCTGGTTGTTCGTATCGAGTTTTCGGGAGCCGTCGGGGTTGAGTTCCCAGAGTCCGATGGAGAACAGCTGCATGATCTAGCGGGCGAAGTTCTCGTCGGCGAAGCGGTTCTCGGCCGGGTCGGGTTTGCGGTTGCCGACGTGGCTGAGGTACACGCCCATGACCGGGTGTTGCGCGACCTTCAGGAGCAGGTCGCGGAAGTTGCCGAAGCTGCCGGCGACGAGGGCGTCGTAGTAGTGGGCGACGCCCTCGGAATCGAGGAGCGCATCGACGTTCTGCGAGACCACAAAGATCTGGATGAGGCAGTACGCGATCTTCTGGCGCAGGAGATCGGGCAGGACCTGCGGCGTGGCGGCGAGGTCCTTGCGTTTCATGATCATCGCGAACAGCGCTGGCTTGGTGTGCAGCCAGTAGACGTTCAGGCCGGCGTTTTTTCGGGCGACGATGATCGGCTGCATGAGACTCGCCGGACGGGTGAACTGGTCGTTGATCCAACCTTCGAAGCCCAGGGCTTTGACTTCGTCGATGGTGGCGGGATCCGCGCCGAAGCCGGCCTGAATCAGGAAGCGCACGGCTTCCTCGTCGGTGATAGCCGAGGTGGTGTCCCGCAATGTGAGGGTCGCGGTGGCCGGGCCGGCGATGGTGTAGCCGGCGCCGGGCTGGAGCTGGAGTTGTACCGTCTCGGCGGATTCGGCGGATGCATCGGCGAGCGGGGTGAACTCGACCCAGACCTCGCGGCTTCCGGCGGGAATGGTGACGGACGTGCCGACGGTGGAGGTGTAGTCGTTGTTGCGCGTGGCGGTGCCGGCGAGGGAGAGGGGCACCGTGATTGGATTCACTCCTCCGGTACGGCGAATGGCGACCACGCCCGGGCGCGGCCAGCGCTCGTGCATCTCGGGCGTGAGGGCCGCGATGCTGACGGTGTTCGTGGCGGAAAGTGCGGCGGTGAGGCGGGCGAGGTCCGTCTGGGTGTAGCGATCGGTGTGGGCGGTGGTGGGATTGAAACCGGTGGCGAACTCTTCCCAGTCGTTCAGGCCGTCGCCGTCAGTGTCGGTGTCGGACGCTTGCAGGCGGTAGAAGGCGCGTGGAGTGCCGACGAGAGTCTCGGTGAGGTGGGCGACGGTGCCCGTGCCGGTGAACGATTGCCCGGGCTGCCAGTTGGCGGAGTCGAGCGTAGTGCTGTGCTGGAGCTCGTAGCGCTTGCCGCGCAGGGTCGGGAAGGAGACGCCGAGGTTGAAGGCGTCCGGGGTAGCCAGCGAGAGGAGGGGCCGGGAGGCCGCCGAGCGCGGGTCGGTGCCGAAGAGCGACTCCTGCTGGTTGGTGAAACCGTCTCCGTCGGTATCAATTGCGGCGGCCAACCCGGAAGCGGAGTGGAGCAGCTCCCAGACGTCGCTTTGCTGGTTGTTGTTGCGGTCGACGGTGGCGTAGGCCGCCACGGGCAGGGAAAGGCACGCGAGGAGCAGGTGCGTGCGAGCAAGCAGCGCTTCGCGGGTGGGAGTGAATCGCATCGAATTCGCTAGTTGGTCGCGGCCCGGACCGCGGCAAGTTGGCGGGGCACTTTGGGCGGGCTTTTACCGGGGTTTGGCGCGTTGTTAGCGCCGCATTGACGCCGCGCGGCCGCCTTGCCACCGATAACGCCCCATGGCCGCCGCCGACGAACCCAAGATCATCTTCTCCATGCTCGGAGTCTCCAAGCGCCACGAGCGCAAGGAGGTCCTGCGCGACATCAGCCTGTCGTTCTACTACGGCGCGAAGATCGGCGTGCTCGGCCTCAACGGCTCCGGCAAGTCCTCGCTCATGCGCATCCTCGCCGGCCGCGACAAGGAGTTCGACGGCCACGTGGCCTTCGAGCCCGGCTACACCGTGGGCCTGCTCGAACAGGAACCGCAGCTCACCGCCGGCGCGACCGTGCGCCAATGTGTGGAGGAAGGCGTGAAACATCTCACCGACCTCGTCGCCGCCTACGACGCGACCTGGGAAGAGCTCGACGCCGCGGCCGACGACGCCGCGAAGGACGCCATCCTCCAGAAGCAGGGCGACCTGCAGGAGAAGATCGACGCCGCCGGCGCGTGGGATGTGGCCTCGCATGTCGACATGGCGATGGACGCGCTGCGTTGCCCGCCCAGCGACCAGGTCGTGGACAAGCTCTCCGGCGGCGAGCGCCGTCGCGTGGCGCTGACCCGCCTGCTGCTCCAGGAACCGGATATCCTGCTGCTCGACGAGCCGACCAACCACCTCGACGCCGAGAGCGTCGGCTGGCTGGAGCAACATCTCCGGCGCTACAAGGGCACCGTCATCGCCGTCACGCACGACCGCTACTTCCTCGACAACGTCGCCGGCTGGATCCTCGAGCTCGACCACGGCCACGGCATTCCCTGGAAGGGCAACTACTCCTCGTGGCTCGAGCAGAAACAGCGCCGGCTCGCCGTCGAGCAGCGCACCGAAGATCGTCGCCAGAAAGCCATGGCGCGCGAGCTCGAGTGGATCCGCCTGAGCGCCCGCGCGCGCCAGGCGAAGCCCCAGTCGCGCATCAACGCCTACGAGGCGATGCTCAAGCAGAACGGAGCCGAGCAGGAGCGGCAATTCGAGCTCGTGATCCCGCCCGGACCGCGGCTCGGCACGCTGGTCGTCGACGCCAAGAAGGTCGCGAAGGCCTTCGGCGAGAACGTGCTCTTCGACGATCTCAACTTCTCGCTGCCCCCCGGCGGCATCGTGGGCGTGATCGGCCCCAACGGCGCCGGCAAGACGACGCTCTGCCGGATGATGATGGGTGCCGAAAAAGCGGATGCGGGCGAGCTGCGCATCGGCGACACGGTGAAGGTGGCGTACGTCGACCAGTCGCGCGATTCGCTCCCCGACGGGAAGACGATCTACGAGGCGATCAGCGGTGGGGAGGAGATCCTGCAGCTCGGCGGTCGCGCAGTGAACGCCCGGTCCTATTGCACGCAGTTCGGTTTCACTGGCGCGGACCAGCAGAAGAAGGTCGGCGTGCTTTCCGGCGGCGAACGCAACCGCGTGCACCTCGCGCGCCTGCTCAAGAGCGGCGCGAACCTCATCCTGCTCGACGAACCGACCAACGACCTCGATGTGAACTCGATCCGCGCGCTCGAGGAGGGACTGGAGAACTTTGCCGGTTGCGCGGTGATCGTCTCGCACGACCGCTGGTTCCTCGACCGCGTGGCGACGCACATCATGGCGTTCGAGGGCGAGAGCACGGTGCACTGGTGGCCCGGCAACTACTCCGGCTACCTCGAGGACTACCGCCGCCGCAAGGGGGCCGACGCCGACCGCCCGCACCGGATCAAATACCGCAAGCTCACGCGGTGAGGGCTGCCGGCGCGTTGTCGCCTGGCGGGCCCGTTCCTCAAGGGTGCCGACGACGGTGCCCGGTTGCTGCGGGGAGGCCGGAGGCCCGCTTGGTGCGCGCTGTGCCTTCCCTGTGGTGGCTGTTCGATTGCGGCCGCATGAAGGCAGGCGAGTAGAACGGCGAGCCGTTTGCGGCCATGTCAACCAATAGTTGACATGATGCCGGCGGCGAGAGTCGTCGGGTGCTGAGCAACGTTCCCGCACGGGGAGGGAGGCGCGGGAAAGCACCGCGGCCGGCGACTCCCGAGGAATCGATCCGCGCTCAAGCCGGGGGCGGCGGAGCCGATTGCGAAGGCGCGTGGAGGCACCCCGCGTTCGCGCCCCAGTTTCGTCAATCCGCAGCCATGAATGCACGCACTCTGTTTCTCGCCGTGGTGGCTTTGAGCGCCGCCGCTTTCGTTCGAGCCCAAACCCTTTCCGCCGAGGAGCAGGAGCGGGCGATCACCGAGGAGCAGGTGACGGCGCTCGTCGCCCAGGTCTGCGCTGAACTCGGGCAGGACGCTGCCGCCACGATTGCCAAGATCAACCAGGGCGCCGCGCCCTACAAGGATGCGGCCAACCCAGCGCTTTACGTCTTCGTCTACGATCCGGAAGTCGTGATGGTCGCCCATCCTCGAGCCGATCTCGTCGGCAAGAGCGTGAAAGGGAAACCGGATGTGAAGGGGAAGAAGTTTCGCGATGAGATCGTCGAGCGGGCGTTGAAGGGCGAGGCCGGCTGGGTCGACTACCTCTATCAGAAGCCCGGCGAGACGGGTATTCACCCGAAGACCACTTTCTTCTCGAAAGCCACGGGAAGCGATGGGGCCACGTACATCGTTTGCGCGGGCAAGTATCAGGCCAAGGTCGGGGCGAAGTGACGGGCCGCCAATGTCCGTCCGCGGCAAACTAACCTTCGTGGTGACGGTTAATGCCGTCATCATCGTGCTCTTGTTGGTCGGCTCCCGCTACCTTGCCGGGGCGCAGGAGGTGAGCTTCGGTCTCGCGCGCCGGCAAGCGGCCGACCTGCAGGGACGCGCCTCGCTGGCGGCGCAATTGGCGGAGGTCGAGGCGTTGTACAACCGCAGCATCGTCCTGCAGATGATGGGTGAGGACCCCGCCGGGTGCATTGCCGAGCTGAAGCGTGGTCTCGCGGGACTCGTCCGGTCCGATGCCGGTGGCGCCGCAGGCTGGGGGGAGTTGTCCGGGAGGCTCGATGCGATTGTGGCGAAGATGGGCCCCGGTATCGCCCAACTGGAGGCGGCCGATGCGTATGGTGCGAGCGAGACCTACATCAAGACGATCAAGCCGGCTTTGAGCGATTTTGCCGGTGCGATCGGCACGATGGCCGAGGCCGCGGAGCGCGAGACGGCGGCCCGCGGGACGGACATGGCGAGCAAGGTGCGGTTCTTCAATTTTTGCAGCTGGGTCATGCTGGCGGTCGCGGCGGCGACAATCGCGACAGCCGTGCTCATGACCCGGGGGCTCAATCGTACGCTGCATGACGCCGTGGCGCGGATCCATGCCGGCGTGGAACGCGCCTACGCCGCCGCGGGCAATGTGAGCCGGGCCGGTGAGGCGCTGGCGGAGGGGAATGCGCAGCAGGCCACGGCGCTTTCCGAGACGACCGCGGCGCTTGGCAGCCTGTCCGAAATGACACGGGAGAACGCCACGGGCGCCGGGACGGCGAAGGGCGTAGCCGCGGACACGCGCGCGGCCGCCGAACAAGGCGCCGAAGAAATCACGCGCCTCAATGGGGCGATGACGGCGATCGAGGAGTCGTCGCACGACGTGGGCTCGATCATCAAGACCATCGACGAGATCGCGTTTCAGACGAACATCCTCGCGCTCAACGCCGCCGTCGAGGCCGCGCGCGCGGGCGAGGCCGGGCGCGGCTTCGCGGTGGTCGCCGAGGAGGTGCGGAACCTTGCGCAACGGAGTGCGGTCGCTGCACGCGAGACGGCGGGTCGCCTGGATCGAGCGAGCGCCAACAGCCGGCTCGGCACCGAAGTGGGCCGCGCGGTGACCGCAAGCTTGCAGCGGATCCTCGAGCGGGCGCGCCAGGTGGACGGCCTCGTGGCCGAGATCTCGACGGCCTCGGGAAAGCAGATCCATGGGATCGGGCTGCTTGGCGAAGCGGCGAACGCGATGGAGCGGGTGATCGACACCAACACCGCACAGGTCGAGCAGACGGTGACGATTTCCCACGATCTCGAAGCGCAGGCCGGAGCGATGGCGGATGCGCTCGACCGGTTGGAGCAGTTGCTCGGTGGGCAGCGGCGCGCGGGCGTCGCGGAGCCTGGCGCTCAACTTCAGACGACGGCGCCGACGGTCGACCACCCTCCGGTGTTTGGCGCGGCGGAGTCGGCCGCGCGTGGCGTTTCCTCGCGAGTGTCCGGAATTCGGATGCAACGGCGGGAGGGCGGCGTGGCGGTGGAGGCGGGGGCTGCGCGGCTGGTGCGCCCCCGGAACTGAGCGCGAGGCGGGAGCGCGCGGGGAGGGGGCCCAACCCGTCGGGAAAGCCTGCAGACATAGCGATAAATTGATTCGGTTTCGCTGGGCGGGAGAGGGACGGAGCCGGGCGAAAGTTGCGGGCCGATAAGCTTTCGAAGCTTGGTGGAAATCGCGGAAACGATGCATTGTCGGGCCAAGCCGCGGGATTCTTTCTGGCTCTCGAATTGGGCCGCCGTAGCTTCCGGCGCTTTCGAGTCGTTTCCCCCCGATAGTCGCGAACCACATGAGCCACACCATCCTTGGCAGCGCCCTGCCGAACATCCCCTGGGAAGAGAAGCCCGCGGGTTACGTGCACGCCCTCTGGCGTTCCAGCCGCAATCCGTTGATCGGCTGGAACCCGACCCCCAACACCTCGCGCATCTACAACAGTGCGCCGGTCCCCTTCGAGGGCGGCTTTGCCGGCGTTTTTCGCGCCGACGAACGTCACGGCCGCGCGGCGTTGCACGCCGGGCGCTCCAAGGATGGCATCACCTTCGACATCGATGACCGGAAGATCGAGTGGGTCGACGAGAACGGCCACCCCGCCACGCCGACCTACGCCTACGACCCGCGCGTGGTGCTCATCGATGGCTGGTATTACATCACGTGGTGCGACGATTTCCCCGGCGCCTCCATCGGCCTCGGTCGCACGAAGGACTTCAAGACGTTCATCCGCATGGAGAACCCGTTGATGCCGTTCAACCGCAACGGCGTGCTCTTCCCGCGCACGATCAACGGCGAGTATGTCCTCCTCAGCCGCCCCTCGGACAGCGCGCACACGCCGTTTGGCGACATCATCCTCAGCCACTCGAAGGACCTTACTTACTGGGGCAAGCACCGCATGGTCATGCGCCGCGGCGGCTCCGGCTGGTGGCAGGGGACGAAGATCGGCGCCGGCCCGATTCCGATCGAGACCAAGGAAGGCTGGTTGGTCTTTTATCACGGCGTTTCCGGCACCTGCAACGGGTTCGTCTACTCGATCGGCGCCGCGCTCCTCGATCTCAACCAACCGGAGAAGGTCCTCTACCGCGGACGCGATTTCTTGCTCACCCCGGAACTCCCGTACGAGACCACCGGCTTCGTGCCGAACGTCTGCTTCCCGGTCTCCGCGCTGACCGATGCACCCACGGGCCGCATTGCCCTCTACTACGGTGCGGCCGACACCTACACGGCGCTCTGCTTCGGCCAGGTCGACGAGATCATTGCGTGGATGAAGGCCAACTCGGAGGTTTGAACCGAAATCAGGCACTTTCGCAGGCCGTCCCGGATCGCGGGACGGCCTTTTTGTTCGGCGCCGCGATGGCGGGGGCGGCCCCGAGCGCGAATCTCCCGGAAAACCGTGGACCTCTCGGGCCCGGAGTTGCCAATTCCGGATCGTCCCTGCTTAGTGCCGACATGGAGAAATCCGCGAACGACGACGGCCGCGCCCGACGGGCACTTCGGATTCTTTATGTCTGCATGGCGGTGGGGATCATCCTGCCGTTCGTGTTGTATTGGTTTCTCTCCTGATCTCGTATCTTCAATCGCATGGGCCTTAATCGCACCATCCTGGTCATCCGCACTTTCTTCATTCTGCTCTGCACGGTCGGGAGCGTGATCACCGCCTTTGCGGTCAAGGAGTGGACCCATTGGTGGTGGCTGGCTCTGCTCATCGGGCTGCTCGGCGGTGCGCTGGTGGTGCTGGTCGATATCCAGTTGCGCGGTTTTTCCCTGCGTGGCCTTTCGGCCATGACCTTCGGCCTGGCGATCGGTGCACTGATCTCATGGCTGCTCGGCTCCTCGCCGCTCTTCGTCTGGGGCAATCCCGAGGTGCTGTTCCTTTTCCGGTTGGTGCTGTTCGTGGTGTGCATGTACCTCGGCGCGGTCATCGCGCTGCGCGGCAAGGACGAGTTCAACTTCGTCATTCCCTATGTGCGGTTCGTCCCGCACGAGGTCGATGTGCCGCTGACGATCGTCGACTCCAGCGCGCTGATCGACGGCCGCATCGCGAAGATCTGCGACACCCACTTCATCAGTGCGGCGCTGATCATTCCGCGGTTCATCCTGAACGACCTCCAACGCATCGCGGACTCGCCCGACCCGGCGCGCAAGGCCCGTGGTCGCCGGGGGCTGGACACGCTCAACGCCCTGCGTGCCATCAAGAACCTCGACCTGCGCATCCACGAGAGCGAGGTCGCCAACCGCCAGGAGTTGGAGTCCAAGCTCGTTTTCCTCGCCCAGTCGATGAAGGCGAAACTGCTCACCACCGACTACAACCTGGCGCGCATGGCGGAGTTTCACGGGGTGCAATGGCTCAACCTCCACGCGCTCGCGAAGGCGGTGCGTCCGGAGCTGACGCTCGGTGAGACGATCGAGGTCGATCTCGTGAAGGTCGGCCGCGAGGAGGGGCAGGCGATCGGTTACCTCGAGGACGGTTCCATGGTCGTCGTGGCCGATGCGCGGGCCTCCGTGGGCAAGAAGGTCACCGTCGAAGTGGTGAGCGTGCTCCCTTCGGCCGGTGGCAAGATGGTCTTCGCCCGGCTGCAAAGCGAAGTGAGCGGCTGAAGATTCCACGCGCAGACGCGGAAAAAATGCTTGCGGAGCGGGGACAGGGTTCATGTCCTCGCCCCTCAGTTTTGGCCGGACAATTAGCTCAGTTGGTTAGAGCACTTCCTTGACATGGAAGGGGTCACAGGTTCGAGTCCTGTATTGTCCACCATTTTTCGATACGCCCTCCCGCTGCGGAGGGCTTTTTCATTGGCGGCCCCCGCCGCCTTCCATCGGACCCGCGCCGGGAATCCACGCCGGCCGGCTGGCGCGCCAGCTAATGGCGCGGTTTGCGGACGGACGAAAAATGAGGGTTCGCGCTCGGGGCGGTGTAGATTACGATGCAACCGCCTCCCAGCCATGAACCACCCGACCGACTCCGATCCCCTTCGCACCCAGCTGCCAGCGTGGCGAGTCGCGCCGCCGAGCGATCCTGCGTTTCGGACCGGGGTGTGGGCCCGCATCGAGGCGGCCCGCCGGCGGGTCGATGAGACGTGGAGCGCCTACTGCCGCCGCCATGTCGGCGCGTGGTCGCTGGTCCTGCTGGTGGGTTTGAGCGGCGCGGCGCTGTTGGGTCAACGGGCGGGGGCGGAACACTCCCGCTCCGAGCGCGAGAACATCCTGGCCGCGTATCTCGCCCAGATCGATGCCCGTGCGATGCAGCGCTAGGCGGGCCTGATGCCATGCGCTACTTTGGGCTAACCCTCGGGCTCGTGGCGGTGCTGGCCGCCGCGTGCTGGCTTGTTTTCTTCCGGGCTGCGTGTGACCCGCAGGTCCATGCGGCCGCCGCGGCCGGCGATGTCATGGGCTGGATGCGGTGCGAGTTCAAACTCACCGAAACGCAATACATCGCGATCAAGCGGCTCCACGAGGAGCACGATGGCGAGTGTGTGCGCCACTGTGAGGCGGTGGGTGCGGCGCGCGACCGGTTGGAGGCCGCGCGGAAGGGGGGCGATGCGACCGCCGTCGCCGCCGCCGAGCAGCAGGAGCAGGCGGCGGCCGAACTCTGTCGTGCCTCGACCGAGGCCCATGTGCGGCGGGTGGCGGCACTGATGAGCCCGGGTCAGGGCGAAAGGTACCTGCGGATGGTGCTGCCGCGGTTGGCCGACCTCGATCATCGCGGCCCCGCGAATCTTTCCCTCGGACACTGAGCCGCCCCCTATGCCGGCCGAAGAGACTCACGAGCCCACGGATGAAGTATTGATGATGCGGTTGCGCGGAGGCGACGAGGCGGCGCTTGCGGTGTTGATGGCGCGATGGGAAATGCCGCTGAAGAGTTTCCTCTACCGGTTGTTGCTCGATGCGACTGAGGCGGCCGAGCTGGCGCAGGAGACCTTCGTAAAAGTCTACTTCCAGCGGGAGCGTTACCGGACAGAGGCGCCGTTCGCGCCCTGGCTGCTGACGATCGCCGCCAACCTCGCCCGCAACCGCCGGCGGTGGTGGCGCAGGCATCCCACGACCTCGCTGGATGCTCCGGCCGAAGGCACCGATTCGCCGATGCCCGCTTGGGAGCCGGTCGATCCGACCGCCAGCCCGGCGGAGCGCGCCTTGGCTGCGGAGCGGGCGACGACGGTGCGCGGGGCGGTGGCCGCTTTGCCGCATGACCTGCGCGAAGTGGTCGTGCTCGCAGAGTTCGAGCAGCGTTCGCAGGTGGAGATCGGTGAGATTCTCGGTTGTTCCCCGAAGGCCGTGGAGATGCGTCTGTACCGGGCGCGTGAACGCCTCCGCCGCAGCTTGGCCGGCCAGGTGTGATGGAGGACCCCGGACCGAGCGCGGCTCTGGGGTGGTTTCCCATTAAAGTCCTGGCGGCGCGGGCCGTTATGGAGGAGGGCGCGAAACCGCGCTCCCCAGCAGCAACTTTTCCACACCATGGAAGCCGAAGCCACCTCCACCTCCGCCGTCCGGGCCAAGAACCGCACCGGCAAGTACCTCACGTTTTCGCTCAGCAACGAATCGTACGGCGTCGACGTGCTCAAGGTTCGGGAAATCATCCGCTTCCTCAAGATCACGCCCGTGCCCCAGATGCCGGCCTACGTGAAGGGAGTGATCAATCTCCGCGGCAAGGTTCTCCCCGTGATCGACCTCCGCCTGAAGTTCGGGCTCGACGCCGCCGAGGCCTCCGAGCGCACCTGCATCGTCGTCGTGCGCGTGCTCGCCGGCGGCCATGACATCACGCTCGGCATGATCGTCGATTCGGTCGAAGAGGTCATCAACCTCAACGAGTCCGAGATCGAGGAGACGCCAGAGTTCGGCGCCAAGGTCGACACCGCCTATCTC
The DNA here is from genome assembly GCA_023269585.1 of Opitutaceae bacterium. Classification (GTDB taxonomy): domain Bacteria; phylum Verrucomicrobiota; class Verrucomicrobiia; order Opitutales; family Opitutaceae; genus CAJCBL01. The sequence goes on from JAHFTC010000008.1 coordinate 55,343, forward strand.
ATGGGCATGGCCAAGGTGAAGGGCACCATCAAGACGTTGCTCGACATCGACAAGGTCATCTCGCCCGACACCCTGCGCGGCTTCTGAAGTTTCCCCGCGCCATCCCCGGTATTCTCCGGCCGCAGCCCCAAGCTGCGGCCGTTTCGTTGGTGGTGGCGGCGCAGTCGACCGTGACTTTCGGCTGATTGCAGGCGGCGGCGGAGCCCGTCACTCTGCGCCGTATGCCGGAGAGCAAAGCCGACCGAACCTTCATCAACTTCTCGAATCTCGCGCTGCTGGTTGTGGCGGTGATGACGTTGGCCATGGCGCTGGCGTCGCGGGAATTCGAGCCGCTGGCCGCACGCGGTTTCCTCTTCTACGGGTTTCTCGGTGTGTATGCGGCGGGCGGGGTCTTCGCCAATGTCCGGGTGCTGGGCAAGGTGCCCGTGCCGCTGGAATGGGGCTATTTTATCCTGCAACTCGTCTTCTACGCCGCGATGGTCCGCTGCGAGATGCCGCACAGCGCGATCTGGTTGCTCATGATGCCGGTCGTCAGCCAGGCGGCGGTGCGGCTGCCCTGGCCCGGGCTGGTCGCGGTCGCCGCCGCGTATCTGGGAATCAACTCCGGCCTGCCCGAGATCCCGGGCTGGGCGGGCGACGAACGCTGGCGGACGGCGCTCTCGTTGCTGTCGGCTTTCGTGTTTGTGACCGTGATGACGAAAGTCGTGGAGACGGCGCGGCAGGCGCGGGAGCGGGCCGAGACCCTGGCCGGGGAACTGGAGGAGGCGAACGGGCAACTGCGCGCCGCGGCGGCGCAGGCGGCCGAGCTCGCCGCGGCGACCGAGCGCAATCGCATCGCCCGCGACATCCATGACGGCCTCGGGCACTACCTCACGGTGGTGGCCGTGCAATTGCAGGCGGCTCGCGCGTTGTGGCCGACGAGCCCGGAACGGGCCGGCGAGGCGCTCGGGAAAGCCGAGGAGCTGGTCCGCGGCGCGCTTACGGATGTGCGACGCTCGGTGGGGGCGCTGCGCGAGCCTGATGTGCGCCCGCTGCTGCGCAGCGCGCTTGAAGGGCTCGTCCGCGAAAGCGGGCTGCCGGCGGTGCTCGAGGTGTCGGGCCAACCCCGTGTGTTGCCCGACGCGGTCGAACAGGCGCTCTTCCGCACGGTGCAGGAGGCGCTCACCAATGTGCGCAAACACGCCGGCCCCGCCCGGGCGACGGTACGGCTGGAGTACCGCGACAGGGCGATAGTCGGCGTCGAGGTGGCCGACACGGGTCGTGGTTGCCCGTCGGATGCAGCCGGCGTCGGCTACGGTCTGGCCGGGCTGCGCGAGCGGCTGGCGACGGTCGGAGGCACCCTGCAGGCGGCCAACGGTGCGAGCGGCGGTTTCGTGGTGCGCGCGGAGGTGGCGGCATGAAGCGTATCCGCGTTCTGCTGGTCGACGACCAGGCGCTCTTCCGCGAGGGACTCGCGACGCTGCTCGGCCTCAACCCCTCGCTTGAGATCGTCGGCGAAGCCGAGGACGGCGAGGCCGCGGTCGCCGCCTGTGCGCGGCTGAAGCCCGACGTGGTGCTGATGGATCTGCGGATGCCGCGGTTGGGCGGCGTCGAGGCCACGCGACGAATCCTCGCCGACCAGCCCGCGGTGCGGGTGCTGGTGCTCACGACCTTCGAGGAGGACGAGGAGGTTTTCGCCGCCATCCGGGCCGGAGCGGCCGGTTATCTCCTGAAGGCGTCGCCCTCAGAGAAACTGGTCGAGGCGATCCGCGCCGTGGCCACGGGCGAGAGCGTGCTCCAGCCTTCGGTGACGGCGAAGCTCATGGCGGAGTTCAACCGGATCGCCGGCCGCACGGAGAAGCGCGCGGTGCAGCCGCTGCCCGAGCCGCTTTCCGGCCGCGAGCTCGGCGTGCTGCAATGCCTCTGCGACGGACTTTCGAACAAGGAGATCGCGACGCGGCTCGGCATCGCCGAGGGCACGGTGAAGAACCACATGACGAACGTGCTCGGCAAGCTCGGCGCCCTCGATCGCACCCAGGCGGCGCTGCGGGCGCGTGAGCTGGGGTTGATCTGAGGCTGGGGTAGGTGGCGTGCTCCTTCAGGACGCGCGGTCGGGTGTGTGCTTGAATCGTGTGTGATTGCGGAGGTCGGTGGGGGCGTGCTGAAGCAGCGCCCTACGGTGCCGGGTCACGCCCGCCATGACCTCGGAGCGTGACCTCTGCCTCATGCGGGGCGGCGGGATTTCTGCGATGATGCGGTCATGTCACCTGCCGCTCTTGTCTCCGAGTTTCGCACGGCACTGCGCCATCTGCGGCGGTCTCCCGGCTTCGCCGCCCTCGCCGTCGGCCTGCTCGCCGCCGGCGTGGGCGCGGTGACGCTCGTCTATTCGGTCGTCAACGGGATCCTGCTACGGCCGCTGCCGTTTGCGCGGCCGGCGGAACTGGTCGGGTTTCAGGCGGTGAACCTCGGCAAGTCGATCGTGCAGCCGGGCATGTCCGCCGCGGACTTCCGCGACCTGCACGAGCGTGTCCAAGGTTTTGTTTCGCTGGGCGCCTGCCGGCCGGATTTCGCCACCTGGAAACGCCCGGGGGAGCAGCCGATCCAGCTCACGGCCTCGCTCGTGACGGAGGAGTTCTTCAAGACGCTCGGTGTCACGCCCCTGCTTGGGCGCACGTTCGGCCCGGCGGAGTTCTCAAGCGGCACGGCGCGGGGGGCGGTGCTCAGCTACGCGGCGTGGCAGCGGCGCTTCAACGGCGACGCGTCGGCCGTGGGGCGCACGATCACGCTGAACGACCAGCCGGTGACCATCCTCGGCGTGATGCCCGAGGCGGTGCGCGAACCGGCGTTTGTCGACGTGTGGCTGCCGTTCCCGGCCGAGGCGCCCGAGTATTTTGCCCGCGACTCGCGCTACTGGGTGGCGATCGGCCGCGTGAAACCGGGGCTGACCGCTGGGCGAATCCAGGCTGAGGTGGAGGCGATCGCCGCCGATCTGGCGCGGGAGTTTCCGGACACGAATCGCAATTGGACGCTGCGCACGAGTCCGTTGCACGAGATGCGTGTCGCCGGCTTGAGCCGCGGGCTGTGGCTGCTGCTGGCAGCCACCGGGCTGCTGTTGCTCGTGGCGTGCAGCAACCTCGCGAACCTTCTGCTGGCCCGCGGGCTGCGCCGGCTCGACGAGATGGCGATCCGACAGGCGCTCGGGGCGAGCGCGGGCCGGCTGCTCACGCAGGTGCTGATCGAGAATGCGTTGCTCGGGTTGGCCGGTGGCGCGCTCGGCGTCGGCGGTGCGGTGGCGGTGGTGAAACTCGTCGTGAACAAGCTTCCTCCGTTCTACGTACCGCGCGCAAACGAGGTCTCGGTCGACCTCGGCGTGCTAGTCGTTGCTCTGGCGGTTTCGCTCGTGGCCGGGCTGCTCGCGGGCGTGCTGCCCGCGTGGCAGGCGGCGCGGGCGGAGATCGGCGCGGTCATGAAGGAGAACGGAGCGCGCACCGGCCCGGCGACCGGCATGCGCCGCCTCCAGCGCGGCCTCGTGGTGGCACAGGTGGCGCTCACGTTTGTGGTGCTCGCGGGGGCGGCGCTGCTCGGGCGCAGCCTGAGCCGGCTGCAGGCGGTCGATCCGGGTTTCCGACCGGACAACGTGTTCGTGCTCTACGCGGCGCCGTCGCCCTCGCAGTACGAGTCACAGCTGGATCTCGCGCGGTACTTCGAACGCCTGGTCGACGCCGTGCGCGACGTGCCCGGCGTCGAGGCCGCGGCGGTCGACGCCAGCGCGCCGCTGGCGGGGGTGACGCTGCGTTTTCCGTACTGGGTCGTGGGCGAACCGGCCGATAGCA
>JAHFTC010000093.1 GCA_023269585.1 Opitutaceae bacterium
CGCCTCATGCGCCTCCCCTCCCTCGTTCTCGCCACCGCCCTCGCCGCGCCCCTCGCCCACGCCGTCCTCGACCGCAACCACGACGGCCTCTCCGACATCTGGCAAAAGGCCTATCCCACCGCCGGCGCCGACGATGCCGACCCCGACGGCGACGGCTTTCCCAACGCCCTTGAGCAGATCGCCGGCACCGATCCCCTTTCCGGGAAGAGCCGCCCCGCCTCCACCCTCGAGTTCGACGGCGCCGGCAACCTCGTCCTCCGCTGGCCGGGCCTGAAGGGGAAGCGCTACTACACCACCTCCTCCCCCGACCTCGTGCAGTGGAGCTTGCTCGGCTCCTCCGTCGCCGGCACCGGCACCGACCTCACCAAGATCGTCCGCGCCGCGGGCGCGACAACCGCTCCCGCCTTCTACCGCGTCAACGCCTCCGACAACGACGCCGATGCCGACCTCCTCTCCGACTGGGAGGAGGCCCAGCTCGGCCTCAACCCCGCCAAGGCCGACTCCGACGGCGACGGCATGGACGACTTCTGGGAGTCCGACCACGACACCAATCCAGCCCTCGCCAACGCCTCCGCCGATCCCGACGGCGACGGTTTCTCCAACCTCCGCGAATACGCCGCCGGCACCGACCCGCAGGTCCGTGCCCGCCCCGTTCCCGGTGGTCCCATCGTCTTCTGGGCCTCGCAGCCCGTCGCCCCCGACCAGACCATCCTCGCCACCTGCGCCGGCACCGACCTCGACTCCACCGCCGAGCTCGCCCGCCTGCCCGACACCGCCCCCGGCTCGCCGCTCGCCGCCGCCCCCGCGCCCACCGGCTGGACCGCCCTCACCCCGCACACCGCGACCCCGCGCAGCGTCACCGTCACCGTGCCCGGTACCTGGACACCCGGCGTCTACGCGCTGCGCCTGAAGGAGGCCGGCACCACCGGCCCCGTACACCTCGTCAACCGCGCCGATCCCTGGTTCGTGCAGGGCGACATCGGCGACACCGCCACGCCCGGCGGCACCCTCACCGTCGCCGGCACCTGCCTCGAGATCGTCGGTCCCGGCTCCGCCGGCCCCCGCGCCGCCCTCGTGCGCAACGGCGCCGTCGCCGCCACGCTCACCACCCCCTCCCGCCTCACCACCAGCACCGGCTACGCCCTGCGCTACACCGTCCCCACCGATCTCGCCGAGGGCGACTACCAGCTCTATCTGCACAACGGCTGCGGCGGCCCGGCCGGTTGGGTGAAGTTCGTGACCTTTGTTCGAACACCGGTCGAAACCGTCACGATCCGGAAGGCCGCAGCCTGGCCCTCCAATACGTTCACCGTCGCCGCGCCCACCGGTTCCAACGACGACGCCAAGTTCACCACCGCGCTCGACGCCGCGGCCGCAGCCGGCGGCGGCATCGTCCAGGTGCCCGCCGGCACCTACGTGCTCACCCAGCCCCTGCTCCTGCCGCGCTTCACCGTGCTGAAGGGCGCCGGCCGCGACCAGACGTTCGTGCGCTGGGACAACAATCCCCAGGCCGCGAACCCCTCCCTTCAGGGCCTCGTCATGAACCGCAAATACGCCCAAGACGAGCCCTTCGGTCTGGAGGACCTCGCGTTCGAGATCACGCACCCCGGCTATCGGGGCGCCGTCGTCTACCGCGGCTTCACCCGCACCCCGACCACCTTCCGCCGGCTGCGCCTCACCGCCCCGCGTCTCGACACCACGATCGAGGACAACATGCCGTTCGGCCTCTACCTGCGCCGCACCGCCAACCTCCGGGTCGAGGACGTGGAAATCATCGCTTCCAAAGGCGTCTTCGGCCGCGACGACGTCCGCCACCTCTCCCTCACGGGCTCCCTCGTTCGCTACAACAACTTCGGTTTCAAGTTCAGCGCCATGAGCCACAACCTCATCGTCGCCGGCAACACCGTCGAGGTCACCGGCCCCACCAACGGCAACACCAGTCTCTGCCTCGATCCGTTTTTCTCCGACACCGACCCCTACTGCCGCGACGTCCTCTGGATCAACAACACCTACCCCGAAAGTGCCGAACTCGTGAGCAACGCGGCCACCGACACCCGCCACATCTACCAAGGCCCCATCGCGAGCATGAGCGGCACAACCATGACCCTTGCAGCGCCCACCATCACCACCAGGGACGGGAAGTCGGCGACCAAGGACTGGGCTGGGGCCGCAGCAGTCCTGATCGACGGCCGCGGCGCCGGCCAATGGCGCTACCTGCGCTCCGTCCCCTCCGCAGCCACCACCGTCACGCTCAATCGCCCGTGGGATACCGCACCCGACGCCACCTCCACGGTCACGATCGTTGAACTCCAGGACGGCGGCTACACCGCCGACGGCAGCGAGGGCATCTACCGCGGCCCCGTCGCCGCCGTGAACGGCACCACCATGACCCTCGCCGAGCCGACCCTGAGCGTCGCCGGCAAAGGAATCCCGGCCGCCAACTACAACTGGACCGGTGGCGTGGCCCTCATCCTCGACGGCCGCGGCGCGGGCCAGTGGCGGCACGTGCTCGGCGTCACAAAGGGCGCCACCGCGGTGACACTCGACCGTCCTTGGGACGTCGCGCCCGATGCCACCTCCACCGTCTCCATCATCTCGATGCTCGGCCGCTACCTGATGATCGACAACGACTACCTCACCGACGCCCAACACGACGACTACTACATCGCCGTCGACAGCATCAAGGCGGGCAACCGCTGGGGCCGCACCGGCACCGCGGGCGTCGCCACCACCTGGACCGGTCGCCACTATCAGGGCACAATGCCCGGCTGGCACATCCAGTTCCTCGCCAACACCTTCGCCGGCGACGGCGACTCGTCGTTCAAGACGCTCGTCAACAACGAGGACAAGTCCGACTACGACGGCGTCGTCCTCGCCGCGCACGTCTATCGCGGGAACCGCGAGACTCCGGCCGGCACCGGCATGACCGGCTTCCAGTTCCGCACCCTGCACGGTCGCGCCGCCGATGTGCTCTACGACTCCAACGCCGTCGACTTCCTCACCTTCCGCGCCAAAGGCAACGAGCCCATCCACGTCGGCGGCCTCCTCCTGCGCCGCAACACCCTGCCCGACGGCACCACTCCGCTCGCCCCGCAGCCCGCCGGCACCATCCCCGGCGTCACCATCGTTCCCTGACATCGAGCAAGGCGTCCTCTCGTCACCGCCGCGCTCGCCGTCACGCGGCTCGCGTTGGTCGATGCCGACGATGACGGCATCTCCGACGTCTGGGCCGCGCCCTACCCGACGGCTGCCGCCCCCTCCGCCGATCCGGATCGCGCCGGCACCCACCCGCGCGCCCCCGCCAACGCCACCTACGCCTCCGCGTCGAACACGACACACCTCGCCGTCACCCTGCCAGCCGGCCAACTGCCCGGCTCCAGCACAACCCTACAGCTTCGCCAAGAGCGCCCTGCTTCCGCGCCTGCTCCGCCCGCCCCACCCGGGAATCGTCCCGCAGACCCGCCCCATCCCGCTCCGACCGTTTACCCTCACGGTCGTGAGGGTAAACGGTCGCGCTTCCCTCGCGGCGCCCGCCGCGCCGATCTTCGGCCTCAACGGGAAGTGTTCGTGCGGTCAACCGACCGGAGCGGCATCAACGGCCACTGGCTCGCCGGCCGCCGCCGGTTGCACGATGCCCATGTTTTTCCACTTCCCGCTCCGCCACCGCCACAGGTTGATGCCGGCCCGGATGATCTCGTCGACGGCGAAGAACAGCCAGAAGCCCGCGATCGACAGGCCCCACCAGCGGTTGGCGAAATACACGATCGGCAGGATGCCCCAGATGAAGGCGTTGCCGACCAGCATCGGAAAGCGCGAGTCGCCCACGCTCTTGAGCGCGGTGCCACCGATGATGTTCACCGCCCGCGCCGGCTCGTAGAAGACCGCGATGCCGAGCAACGCCACACCGAGGTGTTTGATCTCCGCGTTCGCGGTGAAGAACCCGAGGACCTGGTCGGCGAACAACCAGAGCGTGCCCGCGTAGACGAACGCCACCAGCGTCGCCCGCCGCACGATCGTCCAGTAGATGCGGTCGACGTCGACGAACCGCCGCGCACCCATCCAGTGGCCCATGAGAATCTGGGCCCCCAGCGCGAGCGAGAACGCGAAGGTGATCTGGAACATCTGCGCCCGCGCCGCGTAGGCGTTGGCGGCCATCGAATCGAGGCCGAGCGAGATGATCATCGTCGAAAGGAGGAGCTGCTGAGCGCTGTAGCTGAACGGCTCGAAGGCATTCGAGATCCCGATGCGCGACATGGGGCCCACGACCTCCCGCATCTGCGTCCAACTGCCGCGCAGGTTGAAGCGGATCCCCAGGCCTCGGTGCACCCAGAACATCGACAACAGCATCGCCGTTGCGGAACTGATGACCGCCGCCGCCACGATCCCGCGGATACCCCAGTGGAAACCCAGGACGAAGAGCGAGGCCAGCGCCAGGTTCAGCGTCGCGACGACCACCGAGTTGTAGAGCAACCAGTTGGTCATGCCGCGCGAGGAGAGGATCGCGTTGTACGCAACATGCACCCCGAGGATCGCGAAATAGAAGCAGATCGCGCCAAGATAGGTTGCCGCGATCGAGCCGAGCTCCGGGCTCAGTCCCATCCACCGACCAATGTCGGAAGAAAACAACCACAACAGCGCACAGTACCCCAGGCCCATCCCGGCCGTCAGGCACAGGTTCATCAGGTAGGTCGGCACCACCTTCTCGAACCGCTGCGCGCCCATGTATTGCGACGCCACCGCCACCCCCGTACCCGCAAACGTGGAAATCACGCCGGCGCCCATCCAGATGAGAGGCAACAGCTGGCCGACGGTCGCCGCGATCTCGTCGGAGAGGTGCGCGAAGAACCAGAAGTCCACCAGCCAGACCACGCCCTGGGTCGTGTTCTGGAGAAAGATGGGCCAGGTGAGCTTGAAGAGGCTCTCGGTACGGAGAAGTGGCGATGACATCGGCAAACGGGCGGAGCAGCGGGAAACAATCCCCTCAGCACAACGGCACCGTCTCCGCGCCGCTCAAGACGGAACTAGGCCCACGCGAGCGGGTGGACGCGCGCACCCACGCCCGTCGCACGCTCCGCCGGCCATTGGCCCCGCAGCGGAGCCGCATGCTCCTCCCCCTCGCAAAAAGCCGCCAAGGCCTTCGTCTTCTCGCCCCCTCTGCGGCGCCGCCAAATACTCTCACGACCGTGAACTTATTTGGCGCCACCGTTACAATTCGCCGGCGCCCCCCCCTCTGGTCCCGCCGTTCCAAACCTCCGCCAAATACTCTCACGGTCGTGAGAGTATTTGGCGGAAACTGGTTCACGGGGGCACGATCCACGCCGCCGTGCCTTTGGCGCGGGCAGCTTTCCCCTTGCGGGGGCACCGCCCGAAGCGTGCCATCGACCCCGTGTCCGGCGCCTCCTCCGATTTCGTCCATCTCCACCTCCACACCGACTACAGCCTGCTCGACGGCGCCTGCCGCATCGACCGGTTGATGAAGCGCGCCGTCGACCTCGGGCAGAAGGCCGTGGCGATGACCGACCACGGCAATCTTTTCGGCGCGATCGCCTTCTACAACGCCGCCAAGGAAAACCACCTCAAGGCGCTCATCGGTTGCGAGGTCTACATCGCCCGAGGTTCCCGCCTCGAGAAGGCCGGCCGCAGCGACGGCGACGGCAAATCCATCTTCCACCACGGCCTGCTCGCCCGCGACCTCGACGGCTACCAGAACCTCCTCAAGCTCGTCTCCGACGCCCACCTCAAGGGTTTCTACTACAAGCCGCGCACCGACTGGGAGACGCTCGCCCAGTACTCGAAAGGCCTCATCGCGTTCACCGGCTGCCTCGCCGCGATCATCCCGCAGTACCTCATGGCCGACGACTATGAGAACGCCCGCAAGGCCTGCGGTCGCTTCGTCGAAATCTACGGGCGCGAAAACTACTTCGTCGAACTCCAGGACCACGGCATCCCCGAGCAGCGCAAGATCATCCCCGGCCTGCTCAAGCTCGCGCAGGAGTTCAACCTCCAGGTCATCTGCACCAACGACGTTCACTACGTCAACGCCTCCGACGCCAAGCCGCACGACACGCTCCTCTGCATCCAGACCGGCGCGAAGATCGAGGACGCCGACCGTATGCGTTTCGACGGCACGCAGTTCTACATGAAGTCGCGCGACGAGATGCACGCGATCTTCGGCGAGGTGCCCGGCGCGCTCACGAACACCGTCGCCATCGCCGACATGTGCAACCTCGCGATCCCCTTCCCCAAGGGCTCCGAGCGTTACCCGCGCTACCCGCTGCCGGTCGAGATCAAGGCCAAGTTCTCCCCCGCCGAGTACCTCTTCGACCTCTGCATCACCGGCCTGAAGAAACGCTACGACTGCGACCAGGCCTCCGTCGCCACCCACGCGATCGTCGCCGAGCGCCTCGCGAAACTCACCAACCTTCCCGCCGGCCAGAAGCCCACCGCGCCCGACTACTCCGGTCTCGACCCGCACGAGGTGCTCGTCCTGCGCACGGGCTACGAGCTCTCGATCATCAACATCACCGGCTTCGTCGACTACTTCCTCGTCGTCTGGGACTTCATCAACTGGGCCAAGGAGCACAACGTACCCGTCGGTCCGGGACGCGGTTCCGGCGCCGGCTGCCTCGTCGCCTACCTGCTCGGGATCACCAACATCGACCCGATCCGCTTCGGCCTGCTCTTCGAGCGTTTCCTCAACCCCGAGCGCGTCAGCCCGCCGGACTTCGACATCGACTTCTGCATGCGCCGCCGCGGCGAGGTGATCGACTACGTCCGCGACAAGTACGGCCGCGACTGCGTGGCCAACATCATCACCTACGGCACGCTCGGCGCGAAGATGGTCGTGCGCGACGTCGCGCGCGTGCACAACCTGCCCTTCGCCGACGCCGACCGCATCGCGAAGATGATCCCCGACGAGCTGAACATCTCGCTCGAGGATTCCATCACCAAGTCCGCCGAGCTCCGCACCGAGCTTGAGCGCAACCCGATGGCGAAAAACATCATCGACCAGGGCCTCGTGCTCGAGGGCATGGTGCGCAACACCGGCAAGCACGCCGCGGGTATCATCATCACCGACAAGCCGCTCGACGAGTTCGTCCCGCTCACCTCGCAGGAAGGCGATGTCACCGTGCAGTATGACATGAGCGCCGTCGGCAAGCTCGGCCTGCTGAAGATGGACTTCCTCGGCCTGAAGACGCTCACCGTCATCTCGGACGCCGTGGAGAACGTCCGCCGCACCGCCGACCCCAAGTTCGACATCGACACGATCCCGATCGACGACCCCGTCACCTACAAGCTGCTCAACTCGGGCAAGACCGTCGGCGTGTTCCAGCTCGAGTCCGGCGGCATGCAGAACGCCTCCAAGCTCGTCGGCATCTCCAACGTCGACGACATCAACGCCATCTCCGCGCTCTACCGCCCGGGCCCGATGCAGTTCATCCCCGACTATGCGCGCGGCAAGAAGGACCCCGCCGCCGTCGAGTACCCGCACCCGCTGCTCGAACCGGTGTTGAAGGAGACGTACGGCATCATCGTCTACCAGGAGCAGGTCATGGAGTGCACACGCGTCATCGCCGGCTACACGCTCGGCGGCGCCGACATGCTCCGCCGCGCCATGGGCAAGAAGGATGCCGAGGCAATGGCCAAGGAGCGCGTGAAGTTCGTGGCCGGCGCGAAGAAGTACCACGACATCGACGAGAAGAAGGCCAACGAGATCTTCGACCTGCTCAACAAGTTCGCCCAGTACGGCTTCAACAAGTCGCACTCCGCCGCGTATGCGATGATCGCGTACCAGACGGCCTACCTGAAGGCGAACTACCCCGTGCAGTTCATGGCCGCCGTGCTCACCGCCGAGCTCGGCAACGCCGAGAAGGTCGCCCACTTCATCGCCGAGGCCGAGGCTATGGGCCTCACGGTCCTCGGACCCGACATCAACGAGTCGCGAGAGAATTTCACGCCCGTCATTCGACGGGGAGGAGAGAGGCAAAAGGCAAAAGGCGAGAGCCCGACCGCTGCCGCCTCCTCCTCTAGCCTCTCGCCTCAAGCCTCTAGCCCGGCCGAATCCTGGATCCGCTTCGGTCTCGCCGGCATCAAGGGCGTGGGCGAGGCCGCCTCGCAGCGCATCATCGCCGAGCGCGACGCCAACGGCCCGTTCCAGAACTTCGAGGACTTCATCCACCGCGTGGACACGAAGGCCGTGAACAAGCGCGTGCTCGAGTGTCTCGTGAAGACCGGCGCGTTCGACTACGCCGGCGAGCCGCGCGGCGCGCTCTTCGCCGCGACTGACGCCGCCCTCTCCGCCGCCGCCTCCAGCCAGAAAGACGCCGCCGCCGGCCAGGGCTCGATGTTCGACCTGCTCCAGACCGAGGACGCCGCCGGCAAGGGCCGCAACGCCGGCTCGATCGTCGACACCACCGTCGCCGACTTCTCCTCCGCCGAGAAACTCCAGTTCGAGAAGGAGCTGCTCGGCTTCTACGTCTCCGGCCACCCGCTCGCCGCCTTCTCCGGCCTCGCCGAGGCGCTCAACAGCCACCGCGAGGACGAACTGCTCACGCTGCCCGACAAGACCGAGTTCCGCCTCTGCGGCATCGCCACGAGTATCCAGAAGAAACTTTCCAAGAAGGATAACCGCCCGTGGTCGCCGTTCGTCGTCGCCACCCGCGCCGCCAGCGTGCCGGTGAACATGTACGCCGACGCCTACGAGCTCTACGCGAAGAACCTCGAGGCCGAGAAACCCGTCGCCGTGCTCGGCACCATCCTCCGCAGCGAGGACGGCGCCCGGCTCAACGTGAAGGAGTGCTACCCGCTCGAGCCGCACCTGATGAACAACATCAAGAAGATCACCTGGGTGGTGCGCCCCGAGGATCCGCGCAACGACGACTTCCTGCGCTCGCTGCGCGAGATGCTCCTCAAGACCACCGGCGACATCCGCAGCGAGGTCGCCGTGCTCTTCGACGACGACACTCTCGCCGTGGCCGAGACCGCCGGTGCGCTGAACTGGAAACTCATCCCACCCGACTTCCAGCAACTCCGCAAACACCCCGCCCTCGCCGGCGTCGTGATCGAGACTCGCGCCATCGAACTGAAGGAAACCAACCGCTGGAAACGCCGCGGGTAATTTCACCACCACCGCCCATGCGCCGCCGCCTCGCCCTGATCGCCCTGCTCGCCCTCGTGCCGGTGGGTCCCGCGGCGGACAAAGTCTCCGACCAGCCAACCGCTGAACCCGCCCAGGCCACGGTTCAGTCGGATACCTCCGAGCGCATCAGTGTGGATTTCCCCAACGAGGAAATCGTCACGATTCTTCGCAACGTGGCCGACATGTATGAACTGAACCTCGTCGTGCCACGCGACCTCTACGGGAAACGCACGAGCCTCAAGCTGCGCAACGTGACCTGGCGGCAAATCTTCCGCGAAGCCCTCCCGCCGGCCGGCTACACCTTCATCGAGGACGACAACATCGTCCGCATCGTCTCCATGGATTCCTTGCGGGAGCGGCAGACCGCGCGGAACGGCGCGCGCCCGAGCCCAGCGGCACCGCACTCCTGCGCCCCGCCGCGCTGGCTCGGCTGGCTCGCCGTACCGTTCGCCCTGATTCATCTCATCCTCGCCATCGGTGTACTGCGCGACCGCCTGCCCGGTGCGGCCCGCTACGCGCCAAAGTTCGTGTGGGCCTGCGCCGTGCTCCTCGGTGGGCTCGCGCCGCTGCTGGCGTACTGGGTCATCCACCACTCCACGCTCGCGAAGAGCGACGGCGGCGGCACGCCCCCGAAGCTGGCTTGAGAAGCCGTCAAGGGGACGGCGGAGAGGGAGCGACGGCTTTTCCGCCGAGCGCCTCCCCCGCGCCAGCAGGCGCGCCCTACTTCTTCGCGGCGTTCTCCTGCACGAAGCGCTCAATGCGGTCGCAGGCTTCGCCGATCTGCTCGTAGCTGGTGGCGAAGCAGGCGCGGACATGGCCCGCGCCGTTGGTACCGAAGGCCGTGCCGGGGACGACGGCGACGTGTTTGCTCTGCAGCAGGCCCACGGCGAAGTCCTTCTCGTTCAGCCCGGTGTCGCCAACATACGGGAACGTGTAGAACGAACCGCGGGGGCTGTGGCACTTCAGGCCGATCTCGTTGAAGCGGCGGACGATGAAATCGCGGCGGCGGTGGTACTCGGCGCGCATGCGCAGCACGCCGTCCCAGCCGCGGAGCAGCGCCTCGGTGGCGGCGTCCTGGCTGATGATCGAGGCGCACATCATCGAGTACTGGTGGACCTTCATCATCGCCTCGATCAGCGGGGCCGGGCCGCAGGCGTAGCCGATGCGCCAGCCGGTCATCGCGAAGGCCTTGGAGAAACCGTGGAGGAAGATCGTGCGGTCGCGCATGCCCGGCAGGCTGGCGATGCTCACGTGTTCGCCGTCGAAGGTGAGCTCCGAGTAGATCTCGTCGCTGAAGACCAGCAGGTCCTTCTCGATGGCGAACTTCGCGATCGCCTCGAGCTGGGCACGCGAACAGGTGCCGCCGGTCGGATTGCACGGCAGGTTCAGCATCAGGATGCGGCAGCCCGGCTCCCACGCGGCGGCGAGCGCCTCGGCCGTGAGCGCGAAGTTGTCCTTGGCGAAGGTCGGCACCGGGATGCCCTGGCCGTGCACGAGCGTGACGCTCGGGTTGTAGCTCACGTAGCAGGGCTGGTGGAAGAGCACCTTCTCGCCCGGGTTCATGAACGCACGGAAGGCGAGGTCGAGCGCCTCTGACACCCCCACGGTGACGAGCACGTCGCTCTCCGGCCGATACTCGATGCCGAAGTGTTCGCCCACGTAGCCGGAGATCGCGCGGCGGAGCTCGATCAGGCCGAGGTTGGCGGTGTAGTGCGTGCGGCCGCGTTCGAGCGAGTAGATCGCCGCCTCGCGGATATGCCACGGCGTGCGGAAATCGGGCTCGCCGATGCCCAGCGAGATGACGTCGGTCCCCTTCATCTTGGCGACGACATCGAAGAAGTCGCGGATGCCGGAGCGCGGCAGACCGACAATGTGGCGGGCAATGAAACGGTTGGGATCGCTCATGGCGGTCGAAGGGGCGGCGGAAAGCGGAGGCGCGGCGCGCGGGTTGGGCGAAGGCGACGGGACGGTTACGGCGTAATTTTGAGCGGTCCGGTCTCGTCCTCGCGCTGCTCCATAAGGACGCCGTTTTCCTTATAGGTCCGGAGCATGAAATGCGTGGCGGTGGAGAGCACGCCATCGATGGTCGAGAGGCGTTCGGAGACGAAGGCCGCGACCTTCTGCAGGCTGGTGCCGCTCACGAAGACGAGCAGGTCGTAGCCGCCGGAGTTGAGGTAGCAGGAGTCGACCTCGTCGAAGCGGGCGATGCGCTCGGCCAAGCGGTTGAAGCCGCCGCCGCGTTCGGGGCGGATCTTCACCTCGATCACGGCGCGCACGACCCCGGTCTCCTCCTTGGCGAGGTTGAGCACGGGGCGCCAGCCGAGGAAGATGCCCTGTGCCTTGAGCTCGTCGAGCTGGCGGGCAACCTCTACCTCGGACACCCCCAGCACCTGCGCCATCTGCGCGGGGGCCGGAGGATTGTTTTCCATGAGAAGCTTGAGTACGGGGTTCATGCCGGGTGGGAAGCTCGCAGATCCGAGAACGACTAAGCCACTTCATTTTTCAAGCCGCCAACCCGCCCCCTCAGAAGCAAGAATGCTCAAGTTCCCGCGACCCCCGACCGATAAACCCCGCCGAACGTCCCCTCGCCCGCCCGCGAGACAACCCTTCCCGCTTCGTCCCCCAATGCCCGCCGTCCTTTTCATCGAAGACTCGCGCACCTTCCAGCGTCTGATGACCAAATACCTGCCGGAGGACTACGAGCTGACGATCCTCGACAATCTCTCCGCGGGCTGGGAATCGATCCAGTCGCACAAATACGACCTGATCATCACCGACTTCATGTTCCCGCAGGGCGACGCCTTCGAGCTGGTCTTCCAGATCCGCCACCGCTTCTCGCCCCAGCAGCTGCCCGTCGTCGTGCTCACCAGCGTCGCCGACCGGTTTCTCATCAGCAAACTCTTCGTCGCCGGCGTGAACGCCACGGTCTCGAAGCCGCCGAACGTGCCGGTGTTCCGCGAGATGGTCGCGAAGATGATCGCGACCCCCTGGGTCCAGCGGCCCGATTTCCCCAGCGAGGATGCCCACCTGCTGACGTGGGGCACCGCCGACGAGTTCGTCGTCTTCTGCCCCAACCTCAATTTTTTCACCCGTGCCCCGAGCCAGCAGGCCGCGCTCGATGCCATGCAGGAACGCATCCGCCAGCACACCCTCGCCGGCGAGCGTATCCCGGTGATCACCACCCCGAAGCAGACGCTCTACTTCTCGCACGTCGAGGGTGAGACGACAGGCTGACGCGGGCCGGCCATCGGACGGCGACCGTCACGACGTCCCGCGCAACTGGTGCCCCCGGGTGACAGCCCCGTCGCCCTTCGCCCGCTTCAACGCGTCGACCGCGGCCGCGAGCTTGTGCCGCGTCTCGCTCTGCGCCGCCCCGAACAGCTCGAGTTGCCGGGCGGGAGCCTCGACCTGCGACAACCGCACGCTCACCAGCCGCAACGGCCGCCGCTGTTTCCACGCCGTGCGCAACAGCGATGCGATCTGCGGGTAGAAATCGGTCTCCAGGTCGCTCGCCGCCGGCAGGCTGTGCCCGGCCGAGGCATCCTCCATGCCCGGATAGCGGATCTTGATCGTGATCGTGCGCGCACATTTTCCGTCGTCGCGCAGTTTCGGGAGCAGCTCGTCGACCATGCGTTTGGCGACCCGCTCCACCTCCGCGAAATCGGCGATGTCGCGCGCGAACGTCTCCTGCTGCGAATAGCTCTTGGCCTCCCACTCGACCGTCTCCACCGGCGATCCGTCCTCGCCGCGGGCGAGCGCCAGCATCTCGCGATAGCCAGCGCCGAAAAAACGCCGCAGCACCGGCTCCGGTGCAGCCAACAGGTCGGCGATGGTCCTGAGTCCCGCCGCAACCAGCTGGGGTTCGGTCTTCGCGCCGATGCCGGGCAGCTTCCCCACGCCGAGCGGCGCCAGAAAGGCCGCTTCGCCCCCGGGTGGCACCACCACGAAGGCCCGCGGTTTGCGCAGCTTGCTGGCGATCGCCGCCACGAGCTTGTTCGCCGCCAGGCCCCACGAGACGGAAAGGCCCAGCTCCGCCACGATCGCCGCATCCAACGCGCGGATGCGCGCCGCCAGCTCCGCCTGCGAACCGAACCCGCACGGCGCGACGTCGAGGTAACCCTCGTCGATCGAGCGCCGCTCCACCTGCGGGGTCACCGTTTCGCACAGGTCGAACATCCGCTGCGAGACCCGCCCATAGAGCCCCGGCGTGTGCTTGATCAGCACCAGATCGGGACAGACCTGCAGCGCCTTTGTGGTCGGCATCGGCGTGTACACGCCGGCGGCGCGCGCCTCGTAGCTCGCCGAGGAGATGATCCCGCGCGTGGTGCCACCCACCGCACACTTCTTCCCCCGCAACGAGGGATCGCGCGCCTGCTCGCACGCGACGAAGAACGCGTCGGCGTCGAGATGGACGATGGGAGTAAGCGGCGGCACGCCCCCGATATGGCGCGCGGCGCGCCGGCGGTGCAACCGCAACCCACCAAAGCAGAAGGCCGCGGGCACGGAGCCCGCGGCCTGGCGAATGAAACGACGCAGGGGGATCAGCGGCGGCAGCGGCGCCGCAGGAACGCGAGACCCAGGGTGCCGATCCCGAAGATCAGCGCGTAGGTCGAGGGCTCGGGGATCACGGCGAAATTGGAATACTGCACATACAGACCGGCCGGACCGCTGATGTTCGTGACCGCGAAGTCCAGGGTATTGCTACCGGCCTGCAGGTTGGTCCCGCGGACCTGGAACCGATAATGGGAAAGGTTGTTGTAGTTCCGGTCTCCGTCGGCGGCCGGGCTGCCGAGGTTGGTCAGCGGTGCGCCGTTGAGCCGCAGCACGAGATTGTTGTCGACCGCCGCAGCGATGTCGAAGGCCACGGCTTGATACGAGATTCCGGTGACGTTGAAGGTCAGGCCCACGTTGTAGGTGGCGCCACTCAAGCTGGGCACGGCGGCGGTCGCCCCCGGAGCCGAGTTGCCGGAATAGAACGCCAGCCACTGCACGTCCGGAGTGTTCGCCAGCCAGGCGCCGTTGAGCGGGTAGACGCCCGCGAGCGGTTCGTAGAGCCCGAAAGTGCCGGCCACGGAGGCGCCGGTGATCGTGTATGGATTCGTGATACCGTTGACCAAGGCACCGGTGTTGTACAGGCCGACAGACTGGGCGGTCTGCGCCGAAGCTGCCGTGGCGAAGAGTGCACCGAGGAGGAGAGCAGCGCTGGGTTTCATCGGCAGCCACGCAGCCGCCCGGAGAATCCCCTGTCAATCGGCCAGAAGATCCCCCCACGGCCCGACTAGGGAATGAACCCTAGGGAATCCAGGACCGAAAGCACCTACCGTCCCAGGGACGCGACCGCGCGCCTCGGGCCGTGACCGATCCCGCCTGGCCCCGGGGCGACCCTCGTTTCCTGTAGGGACACCGCAAGACGCGCCCCGCGAAGATGGCGCCGGCGACCGACTCAGCGCGTTCAATACGGCCGTGGGTCGAGTGCCGAGCCGTCCGCGGGCACGATCCGATCGGCTGGGCCGCTCCGGTTTTCCCTCGGTGACCTGGCGCTCGGCCCTCGACGCCCGACCGACCGATCAAGCCTCAGATGTAGTCCAACAACGAACGCTGGAGGATCTTGGCACCCGCTTGGAGCGCCGCCTGGTAGGAGCGCTCGGAGTTCTGGTATTTGATGATCGTCTCGGCGAGGTCGATCCTGGTTTCCCCGTCGGAGAGGTCCGCCAGTTGGTTGAAGCGCACCGAGTTCTGTTCCTGGCTGGAATTGATCCGGAACTGCGACGAGGTCATCGTGCTGAGCATTCGGGTGATCCGGTCGTCGTCGTCGCCGAGCGTGTTCTGCGTCGTGGTGAGCGTGGCCCGGGCGGTGGCCATCCCGGTCTGATCGTTGGCGGCGGTCGCGGTGCTGAGATCCTCCACCGCATCGCGCAGCGAGAGGAGATTGCGCATCAGATCGCGCAACTCGAGGTTCTGCGTGCCGCTGTTGAGCATCGCGACCTGTGCATTCTCGCTGACCGCGACCTCGGGTGCGGCGAGGGCACTGCCCGCATAGTTCACCCCCGTGATCCGGTTGGTTGTCGCATCACGGGTGGCGGTGAAGGGCTGCAGGCCGGTCTCGCGGCTGCCGAAGAGATAGGTCCCGCCGACCTGCGTATTCGCGAGAGAAAACACCTGCTCCAGCAGGCCGTCGATCTGCAGGGCCATCGCCCCCTGCTGGTCGGCTTCACCGGAGGAAGCCGCCGCCGGGGCGAGATTGAAGACCGTGTTCCCCATCTTCTTGATCGATTCGAGCGCGGTGGTGCTGACCTTGATGTTGGTCAGAGCGCGCTGCGCGTTGCGCTCGTACTGCTGCAACGCGCGTTTCTCGCTCTCGTAGCTCATCACCCGCCCGGTGGCCGGCACATCGTCGTCGGGGTTGTTGAGCCGGCGTCCCGTGGCCATCTGGCGCGTGAGCGCGCTCTGGCTGGAGGAGAGGCGGGTAAGGTCGCTGGTGAGTTGGGCGGCCAGAGAGTTCGAGGTTACACGCAGCATGGGAACAATGGGTTGGAAGGGAGCTCAGCCTCACCGCACCAGGGTATTCATGACTTCGCTGAGGAGTTCGTCGATCACGCCCATCATCCTTGCCGAGGCCTGGTAGGCGCGCTGGTAGCGCATCATGTCGGCGGTCTCCTCGTCGAGCGAGACGCCGCCGTATGAACCGCGTTGCGCCTTCAGCACCGCTTGGAGCGAGGCTTGGTCCTCCGCGCGGGAGTTGCCCACGGACAGGTCCTGGGCCACCCGGGTGACGATCTTCGAGAAAGACTGGGCGGGGGTGCCGCCGCTGAAGGTGTTGTCCTTGGCCAGGGCGGCCACCGCGAGGGCGCGGTCGTTGGCGCCGGAAGGACCGCCGGCGTCGCCGGCCAGGACGGTCGTCGCCGTGGCCGTACGCGAGATGGTGGCGGCGGTGAGGTTGGCGGCGTTGAAGAAAACGCCGTTGGTGTTGGTGCCGCCATTCGTGTACGCCGCGTTGACCCGGGTGACGAGGGCGCCGACGAACGTGTTGAGATCATCGCGGTAGGCCTGCACGCTCGCGCCGACCTCTTGGTAGCCGGCGAGGGTGCCGCCCGTCAGGGCCAGCGTCTGCGCGGGGCCGGTGGTGGGCGTCCAGACATAGTCCCCGCCCGAACGGCTCAACGCGCCAGGCACCACGGAGAGATCGAGCAGATCGACAGTGCCGCCACCGTTGTCGGAGACCTGAAGCGCGACCTGCCCGGCGCTTTGCTGGACCGTCGTGAAGTTGATGAACTTGGCGAGTTCCTCGAGCTTGGCTTGCCGCTGGTCGCGCAAATCGACCGCGGTGCCGGGATTGACGACCTCGATCCGGCCGATCTGTCGGTTGAGATC
>JAHFTC010000094.1 GCA_023269585.1 Opitutaceae bacterium
CCGACCCACCGGGCGGAGGGTGGAGAAGCGGGCCGTTGAGGGGATGGCGGGCGCTCAGGGGATCACGACTGTGCCGGGGATGATGCCTGTGGGCTTGGCGGGGATGTCGGTGCTGCCGGGGTTGATCGGGGCGGGGGCGGTCGACTCGGGCAGGGTGTTCTTGCGGAGGAGAACTCCGGATACGGCGAAGGGGTGGTCGGCCCAGACCTTGGACTTGAGGCGGCCTTCGAGGAGGATCGAGTCGACGGTGTTGCGCTCGATCAGGATGCCGGCGAACGACCCGTCCTCGGTGGCGACCTTGATGGTGAAGGGATTCGCGAGACGGTTGCGGTTGTTGCGGTAGACGTGTGCGGTGCCGACCTCGCCCGCATAGCCGACGGTGGGCTCGACCACGCCGGTCTGGAAGTGGGTCGTCGCGCCCCGGTTGATCGTGTTGTCGAGCACCTGGAGATGCCAGCCGGGCATGGTGCCTTCGTAGTGGCGGCCGGTCCAGCAGGGGACGGCGGCGTTGGGGACGGGATCGGTCGTCGTGTCCGCCAAGGGGTGCTGGTCGACGCCGTAGGAGTTGGAGGCCTTGATGCTGTCGAGCGTGCAGTAGTAATCCTGGTGGAGCGGCTCGGCGGCGTAGTTGTTGTCGATGAAGAGCGTTCGGCCGAGAAACTCGTTGAGCGCGACGGTGGAGGTGGTGTCGGGGGCGATGTCCCACGGGCGGTCGATGGTGATGGTGTTGCCGCCGGCCGGGGCGGAGACGACCAGGCGCCACTGGCCGGCGCCGCGGCCGCCGAGGATCTGGACGACGGCGCCTTCCCAGTTGGGGGCGCGGTTGACGGCGGAGTAGGTGCCGATGGTGCCGGGTACGACGAGGGTGGTGCTGGTGACGGAGGTGATCGGTCCGGTGTAGCCGCCGTTGGTGCCGTCGGTGGAGTAGCCGACGAAATTGCGGACCGAGTAATTCTCAGTGCGTTTCTCCGCTACGATGAACTTCTCCAGTTTGTTCTCGCTCCAGTTGTTGGCGAGGAGCAGGTCGCGGCAGTAGGGCTGGCTCTTGAAGCTGGCGAAGAAGAAGCCGGGGTTGGGGACGGAGTCGGTGTGGCGCAGCCAGCCGTTCTCCTCGGGCGAGCCGTGGACCTCGAAGACGTTGTCGTAGATGACGTGGTTGTGGCCCGCGCCGTTGAACGAGATGTTCATACCGCGGAACTGGAACACGGAGCCGGATATCCGGATGTAGGTGACTTGGCGGAGGGCGTAGAGGCAGTGGTTGGGCGATTGGAAGAGGCAGCCGTCGATGAAGGTGTTGGCGGCGTCCTGCATGTAGAGGGCGGTGGGGGAGCCGCCGGAGAGGGGCGGGGTGGGGACGACGAGGTGGGTGTTGCGGAGCCAGCCCGGCTCGGCGGTGCCGTTGCGCATGACGAGTTTGCCGGTGAACGTGTCGCTGGACTGGAGCTTCAGATCCTCGAGGGCGAAGGTGTGCAGGAACGCGAGCCCGGTGTACAGGCGCTCGCCGTGCACGAGAGCGTCGAGCGCCGCGTAGTGCGCATCGGAGAGCGGCGGGTTCACGGACCATTTGACGATGCTCGTGGAGGGGCCGTCGCCGACGAGGACGGTGCGGCGCGGCAGGACGAGACGTTGGGTGAGGGTGTAGGTGCCGGCGGGGATGTGGATACGGCCGCCGCCGTTGGTCTTCACCTGGGCGAGGGCGGCGGCGAAGCGGGCGTCGTCGGTGGCGCCGGGCATGGCGGTGAGCTCGTAGGTGGTGTCGGGCCAGACCTCGGCGGCGCGCACGGTGACGGTCGTGATCGGGGTCTCGATCGTGGTGGTGAACTTCACCCAGCCGGCGGGGCCGCCGCAGCCGTTATGGAGGTACAAGGCGTATTCGCCCTCCGGGGTTTCGGCCGGGACGGTGTAGCGCAGGGCGAAACCGGTGCTGGCGGTGCCACCGGTCTTCGGCGCGAGCGTGCCGACGCGGGACGGGTTGGTGAGTTCGACCGCCGGGTGCCCGGTGCGCAGGAGCACGGCGCGCGGGGTTTTGCCGGGGAAGGCGAGGCAGGTGCCCGCGACGACGAACGAGCCGCCGGGGGTGGCGGTGTCGCCCTGGTCGCCCTGGACGAACCAGGGGTCGGGCAGATTGACGAACTTGGCGGGGCTGGTGGTGCCGGCGCGCGTCACGCGCAGGGCGTAGATGCCTTGGGCCCAGTTGTTGGGTACGGTGACGGTGACACTGCGCGGGGTGGCGGTATGTGGGGTGAGAGCGGTCCAGTCCGTCGGGGCCGGCGCGGTGCCGGGCGGGAGACCGGCGGCGGTGTTGGCGAGGACGGCGAGTTCGGCGGTGGAGTCGAGGTCGGTGCCGCCGGTGGTGGCGAGGATGGTCTCGTCGGGTTTCACGGGCTGGGAGGCCCAGAAGATGCGGGGGCCGCCGGGAAGGACGGGTTCGCGCTTCCGCCAGTCGGTGCCGCCGCGATACTCGGCGAGGTTGGAGAAACCGTCGCCGTCGAGGTCGCGGTCGGCGTCGGACACGAGGGGGTTGGCGCCGTAGGCGGCCTCCCAGTAGTCGGGCAGAGCGTCGGCGTCGGTGTCCTTCTTGTCGAGACGGGTGTCGAGGAGCAGCTCCTCGGAGTTGGAGAGACCGTCGGAGTCCTGGTCGACCTCGAGGAAACGGAGGCGGATCGCGCGAGCGGGCGTGGTGGCGGAGGCGGCGGAGATGGCCATGCGGGAGATCTCCGCGTCGACACCGGGGATGGTTTCGTTGCCGTCCCGCCAGCTCTTCTCGTAGGCGGTGGAGTTCTCGATGACGTAGCGTTTGTGGCGCGAGCCGGGCCAACGCAGGGTGAAGTTGCCGTTCCCGTCCGGAGTGAACGTGGTGTAGAAGCGGCTGTTCGGATTGAGCGGATCGGTGCCGGCGAGGGCTTCGAGCTGGTTGGATACGCCGTCGGCGTCGGCGTCGCCGTCGAGGCTGGCTGCCGCCGGGTAGGCCGCGGCCCAGACATCGGACATGTGGTTGTGGTCGCGGTCGACGGTGGCCAGGAGGGCGGGGGCGCAGGCGAGGGTGAGGGCGAAGACGTGGGATCTCATGGCGGAGAACGGACGGGATCGGGTGGCTCGCTTAAGGCTTGGGTGCGGCGACGAGCTGGTTCCAGCGAAGGCGGGAGCGGACGAGGTGGTTGTCGAGCCGCGGGTCGCCGAGGTTGTAGGTGTGGAGGGTCATCGGCCCGGTGTAGCCGGCGTCGGCGAGCGCCTTCAGGAACGGAGTGGGGTCGTAGGTGCCCTGATCGAGCGGCTTGATGTCGCCGCCGTTGTTGGAGCCGTCGATTGAGGCGATGACAAGGTAGGGCGCGGCGTCGGCGACAGTGGTGGCGATCTGTGCCATCTTGCCGGCGGCCTGCTCGTGGCAGAGATGGATCGAGAGGCGCACCTCCGGGTGGCCGAGGGCGGCGAGGTCGCGGTAGAGCGACAACGCCTCGGCGGTGGTGATGAAGGTGGTGCCCGCGTGGGGATAGAGCACGAGGCGGCCGTTTTTCGCGGCGCAGCGGTCGGCGATGGTGTGGAGCTTCGCCAGGGCGGCGGCGCGGCCGGCGCCATCGTGGGTGCCCGCGATGACGACCCACAGGGCGCAGTCCATGCGAACGAGTTGGTCGAGGACGGGGTCCAACGTCTTCGAGATGAAATCGGTGGTGAGTGGATTGCTGTCGGCCCACCAGAGGATGGCGGGGATGCGGAACTTGCCGGACTGGACGTCGGCGTGGTCGGCGAACTGCTTGAGGCGGGTGGCGTTGACGTCGTAGCTCGAGAGCGCGAGCCCGTTGTATCCGGCTTTTTGGGCGATCGTGATCTGGGCGGCGGGCTCGATCGACCAGTTGGCGTTGGCGAAGCAGAGGGCGAAGGGGAACAACGGGCTGGCCAGCGTCGTGCGGGCACCGGCCCAGGGATCGGTGCCGAGCTGGAGCTGTTCCCAGTCGGTGACGCCGTCGTTGTTGCTGTCGTGGTCGAGGGCGACGACCCGCCAGTGGCGGGCGGGGGCGGTATCGGTGGAGTAGGTGGGGCGGAGGGTGACGCGGCAGTCCGGGTCGACGCAGACGAGCTGGTTAACCGTGCCCCAGTTCTTGAGATCGGTGCTGGATTGGAGGCGGTAGCGTTTCCCCACGACCCCGCGCCAGCGCGCGACCAAGTCGCCTTTGGTGAAGCTGGAATAGATGGTGCCGGGATCGAGTTCGATGGTGTTGGCGAGGCGGTCCGCGGCGGAGCGCGGGTCGGTGCCGGCGACGGACTCGGTCTGGTTGTTGAGGCCGTCGCCGTCGGGATCGGCGGAGGGGGCGCCGGCGGTCGGGTAGCGGGCGGCCCAGACATCCGAGATGCCGTCCTTGTTGGCGTCGACGAGCGCAGGGGCCGAAGTGATGGAGACGACCATGCCGAGTGCGAGGGCGAGGCGCCGGCAGAAGGGTGGGTGGGCGGAGTTCGGCTTCGTCATGCGATCGGATACGGCGCGAGTTCACGCGGCCTGTTTTCGAGCGCAAATGGCATGTGGGCCCGATGGGGTTTTCGCGGCGATTTGACGGGTGAGGCCGCGCGGGTGGTGGCCCCGAATTCATCCGCTGCGGGCTTGCCGACGGCGAGGCGCCGGCATCCAGTTATCCCGCCGTGCCGCCCAATCTGTCCGACGTGCCCGGCGTCCATTCACGATGTCCGCCCCCATGCCTTCCTCGTTTTCGTCACTCACCGCTCCGCGCGGCTCAACCGACCAGTGGTCCCGTCATGCCCGTTGGTGGCCGCTGCTCGTGGCGCTGTTGGTGGGTCTCGCCTTCCAGGGGACGCGCGGGCTGAAGGAGACGAGCGAGACGCGTTACGCCGAGTGTGCGCGCGAAATGATCGTGAGCGGAAACTGGATGGAGCCGTCGCTCGAGTTCCTGCCGCACTGGACGAAGCCGCCGGCGGCATACTGGTTCACGGCGGCGGGCATGCAGGTCTTCGGGGTGAATGCCTGGGGCGCGCGATTGCCCGGCGTGGTGGCGCTGCTCATCGCGACGTGGTGCGTGGGCGCGCTCGGCCGGCGGTTGTGGGGCGAACGCGTCGGGCTGGTTGCCGGCATGGCGTTCGCACTCGGTTTCCCCGTCTTCGGTGCGTACGTGGTGACGACCGACATTTATCTCACCGCCGCGGAGGCGTTGGCGGGAGCGGCGTTCGTGTTCGCGGCGACGGAGGCGGATGAGCGCAAGCGCCGCCGGTTCACCTACGCGATGTGGGCGGGGTGGGGCCTCGGGTTTCTGATCAAGGGCCCGCCGGCGCTGCTGCCGCTGCTGGCGATGATTCCGTGGAACTTCCTGCAACCGCGCGCGCGGCGCGTGCCGTTGGGCCACCCGCTCGGCCTGCTCTGTTTCGCGGCGGTGGCGTTGCCGTGGTATCTCGTGATGCTGTACCGGCATCCGGACCTGCTCGATTACTACATCGGCACCGAGATCGTGGCGCGCGTGGCAAGCAAGGCGGGCCACAACAGCGAATGGTACAAGGTGCTCGAAATCTACGGTCCCGTGCTCTTGGGTGCGTGCGGGGCGTTCGGCGTGTGGGCGCTGGTGGTGGCGTTCGGGCGTGGCGGCTGGCGCCGCGCAGCGCAGTGGCGCGCGCTCTGGCGGGCGCGCGATGCGCGGCTGCTGCTCGTCGGCTGGGTGGTGCTTCCCCTGATCGTGTTCTGTCTCTCGCGCAGCAAGCTCCACCTCTACGTGCTGCCGCTGGTGGTGCCGTTGGCACTGATCGTGGGGCGCGTGCTCGCCAACCGCGTGTCGTGGCGGGCCTTTCGCAACGTGACCATGGCCTCGATCTTGGTGTTTGTTGCGATCAAGGGCGTGGCCGGCCACCTCACGAGCCGCCGCGACATGGCGGCCCTCAGTGCCGAGATCCGCGCCGAACTGGCGACGCGTCCGCCGGGCACGCCGATCGTGTTCTGGGACGAGGCGACGAACCACGGTGTGACGTTCTACCTCGGGCTCGGCCGCGATGCCGTGCCCGAGCGCATCGCGATCGGCCCCAAAGGGAAATTCGAGACGTGGACGCCGGCGGAGTTTCGCGAGCGGGTCGCGGCGGGGCTGTATCCGCGCGGGGCCGTGCTCGTCGTCTCCGAGCGGAAACGGGCGCGCTTCGACGAGGAGATGCAGGGGGTGGCGGCGGTCGAGGTGCGCCGCGGCCGGTATTGGCATCTGCTCGGAATCGCGCCGGCAACACGGGGCGGATCGTGACCTTTTCTGACGCTGGCGAAAAAAGGCGTTGACCGCGGGCGGGGCACCCGGCTTCCTCGCGGTTTTTCCCGACAGTACCTTTCCCTTTCCTCATGCCTATCGAGATCAAGATCCGCAAGAACGAGCCGGTGGACCGTGCGATCCGCCGGTTGAAGAAGAAGCTCGAGCGCGAAAACATCATCAATGATGTCCGTGCGAAGCGCTACTACGAGAAGCCCTGCGAGAAGCGTCGCCGGAAGAACAAGGTCGCGGCCTTCACCGCGATGCTTCGCGCCCGCTACGCGCAGTAAGCGAAGCCCGATTTCCCAACGCCGGTCGCAAGACCGGCGTTTTTTTGTGCACGGGAAACGCCGGGAAGAGGCTTGCCCCGCACCCAGCATGACAGTTCCGTGACACCGCATCCCCGCGTGAAACCGGTTCTCTCTCTTTCCACCAGCTGGCTGTCCCATCGGCACACCGATGGGCACACGATGCTGCGGGAGGTGGCGGGGCTGGGTTTCGAATGGGTGGAACTCAGCCACGGGATCCGCGTGTCGTTGGTTCCCGGGGTGTTGAAGGCGATCGCTGCCGGTGTGATCAAGGTCTCCTCGGTGCACAATTTCTGCCCGCTGCCGACCGGGTACACCTCGCCGGCGCCGAACATCTACATGCCCTCCGTCTGCGACCATCGGGAGCATTCCCAGTGGCTGCGGCACACGAAGCGCACGCTGGATTTCGCCAAGCAGGTCGGCGCGCGGGTGATGGTGCTCCACCTCGGGGCGGTGGGCTTCTTCTGGTTCAGCCCGCTGGGAAAATACCGCAACTATCTGCGGGACAAAGGCGAGGCGTTCTCCGCCGAGGCGCCGGAGTACATCGCGCTGCGCGACAAGACGATGGCCCGGATCCGCAAGCGCATGCCCCGCCAGTGGGCGCAGGTGAAGGCGAGTCTTGAGGAGATCCTGCCCTATGCCGAGGAGCGCGGCATTCGCCTGGGCCTCGAGAACCGCGAGCGCATCGAGGAACTGCCGCTCGACGATGGTTTCGGCGAACTGCTCGCCGGGTTGACCAAGCAGGGGGTCGCCGGCTACTGGCACGACACCGGACATGCGCAGCTCAAGCAGCGCGCCGGCTTGGCCAACCACGAGCAGCAGCTCACGCAGAACGCGGCGCAATTGCTGGGCTTCCACCTCCACGATATCGACACCTTCGGGCGCGATCATCAGCCGTTGGGCAGCGGAACAATCGATTTCACCATGGTGTCCCGCTTCTTCCGTCCGGAACAAGTGTTTGTCCTCGAGTACGGACCGAAGGTGACCGCGGACGAGGTGCTGGCCTCGCGGCGGCGTCTCGAAGCGCTCCTTCCTGGCTGATTCCCTCTTCTACCCGCATGAACCACCGATTCCGTCTCTTGGCGCTGGCCGTCCTTGGCCTCGGCGCCGCTGTTTCCCTTCGCGCTGCCGGCGATGATGCCGCCACGCTTCCCGCCCCGCCCGCAACTCCGCCCGCGGCCCCCGCCGAGAAAACGCCGATCCTCGCCGACCTGGAGCAACTCGTCGGCAACATCACCGCGAAATTGAAGGCGACGGACGGTGTGCTGCCCCCGGCCGAGCTCGCCGCGGACATGGCGCAGTTCGAGGCGATCATTGCGAAACATCCCGAGGCGGCCGCCGACGAGAAGGCCGGCGTGCTCTGGACGAAGGCGCTGCTCTACCTGCAGGTCTTCGACGATTTCGAGCAGGGCGAGGCCATCGTCCGCCGGTTCAAGGCCGAGTATCCGACAACCGAGTTCGCCACCAAGTCCGACGAGATTCTCGCGCAGATTTCCCAGGAACGGGTCCTGAGCTCCCTGCGTAAGGCGGTCGCGGCCCGGGACTTCGACGGGGCCGTGGCGATCGTCAACCGCGTCAAGACCGAGCAGCCCACCTCCGAGCTCGCGAAGAAGTCTGATGAGCTGCTCGCGGCCATCGAGCGGCAACGCAAGGCCGACACCGCGAGCAGCGCGCTCGTCGTGGGCGCCGCGTTCCCCGGTCTCGAGGGCAAGGCGATCGATGGTACCGCGGTTTCGACCGCTGCGCTCAAGGGCAAGGTCGTGCTGGTCGATTTCTGGGCCACGTGGTGCCCACCGTGCCGCGAAGAGCTCCCGAACGTGCTCGCCGCGTACGAGAAGTTCCACGCCAAGGGCTTCGCGGTGGTCGCGGTCAGCCTCGATCGCGACGAGGCCGAGCTGAAGAAATTCGTTGAGGAGAAAAAGATGCCGTGGCCGCAGATCTACGAGGGCGCCAACGCTCTCGCGGAGAAGTTCGGCGTGGAATCGATTCCGACGACCTACCTGGTCGACGCCGAGGGCAAGATCGTCGCCACCGACCTGCGCGGCGATGCGCTCGAGAAGCTGTTGGAGAAACTGCTCGGCGGGAAATAGTCCGCCCGCGGTCAGGGGTGCGCGAGCAGCTCGCGCACCCAGCGCCGATGCGGACCCGAGAGCGTGATGCTCTCCAGCTCCGCCAAGGACACCCAGTGCAGCGCCGCACCCGCGGCGCTGTTTTGTTTTTCGGCGCCAACGCGGGCCGCGATGTCCGTCGGAGCGCGGTGGATCGATTCCTCGATCCGGTAGCGGGTGATGCTGCGCGAGCGACGCAGCAGGAGTTCGCCGCGTTGCACGGTGGCATCGTCGAGACCGAGGTCTGCGGCGGCGGGCAACTCGTGCAGCGCGGCGAGCCGGCGCGACCCGGCGGCGGCGCGGTGCAGCAGCAGGCGGCCGTCGCGCACACACCAGAGGCGGACGACATGGAGGCGTTCGGTCTTGGGCCGTTCCAGTCGCGGAATGGCGGAGGCGGCTTCCGGCTCAGCGGTGGCGCAGTGCTCCCGCAATGGACACACGATGCAGGTGGGCGCGCGTGGGGTGCAGACGAGGGCGCCGAGCTCCATCATCGCTTCGTTCCACTCGCCCGGGTGTTCGGCCTCGAGCACGGCCGCGGCGAGCGGGCGGAAGTGTTTCACGAGGTCCGACCCGGAGGCGAAGGCGGTGGTGTCGGCGGAGAGGCGGGCGAGCACGCGGGCCACGTTGCCATCGACGCAGGCCACGCGGTCGCCACAGGCGATGCTCGCGATGGCCGCGGCGGTGTACGGTCCGATGCCGGGGAGTTCCTGCCATGCGGCGGCGGTGCGCGGCGGGGCCGGCATGGCGGCGACGGCGCGGGCAAGTTTGTGGAGGTTGCGCGCACGCGAGTAGTAGCCCAGGCCCTCCCACTGTTTCACGACTTCGTTCTCGGGCGCGGCGGCGAGCGCGGCGAAGTCGGGGAAGCGTTCCTGCCAGCGCGCGAAGTAGGGCAGCACGGTCTTCACCTGCGTCTGCTGAAGCATGAACTCGCTCACGACCGTCTTGTAGAGCGACGGCGCTTCCCGCCACGGCAACGTGCGCCGGTGCGCGCGGAACCAGGTGAGCAGGGCGCGACGCAGAGCGGGGAGGGTGCGCGGAGGAAGCGGGTGGGCCACGGCGCCCACGACAACGCTCCACAAGGGCGTGGCAAGCCCCGCGCGATCGAAGCGGATCCGGGAGCGGCGCCGTTTTCCCGTTGGGCGACGAGCGACGAGCGCCGAGCGACGTGCGCGGGCGGGGCGCCGGCCGGAATTAGCTTGAGACTGCGCGGGTGGGCCGGAACGTATCCGCCCACCATGGCGGTCTTTGGCTCGTACGGCGATCTTTCCGAACTCTTCCGCGAACTTCCGCTCTTCGCGGAGGCCTTCGAATATGTGCGGCACTGCTTCACCAAGGGCACGCCGGAGCACGCGGGGTTGTTGGCCATGGCCGAAGGCGACACCCGCCGCCAGGAATTGCGCAACGGCGTCTATGCGATGGAGTCGGTGTACCGCACGCGCACCCGGGGCGACTGCTTCTTCGAATCGCATCGCCGGTACATCGACGTGCAGGCGCTGGTCGAGGGCGAGGAGGCGATCGAGGTGCTCGGCATCGAGCGCCTGCGGATGGCGGTCGACTACGTGCCGGACAAGGATCTGGTGAAGTACGCCGACTCGGATTTCGCCTCGAAGCTGCGGCTGGTGCCGGGTGAATTGGCGATCCTCTTTCCGCCCGACGGACACATGCCCTGCCTGCGGTTGGCGGATTCCCAGCCGGTGCTGGTCCGCAAGACGGTGGTGAAGGTGCCGGTGCCGACGGGTTTCGCGCTGCGATGAACTACCGGCACGCGTTCCACGCGGGCAATTTTGCCGACGTCTTCAAGCATGTGCTCCTGCGCGAGCTCGTGCGGGCGATGCAGCGCAAGCCCAAGCCGTTCCTCCTGCTCGACACCCACGCGGGCCGCGGGCGCTACGATCTCGCACGAGCCGATGGCGGCGGGCGCGCGCCGGAGTGGCCCGAGGGCATCGGCCGGTTGTGGGGCGCGAACGATCTTCCCCCGGCTCTGGCCGACTACGTGGCGGCGGTGCGCGCGTTCAACCGCGCCGCTGGTGCGGAAGACGACACACTGCGGTTCTATCCCGGTTCCCCGTTGTTGGCGCTCCCGCTCCTGCGGCCGGAGGATCGGTGCGCCTTTTGCGAGCTTCAGCCGGAGGAGGCCGAGGCGCTTGAACGCGAATGTGCTTTCGCCCGCAAATGCCGCGTTCACCGGAGCGACGGCTACGGCGCGCCCCGCGCCATGCTGCCGCCGCTGGAAAAACGCGCGCTGGTCCTGATCGATCCGCCGTTCGAGGCGGCCGACGAGATGAAACGGGTCGCGGTGGCCGTCGAGGAGGGGCTGCGGCGCAGCCCGGCGGCCGTATTCGCCGTCTGGTACCCGATCAGCGGCCGCGCGTCCACGGCGCCGCTCTTCCTGCCGGTGCGCGAGCGCCGCCTCGCCCCGACGCTGGTCGCGGAGTTGCGGGTGCAGGGCGAGGCCGCGGAGGTCGGCCTGGGCGGCTGCGGGCTGGCGATCCTCAATCCGCCGTGGCAATTCGCGGCGGAGGCGCGCCCGGTGCTGCAGGCGTTGGTGCGGCTGCTGGCGCTCGACGACGGCGCCGCCTGCCGGCTCGACTGGCTCGTCGCGGAAAGCTCATGACCATGTCCCGCTCCATGCGCCTGCTGCCTATCGTGCTGTTTTCCCTGCTCTGGAGCGGGGCTTCGCTGGTCGCCCAGTCCGGCGAGATGAGTGTGCTGCAGAACCTGCCCGCGGTGGGCGTGGTTGTGCGCGGCCTCTCGTCCGATGGCGCCAAGCTCGGGCTCACGGAGTCCGAGCTGATCGCGGCGGTGCGCGAGCCGCTCGAGGCGGCGGGCGTACGGATCATCCCGCCGCCGATGTTGGAGCGGACGCCCGAAGCACCGCTGCTCGAGATCTCCGCCAACGTGAGCCAGAGCGGGCGCACGAGCTACTTCTACATCCTTGATCTGCAGCTGCGCGAACCCGTGAAACCGCCGCGGGTGAACCGGACTTTGGTGACGGTGCCGGCGGTCACTTGGGCGCAGCAGAAGGGTGGGGTGACGGCGAACCCCGAGAATGTTGGTGCGGCGTTGGCGCAGCTCGCCCAGCGCTTTGCCGACGAGTGGACGGAAGCGCGGCGGGCGCAGTGAGTCGAGGCGGTTGAGCCCCGCGTAGTGAAGCCCACGGCTCGGCCGATTCGAGCGAACCGCGAAGCGACGCGGATCCACGCGAATGAAGGCGGCGGGCATTGATGGATCGAACCAGTGGTGACGCGGGTCCCGCTCTCGAGCGTTGAACTTCTCCTCCCGGACGCCTTCGCGTCCATTGGCGTCGACTCGCGGTCTCTTCGGTGTGGTTGGCTTCGGCGCGCGTTGACGAGCGCCGGCCGGAAAACCCAGCGCGCGGTTTTCCACGGACCTGACAACTCCTGACAAATTGCGGGGAAACTTCTGACAAAGTCTTACATGGCCGTGACGACTTTGCGGGCCGCGGCTGGTAATCTCGGGACCGTCGATACAACGCAACCGAACCCCGAAATCGCCATCATCATGAAAACCGCCACTCGTCGCCACTTTGCCACCGCCTGCCTCACCAGCCTCGTCCTCTCCCCGTTCGTCCTGCTCCAGGCCGAGCCGCCCAAGCAGGACGAAAAGGAGGAGGAGGTCATCATCCTCAGTCCCTTCGAGGTCACCGCAGTCGAATGCACGGGTTACGCCGCGGCCACGACGCTGGCCGGATGCCGGGTCAGCACGACGCTCAACAATCTCGGCGCCACCGTGGGCGGCGCGAAGGATGTCCAGTTTTTCCGCGACGGCGTGGATTCCGGCGATTTCCCGCACCCCAACACGATCACGCCCGAGGGCCTGTTCAGCGAATACGACCTGCCTCTGGCGTGCCACAGCACAAGTCGCGACCTCTTCATCCTCACCGGCGAGGCGATGGGCACCAGTCTTCTGACCAAACCGGAGGTGAAGTATCTCGGTCAGATCGGCCTTTCGTCCGGGCTCGATCCGGCCACGTGGCGGCGGGCGCCGGTCAACCTCGTCGCGGTTGTCGACAAGTCGGGCTCGATGAACGGTCCGCCGCTGGCGCTGGTGAAGCAGTGCCTGCGGCAGGTGCTCACGCAACTCGGGCCCGACGACCAGCTTTCCATCGTGCTCTACGGTGATCGCGCGCATGTCCACCTCGAGCCGTTGCGCACGACCGCGGAGAACCGCGAAGCGATCGGCACGGCGATCGATGCGATCTACAGCGCCGGATCGACCAACATGGAGGCGGGGCTGAAGGTCGGCTTCGAGCTCGCCCGGAACAGCAAGGCCGGCTTCCGCGGCACCACCCGCGTGATGCAGTTCACCGATGAGCGTCCGAATGTTGGCGACACCAGCGCCGAGGGGTTCATGGGGCTGATGGCGGCGGCGTCGCACGACGGCATCGGCCAGACGACGGTGGGGGTCGGGGTGCAGTTCGGCGCCGAACTGGCGGCGAAGGTCAGCGCGGTGCGCGGCGGCAACCTGTTCTTCTTCCCCGACGAGGCCGCGATGGTGAAGACGTTCACCGAGGAGCTCGACACGATGGTGACGGAGCTCGCCCACGATCTCGACGTGGTGATCCGCCCGGCAGCCGGGCTGCGGCTGGTGGGCGTGTACGGCATCCCCGGCGAGATGCTCCAGTGGGAGGGCGACCGGGCTGTGCGCTTCCAGGTGACGACCGTGTTTCTCAGCCGGCGGCGGGGCGCGATCTACGCGGCCTTCGCCCCCGAGGGCGAGGATCTCCCCGCGCGCCGCGATGTGGCGGGCCGGCCGCTCGCCACGGTGGAGCTCTCGTATCGTGAGATCGGAGCCGCCGCGCCGAAGACCGCGACGTTCTCGCTCCCGCTCGTCGACGCCGCCGTCGCGAGCGCCGGGCTCACCCGCGGCCGGCTGCTCGTCAGCGAGTATCTCGCCTTGAAGGCGGCGATGACCGCGCATCTCACCGAGAACAACCAGCAGAAGGCGTACGGCCTGCTCCGCGAACTGGACACGTTGCTCGCCGGCGACTTCGACTCGACGCTCGATCCCGAGCGCAAGCTGGTGGGCGAGCTCTACACCCGGATGGCGCAACTGGCCGGGCATGGCGAGGGCCTGCCGCCCACCAGCGCGCTGACCCCCGGCGCCGACGAGGGGTACGCGCTCACCGTGGGCGACCCGGTGTCCGCGACGCGTACGGCCCGCACGGTGGTCCGTCGCGGACGCATCACGACTTGGTAGACGATTCTCCGTTGGGCAGGTGAGAGGTGGACAGGGTAGGGACCCCGCCGGCGGCCGGAAACGGCCGCCGGCTTTTTTGCGGCGAAACGCGCGCCCAGTGAACCATCATCCCCGCGCACTCGGGCCCGGCTCTTTCTGTGTCCAGAGTTCCGTTGTGTTCTTCGTGACCGTCTGTCGTCCGGGAAATCGAGATCCGGAAACGCGCGCGCCGGGGCGCCTCAGTTCTTCCCGCCCGGGGCGCAGGTCGGATCCGCGCCTACGACCCGATCCAGACGAGGTCGCCGGTGCGCACGTGTTCGAAGAGTTCGACGATGTCGAGGTTGCCCATGCGCACGCAGCCGTGGCTGGCTGGGCGGCCGAGCTCGGCCTCGTGGTTGGTGCCGTGGATGTAGATGTAGCGTCCGTGCGAATCGACTTCGCCACCCGCGTTTACGCCCGGCTCGAGGCCGCGCAGCCAGAGAATCCGCGACGTGACAAAATCGCCGTCGCCCTCGGCGGGGTGATGCTCGCGGTAGTGGAAGCCGGTGCTGCGCCGGCCCTTGAAGACGATGCCCGGCGGCGAGCCCGCACCGATCTTTTCGGCGATCGTATGCAGCCCCTGCGGGGTGCCCAGCGAGCCCTTCACGTTGGAGGCCGGGCGCTTCGAGGTGGAGACGACAAAGGTCTTCGTGAGGCGGCCGCCCTCGAAAAATCGGAGCGTCTGCCCGTTGAGGGAAACCAGCAGGAGCCGGACTGTGGGCTTGATCCCCAGCGAGGCGCACTTATCGCTCAGCAGTTCCAATTCTGAATCCATCACCATGAAGAAGGCTTACAATGTCGGCATCGTCGGGGCCACTGGCGCCGTCGGTCAAGAGTTGATCCGGTTGCTCGAGCTGCGGGATTTCCCGATCGCGGAAATCCGGCTGCTCGCCTCGGCGCGCAGCGCCGGGAAGACCGTCGAGGTGTTCGGCCGGAAGCTCGTGGTGCAGGAGGCCAAGAACGGCGCGTTCGCCGGTCTCGACCTGTGCTTCTTCGCCGCCGGCGGCTCGGTGACCCGTGCCTTCGCCAAGGACGCCGTGGCCTCGGGCTGCGTCGTCATCGACAAGAGCTCGGCCCTGCGCATGGAGGCCGACATCCCGCTCGTGGTGCCGGAGATCAACGCCGACCAGCTCGCGCGCCACAAGGGCATCATCGCCAACCCGAACTGCTCGACCGCCGTAACCCTCATGGGCCTGTGGCCGCTGCACCAGCTGTTCACCGCCAAGCGCGTGATCATCTCCACCTTCCAGTCGGTGTCCGGCACCGGCGCCGAGGCGATTCGTGAACTCGCCTCGCAGGTCAAGGCCCTCCAGACCGGCGCGCCGATCGTGAAGAAGGTCTATCCCTACCAGATCGCCTTCAACTGCATCCCCCAAGTCGATACCTTCGGCCCGGACCTCTACACCGGCGAAGAGAACAAGATGATGCTCGAGAGCCGCAAGATCATGGGCCTCCCGGACCTGAAGGTCTCGGCGACCTGCGTGCGCGTGCCTGTCGTGCAGGCGCACTCGGTCTCGGTCTCGGCCGAGTTCGAGAAGCCCGTCGATGTCGACCAGGCCCGTGCGGCCGTGGCGGCGTTCTCCGGCGCCGAACTCGTCGACGATCCGGCCAACCGCCTCTATCCGACCCCGCTGGATTTCACCCGCAAGGTGAAGTGCGGCGTGGGCCGTATCCGCAAGGACACTGCCTTCGACAACGGCCTCTCGTTCTGGGTCAGCGGCGACAACCTCTGGAAGGGCGCCGCGCTCAACGCCATCCAGGTGGCCGAGACGCTCATCGCCCGCGGCCTGCTCCGCGTGCCGGCGGCCTGAGCGGCGCTCCCTGTTCGCTTCGATTTCGGGCCGGACTTCGCGTCCGGCCCTTTTCGTAGCTGGCCCGCACCGTGGTTCAGGTGATTTGGAGGGGCAGTCGCCCGGCGCTGAACGGCTGCGCCGACCAGCGACACGATCCAGCGCCAAAAACCTTGCGGCGGCCGCCGACTTCGCCCTTTAGTCGGCCCTCGCTTTCGGACGGCTAGCTCAGCGGTTAGAGCATCTCGTTTACACCGAGGGGGTCAGGGGTTCGAATCCCTTGCCGTCCACCATTTCGCTTTCCCGTTGCCCTCGGCCGTGGCGGCCGTTCTTGTCCGCGGCTTCCACCATGGCGCGAGACAAGCTCGAAGGCATTGCAGACTACTACGACGCAGTTGTGATCGGCAGCGGCCTGGGCGGCCTGACCGCCGCCAACGTGCTGGCCAAGCAGGGGCGCAAGGTGCTGCTGCTCGAACATCATTACCAGCTCGGCGGACTCGCGACCTGGTTCCGCCGCAAGGGCGGCCACATCTTCGACATCTCCCTGCACGGCTTCCCGATCGGCATGATCAAGTCGTGCCGCAAATACTGGACGGCCGAGATCGCGGACTCGATCGAACAGCTGCGCGGCGTGCGTTTCGTCAACCCGCAGTTCGATGTCGCCACGACCTTCGACCGCGAGGACTTCACGCGCATTCTCAACGAGAAGTTCGGCGTTCCGCGCGAGAAGGTGGAGGAGTTCTTCGCCACGTTGCGCGCGATGAACTACTACGACCGCAACACC
>JAHFTC010000009.1 GCA_023269585.1 Opitutaceae bacterium
AAAGATGAACGAATTCGAGAAACAGGTTGCCGCGGCGCTGACGGCCATCGGCTGGGACGCCACAGAAATGAAAGTCGGCTCCGTTTCCGCGTGGCACTTGGCGACCGAGACACCGGCATTCAAGTTTGATACGTTGGTGAGGGTGTTCCCTGTATCGCAGAGTCTCGCCGTGCTGAGGGCGCGCTCCAGCTTCGATCCCGATTTTGCAGGCTATCTGTTTTCGCGAGCGGGAGAAGAGCGTTTGCTGGATTGCCCGACCGACAGAGTTTCGCTCACGGCGGGGTTTGAAGTTCCGACCAGGCGATATGAAGGAGTTGGTATTGCGTCACCCGGGGTTGCGAAGTGTTTTGCATCGCAGTCGCAGTTTCTCGCCGACCATTCCTACTGGGTTTTCCCGGTGATGAAGGGTGATTTCCGCGGTGATGAGGATTCTGGCGCATTCCATTTCCGATTGGGCAAGGGCGGCCAGATTGCGATCATAGACTGGAATCGAGACCGTTTACCGAGCCAATGAAAACCCGGCCCAACAAGACACCACTGCCAACTCCGGTAGAGTGTCCGCCTTCCAAGCACAGTCAGGTGCCCGGAGCGGCAGACCTCTGACGTTAGGCGAAAGAACATTCAATGACAGCGCCCATCACAAATTCCCAGAAAGAGGTCCTGCCGACCGTTGCGCTGGTCCTGTCCTGTCTTGGTGTCTTTCTGAGTCCTCTCTCATCTATTCCTGGAGTCATCTGCGGGCACATATCGCTGAATAGAAAGAAGGAGCTAAGCAGTTCGGCCAAGGGCTTGGCGATCGCATCGCTTTGTGTCGGCTACGGATCCATCGCGCTCTGGATCTTGGTGCTCACACCGTTTCTATTCACGATTGGCGCACCCGTTGGACTGCAAAAATAGCCTAACCTATAGTGAAGTAGGTCGCGAGGGGCGGACTGCGCCGTAGGGATGGGCTTGG
The DNA here is from genome assembly GCA_023269585.1 of Opitutaceae bacterium. Classification (GTDB taxonomy): domain Bacteria; phylum Verrucomicrobiota; class Verrucomicrobiia; order Opitutales; family Opitutaceae; genus CAJCBL01. Next base: position 956 of record JAHFTC010000009.1, read on the forward strand.
GTCGAGAGACCTACATCACGGTTGAACGAGGCCGCGGGCGGGCGGCGTTATATACAGAGCGAAAGTTCCCGGTCCGTAGGTGGGACTCGGCACACCGGAAGGCTCGGGCCGAGATTCCGGGCCGGCGCCGGAGGATCGGCTTGCGTCGTGGAGCGCGGCTGGCGGTCGGCCCAACGCGGTTGGACGGGGCGTTTTCGGCGTGCGCGGGCAGGCTCCGCCCCGGCGTCACCGATCGATGATGACACAGGAGGCGGGAGCGGACTGGAGCGGACGAAGGCGCAATCATGGCGGGGCGCGGGTTTTCCACAGCACGAGCCGGGCGGCGGCGGGCAGCACGATGGTCTTGCCGCCGGGCAGGACCAACGCGGCGCAGATCGTGGCGGAGCCGCCGCAGTGCGGGCACTTCGGTTTCCACTGCGGCTCGGGCGCAGGAACCGGCGGCGGTGGTTTGCGGCGCGTGGCCTTGGCGATGGCGGCGCGCACGCGGGGCAGCTCGCGGGTGCGGGCGTGGTTGGCGAGGAAGCCGTAGTGGCGGATCTTGGTGAACGAGCAGGGCAGCAGGTGCCGGCAAAACCGCCGCGTGAACTGCTCGACGGTGATCGTCTCGTGCTTGCGGGCGCCGTTGTCGGCATAATCGCGGTAATGGAACCGGACGGTGCCCGCCTGCGGGTCGAAGTGCTCGATGCGGCTCTCGCTGATGGCGACGCGGTGGGTGTAGTTGGAGAGGTAGGCCAGTACCGACTCCGGCCCGGCGAAGGGCGGCTTGCAGTACACGACCCACTTCTTCGCTTCGCCCAACTCGCGCCACAGCTTCGGCCAGCCGCCGGGCGGTTCGGGCACCTCGCCGCGATCCTTCAGCCGGGTCAGCCCGGCGAGGAACTTGCCGCGCAAGACCGCGGCGATCACGCCGACGGGCAGGAGGAACCGGCGCGACTTCACGCGGTGCCAGCGGCTCTGCTCGTCGAGCGCGCCGCCGGCGACGATGGCGTGCACGTGCGGGTGCAGGCCGAGGCGTTGGCCCCAGGTGTGCAGCACCATCGTCAGCCCCAGCTCGCCCCCGAGCCGTTCGCGTCCGAGCTGCTGGAGCGTCTGCGCGGCGGCGGCGAAGAGCAGCGCGTACAACTCCCGCGGTGCGGCGGCGCACAACGGCAGCAGCGCGTGGGGCAGCGTGCAGACGACGTGGAAATACGGCGCGTCCAGCAACGCCGAGCGCTGGCGCTCCAGCCACGCGCGGGCCAGCCGGCCCTGGCAGCGTGGGCAATGCCGGTTGCCGCAACCGCGGGGCAACGCTTCGCCGTGCCCGCAGTCCGGGCACGCGGTGTGGGCGTGGCCGAGTTCGCCCGTGCGGCAACGCGTGAGCGCGCGCACGGTGGCATGGTGCCGGGGTGGCACCGCCGCGAACCCGGCACGCAGGATCGCGCCGAGGTCCCCGGTCATCGCGGCAGGGAGGCGAGCAGGTCCAGCGGCGCGGCCAGTTGCCCGAGCCGGCCATTGGTCACGTGCAGGTAGCGCGCGGTGGTCGAGAGGCTGGCGTGGCCGAGGAGCTTTTGCACGACGGTGATCTCGACGCCGGCCTCCAACAGGTGCGTGGCGTAGGAGTGCCGCAACGTATGCATGCCGCCCTTGCACTTGACCTGGGCCGCGGCAATCGCGCGCTTGAGCACGTGCGCGACCAGCGCCTTCGACATCGGCTCGCCCGGCCGCACCCCTTGGAACAACCACGGGCTGTCGTGCCCGGGCCGGCCCGTGCGCTCGTCGCGCCAGTACTGCCGCAGCAACCCGAGCAACTCGGTCGACAACGGCAACACCCGCTCCTTCGAGCCCTTGCCCCGGCGCACCCGCAGTTGCCCGCGAGGCGCATCGAGGTCGCCGATCTGCAGCAGTCGCACCTCTTCGCGGCGCAGTCCGCAGGCGTAGGTCAGTGTCAGCAACGCGCGATTCCGGCCGGCCGTTGCGCCCTGCAGAATCGCCGCGACCTCGCTCTGCGCGTAGACCTCCACGCGCTTGACCGCGCGACGGCACCGCGGGATGCCCCGCACACACTCGTCGCGCGGGCGCCCCAGCACCCATTCCTGGAAGCGCCGCACCGCGTTGGTCGCCACGTTCAGACTCGAGCCCGACAGGCCCCGGTCCCGCCGCAGGTACGCCAGCCAGTCGCGGATCTGCTCGTCGCTGAGCCGGTCGGGCGACCGGCCGTAGTGTTTGGCCAACGCCGCCAGGCGGGCGACGTAGCCCTGGATCGTGCGCTCGGCACGCCCACGGATGGTGAGTTCGCGGATGAATTGCTCTCGTAGTGATGTCATAACATCGCCACGATCCCGCCGCAGATGAGCCTCCCGTCAGCTCAACTCTCCGATTCCGCCCACCCCCGGCCCTCCCGCCGCGACGCGGCTTCGTTCAACCAGACGCCACATCCAACGCCTCTATAATGTCCGCCTTCCAATCAAAAGTCTTCAGTTCGGCGTGGCTGAGCTGATGCGTTCGCCAGAAGATGAGCCCCGCTGAAATGATCGAGATCCAGTTCGGGAAGTGGCATCGAAGCTTTCCGCTGCGGCACTGCTCGATTCTCTCGAAAGAGCGCGTGGCCGAAGTTCTCAAGTCCGGCGAGAACGAGGCGGTCGTCACGGTTCACGCCACCGGCGGGAAGGTGCTCACGCTCTTTCCTTCAGCGCTCAGTTGGGAAGGAAGAGAGATCGCGTACAGCGAGATCGCAGGTCACGAGTGGATCGATATCGATCACGCCGCGAAGGCCCGGAACAAGACCGAGCATTTTGATCGGCTCCATCTTCTCACGGCATCCGGAGTCGTCACGGTCGAGGGCTTGGGCCAAGCCGTTTTCCCTCTGATGAAGTCGCTGGAGATGATCCGGAAAAAGAGCGGAGGGCGAATCGGGTAGCCGGTGGTAGTTAGCCACCGGCCCCCACACCACCCGGCGTACGGGTCCGTACCGGGCGGTTCCGGTCTCCATCACTCGACGACGCGCGGAGCGCCTTTCGGATAATGGTAGGCAGTCCAGCTCTCTTGCAGCGAGATCACTCCTTGCTCCTTCAGCCACTCAGGTTTTGCGTCCCGCAAAACCTCAGGCCTCGCGACGCCGCAGTTGCCTTCGTCTAATGCTTGGGTTTTGGATTCGCGCATTGAGGACTTGGCAGATGTCGCTGCGCTCGGTACCACCTCTTAGTTCACTCGCATGTCGGGCACACACCAGCCACCACTTCCAACGCCTCTATGACGCTCGTTTTCCACCACCGAGTCCATGCTTCGGCGTGGCAGACCTGAGACTTTGGGCAGGAAGATCATGCAACACTCTGTAATTGCCGAATTGAAGACGGGGAGCACGTGGAAGCTCGTCGGCCTGAGCATCGTCACCTTCTTTGTCTATGCCGCACACTACATGAATCGGCAGACAAAGATCCTGAATGCACATTGCCAGCGTGAGCGTAGGATATCTAACGAGTTCATGGCCTTCGTCCTTATCGTAAGCTACCTCTCGCTACTCCTGTTCATCGCCTACCTCTTCGTCGACGACACGCACCCAGTTGCCAAGATCAGCAACTTTGTCGATAGAGTAAGTAACATCGCGTATTTAGTATGGGGATTCAAAGCGAGAAACCGAGTGAACGAAATCCTTTCGTCTGGGAGAAGTTCCCCCGAGTGGTTTCATGGCCTTTGGACCTTCCTCTTCACTCCGTTGTATTTTAACTTTAAGATCAACGTCCTGAATGGCGGTAAAGAACCTAAGCATGCTTGAAGGCAGGAAATGCGCCGAACCCAGAGAGTTCTGTGACGCGAAGCCGTCACATGACTCTTGTTGAACCCCTTCGATGAACTCAGGGCCGCGGCAAGCCCGAGGTGGACCGGAGACGAAGGCTCAACCGGCGAAGGGCTGACGTGGCACGCGGCGAGGACCACCGTCTATGCGCTTTGTGTTTTCCGCGGATCTCTCGCTGTTGACTTCGTCAATAGCACGCACCCCCGGCGCTCCTGCGTGCGGCTGTCGATGTAGGAGAAACGCACGGACCGGTCGTCGACGATTCCCACTGCCACCAGCCACTTCCTACGAGATGAGGCGAGGATGTTCACGGCCGCCGAAGCGCGCGGACCGAATATGCGCGCCAGTGCAAAACCCACTCAGTCACCACGGCGCCCGGCCCGCCTGAGGGCACAATTTCCCAGTGACGTCCGCCCCCCGGCGTGGCACCCCTGCACGTCGCGCAACGCAGAACCGAACCATGCAATCCGACCATCACAGCGTCCCGGAGCGGAAACTTGCTCGGCACGCTCCAGGATGAACCATCCATCCGTCCCTCGGCGCACATCTTCGTCGCGGACAAAGCTCCCTGGCATGAGATCACCGACGATCTCCCCCAGTACGACGGTCATGTCCCGGGCTAGCGCCGCGCTCCGGTTTCCGCCTTCCCGATGAATCTCCTGCTCCTCCGTCGCGATGAACTCGACCGCGCCCTGCCCGCGGCGGACCCGCGGGCGCGGCACCTGCGCACCGTCCTGCGCCGCGCGATCGGCGACGACTTCGACCTCGGCGTGATCGACGGGCCGCGTGGCAAGGGCCGCGTGACCGCGCTGCCCGAGGATGGCTCCGTGGCCTTCGCCGCCACGCTCAGCGCCGAACCGCCGCCGCTCGCGCCGCTGCAGCTCGTCATCGGACTTCCACGACCACAGACCGCCCGCAAGATCCTCCAGGAGTGCACCGCGCTCGGCGTGGGCGCGCTGCACTTCGTCGCCACCGGCCGCGCCGAGCCCGGCTATGCGCAGAGCACGCTCTGGTCGTCCGGCGAATGGCGCGAGCACCTCGTCGAGGGCGCGCAACAGGCGTTCTGCACGCGCCTGCCGGCCGTCACCTCCGGCCGGCCGCTCGCCGCGGTGCTCGCCGACCTTCACGCGGACGGGCTCCGCCTCGCCCTCGACAACTACGAGGCCGCCGCCGGGCTCGCCGAACTCGCTCTGCCCGCCGCGCCGGCCGCCGCCGGGCTCGCGCTCGGCCCCGAACGCGGCTGGGATGCCGGCGACCGCGCCGCGCTGCGCGCCGCCGGTTTCACGCTCGTGCACCTCGGGCCCCGCGTCCTGAGGCTGGAGACAGCCGCCGTCGCCGCCGTCGCCATCCTCAAGGCGCGGCTGGGCTGGCTTTAGCCCGAACACTTCACACCCTCTCCGACGGCGGTACGCTTCGGAAGCTCGTTGAGCGCCGCGAATCACACCCCGGGTGTCCGGGCTAAGAGCAAAACCGCAACGGTTTCGCCCATGATCGAGCACCTCGGGAGAGCGGAGGGACCTTCGCCAAGCCGAGGGGCCGCGGGCCGGAAAGGCGGGTGAACGATCCGGACTACGTATCCGCGAAGCGAAAACCTCGCCGGTAGCAGCACGCGGTCGCCTCGCGGGGGCCGCCGCCGCCGAGGCGTTTCACGAGTTCCCAACCGGGTTCGCCGAGGTGCAATTCGCCGGGCATCTCGAACACGACCAGCCCCTCCCGGCCGGGCACGAGCAACCGGTCGAACTGCGCGAAAAACCGCGACGGCTGTTCCGCGATCATCGCGTAGGGCGGATCGGCGAAGATCAGTCCGGCCCGCGCGCCGTCGGGCGGTGACCACGTGAGCGCATCGGCCTTGCTCACGGTGCACGCGCGGGCGTCGGCCTGCAGGCTTTTCGCGACGGCGGCGAGGTTGGTGCGCAGGCACTCCAGCGCCTCGCGGCCTTGTTCCACGAAGGCCCCACCGCTCGCTCCGCGGCTCCACGCCTCCAGCCCGTACGAGCCGCTGCCGGCGAAGAGATCGACGAAACGCACGTCGACCACGAGGGCGCCGAGGCTCGAGAAGACGGACTGCCGCAGCCGGTCCATGGCCGGGCGGGTCGCGTCGCCTTTCGGGACGCGCAACGGGATGCCGCGGGCGTTGCCGCCGGTGATACGCATGCCCGAGCCAAACCCCGCCGGCCCCCGCGGCGCAAGCCCGCGTCACGCGACCATCCGCCGGGCCTGTGCGCCGCCCGCCACCACAAATCAACCGCCCGCGGGCGCCCGCCAATATGGCGATTGCCTCTCGGCGTCGCTTCGTTAGCCAACTGACGATCCGTCAGCCTCTCGACTCCGGCCCGACACCGGAACCGAATGACTGGCTGCGGTTCTACAAACTACACGCAATCGATGGCTCGACCTGGGCAGAGGGGGTTGACGGCACTGCTGTGCCTGGTGGTGGCTGCGCTCGCGCCGGCCGCCGACGAGAACCTATGGCCGTTGCGCACCACCACGGCGACCGCCGGCGGCGGCACCGACACGCGCACCGACACGCTCGGCCCGCTCTTCTTCGAGCACCGCACGGCCGAGCGCACCGATTCGGGCTTTCGTCCGCTCTTCCTGCATCGCGAGTTCGCCGGCAGCGACCGCGTGCAGGACTACCTGTTTTTCCCCTTCTTCTTCCGTGAGACCAACGATCGCGGCACGCGCTGGAACTTCTTCTCGCTGATCAACTCCGACCGCCGCAGCGAGGCGGGGGCGGCCGCCGATTGGAAGGCGTTCGACCTGTGGCCGCTCTATTTCTCGCGCACCACCGGCGAGCCGGCCACGAGCTATCGCGCGCTGTTTCCGCTCCACGGCACGATCAAGCGCCGCTTCGGCAACGACCGCATCGATTTCACCCTCTTCCCGCTCTACAGCCGCTGGCAGAAGGGCGAACGCGTCGAGACCGACATCGTCTGGCCGTTCTTCCGCGAGATCCACGGCGGCGGCGAGTCCGGCTGGGCCGTGTGGCCGCTCTACGGCCAGCGCGCGAAGGACGGCGGCGCCACCGCCCGCTCGCGGTTCGCGCTCTGGCCCCTCTGGCTCGAACGCGACCGCGCCGTCGCGGGCGGCACCGACTCGCTCCGCGCCTCCTTCCCCCTGTTCTCGCACCGCCGCGCGCCCGGCCTGCGCGACGACATGTGGCTGTTCTGGGGCGCGCTGCACCAGACCGCGCCCGTCGCCTACGACGAGACCCGCTACCTCTGGCCGCTCTTCGTGCAGGGCCGCGGCGGCGACGGCCGCGTCACCAACCGTTGGGCACCGTTCTACACGCACTCCGTGAAGCCCGGCGGCGCGGACAAGACGTGGGTCCTCTGGCCGCTCTACCGCGAGGAGAACTGGACCGACGGCGCCCTCGCCCAGACCAGGACGCAGCTCCTCTACTTCGTCTACTGGAACCTCACGCAGCGCGATCCCGCCCGCCCCGCCGCCGCGCCCGCGCGCAAGACCCACCTCTGGCCGCTCTTCAGCGCCTGGGACAACGGCGCCGGCCGCCGCCAGGTGCAGGCGCTCAGCCCGTTCGAGGTCTTCTACCAGCACGACGACCGCGTACGGGAACTCTGGTCACCGCTCTTCGCCGTCTACCGCTTCGACCGACGCTCGCCCGAGGCCGTGCGCACCTCCTTCCTCTTCAACCTCGTCACCTACCGGCGCGAGGCCGCCGTCTGGAACGTGGACCTCGGCCCGCTCGCGCGCCTCGCGCGCGACGCCGGCCGCACCCGTTTCGCCCTGCTGCCGGCCCTCTTCCCCCGCCGCGCCTCCGCTTCCGCCCCCGCCTCCTCCCCGGCGCCCGCCGCCGGCCCACCATGAAACGCATCGTCACCGACACCTGCGACGGCATCGGCAGCGGGCTCATCCTCGCCTACCGCTCCTTCGCCTCCCTGCCCACCGCCCCGCGCATCCTCAAGCGCGTCGTCGAGCAGGCCTACCTCGGCAGCTACACCTCGCTGCCCATCGTCGTCATCCTCTGTTTCTTCATCGGCGCCGTGCTCGCCCTGCAGACCGGCATCTCCGTCGCCAACCTCAACATGCAGGCGATCATCGGCACCCTCGTCGGCGAGTCGATGACGCGCGAGCTCGGCCCGGTGATGGTCGCGATCATCCTCGCGGGCCGGGTCGGTTCCGCCACCACCGCGGAGCTGGCCTCGATGCGCGTGTACCAGGAAGTGGATGCGCTGGTGACGATGAACATCCCGCCCGAGCGTTTCCTCGTGCTGCCGCGCCTGCTCGCGGTGCTCCTGTTCATGCCGTTTCTGGCGATGACCGGCATCGTGATCGGCTGGCTCGGCGGCATGGTCGTCTGCCAGTTCGTGCAGTTCATCGACGTGCCGCCCGAGGTGTATTTCCGCAGCCTCAAACAGTTCCTCAGCGCGGCCGATCTCACCCACGGCCTGATCAAGGCCGAGATCTTCGGCTTCGTCATCATCCTCACCGCCTGCAACACCGGCCTGCGCACCCGCGGCGGCCCGCGCGAGATCGGCGCCTCCGTCACCCGCTCGGTCGTGCTCTCGCTCGTCCTGATCCTGGTGCTCGACTACTTCATCACCAAGGTCCTCGCCTGAGCCGTCACTCGGATGAAAACCACCACCCATCACGTCGCCCGCACCTCCGACCGCCAGCCCGTCGCCGTCGAGGTGCGCGGCCTCGCCAAGACCTTCGGCCCGCAGCAGGTCCTCGCCGACGTCAACCTCGCCGTGAAGCCCGGCGAGATCTTCGCCATCATGGGCCCCAGCGGCTCCGGCAAGAGCGTGCTCCTGCGCCAGATCGCCGGCCTCGACCTGCCCACCGCCGGCACCGTGCGCGTCGACGGCCACGACCCCGCCGAGCCCGACACCCGCGACCGCTTCGCCCTCGCCCTCGTCTTCCAGGCCGGCGCGCTCTTCAACTCGCTCACCGTCTACGACAACCTCGCGCTCTACCCGCTCGAGCACCGCCTCTGCCCCAAGTCCGAGATCCGCGACCGCGTCATGCGCGCGCTCAAGATCCTCTCCCTCGAGGGCGCCGCGCACAAGTTCCCCTCCGAGCTCTCCGGCGGCATGAAGAAACGCGTCGCCATCGCCCGCGCCCTCGTCATGGAGCCCCAGCTCATCCTCTTCGACGAGCCCACCTCCGAGCTCGACCCGATCATGGGGGCCACGATCTCCGAGCTCATCGCCACCCTGCGTCAGCACATCTCGGTGACAACGATCGTCGTCACCCACGACCGCGACCTCGCCCTCACCATCGCCGACCGCGTCGCGATCCTCATGAAGGGCCGGCTCGTCGCCGTCACCACCCCCGCCGAGCTGCGCACCCTGCCCAACCCGGCCGTGCAAGACTTTCTGAATCCGAAAATCGACCTGCAAAATCCGCGCTTCAAGCACCTGGAGGCTTACTCATGAACAACGCCCAAATGTCCGCCCGCGTCGGCTTCTTTTTCCTCATCGGCTGCGCGCTGCTCTGGATCACCTACGAGGCCCTCAACGGCGGCTCCTTCTCCCGCCAGCAGGGCTACACCGTCGTCGCCCGCTTCAACACCCTCAAGGAGCTCAAGCCCGGCGACGATGTCCGCCAGGCCGGCGTGCGCATCGGCACCGTCGAGTCCACCCGCCTCGGCGCCGGCCATGCCGAGGCCGTGATCCTCCTCAACGAGGGCACCCTGGTCGCCCAGGACGCCACCGCCACGATCGCCATGGCCGGCCTGCTCGGCGGCGGCTACATCGCGCTCGATTTCGGCACCACCGGCTCCGGCACCGTCGCCCCCGGCGGCCAGCTCCGCACCAGGGAAAGCGCCGACATCAACACCCTGCTCGCCGACCTCGGCGGCCTCACCGGCGACATCAAGAACGCCATCTCCGGCATCAGCGGCGTCACCGGCGCGGCCAACGGCCAGGGCGGCCTGTTCCAGAAACTCGACACACTGGTGACGACCAACAGCGAGAATCTCACCCGCACGATCGACAACCTCAACGCCATCACCACCGAGATCCGCTCCGGCCGCGGCACGATCGGCCGGCTGATCAACGACCCGCAGGCCCACGACGAGCTGCTCGCCGCCCTCGCCGAGATCCGCGCCGCCGCCGGCGAGGCTCGCACCTTCGTCGTGGATACCCGCGGCCTCGTCGACCAGGTGAAGTCCGGCCAGGGCACCCTCGGCACCCTGCTCTACGACCAGGCCACCGCCGACAACCTCAAGCTCACCGTCGCCAACTTCCGCGACCTCTCCACCAAGCTCAACAGCGGCCAGGGCACGCTCGGCAAGCTCCTCACCGACGAGCAGCTCTACCGCGACGTGCAGGGCGTCGTGCGCAAGGCCGACCGCGCCCTCGACGGCATGAGCGACCAGGGTCCGATCAGCGCCGTCGGCGCCGCCGCCGGCGCGCTGTTCTGAGCCGCACGCGTCCATTCCGTCGCGCGTCGAGAGACGCGCGGCGAGGGATCGACGGTCGGAGGCCGAACCCCCGGCCCGGGTTGCCCTCAGCGCGTTCGCTGGTGGTTAGGCACCCGTCACTCGACGCGGAGCGCTCGTCTACGTCCACACCGATCAGAGCCGCTTCAAACCGTAACGCTCGAGGATGCGGCGCAGTTCCCCGCTTTCGCGCAGTCGCTGCATACCGGCGTCGAACAGCGCCACCCATTTCCGCCCCTGCTCGCCGGAGGAGAACGCCACATAGATCGGATCTCCGGCGTGCGTGTACTCGCTTCGAAAGTCTTCGGGAGCGAAGCCCAACACCCGCGCGTTCCAGACAAAAACCGACTCGGTCTCGGGCACCACATCGAGCTCTCCGCTATGCAACTTCCGAATCATCTCGACCAAGGGATCATCGCCGGAAAACGCGCTCACCTGCGGTGCCACAGCCGTTTTGATGTAGGCGTCGATCTCACCCCAATAGGAATACCCCGGGTTCACTCCGAGGCGCAGCGGCGCGAGCGACTCCACACCGTGATAGACCCACGACTTCTCCTTGCGTAACCAGAGGGCCACGCGCGCGGTGCCGATCGGCTCCGCGGGGAGGATGAGCCCTTCGGCCTCGGCCGCCCCCGCTCCGATCACTCCGTCGATCGTGGCCGCACGGGCCGCCGCCAGAGAGTCGTCCCACGGCATGAGCTCATAATCGAGCTCGTGTCCGTTTTGGGCGCAGATCGCCCGCAGGATCTCGACCACATACCCCGGCTTCTCGTCCGCCGGGTCGCCGTTCATCGGCATCCAGTTGTCCGCCCGGATTCGCATCGTCTCGGCGGCGGCGGAAGCGGCGAGAACCAGGGCTGTCGCGACCCGGAGGGCCCGACGAAGCAAACGACCAAGGGCAAGATTTGTCATGGCGTACATGGCGGAGCAGCGGCGGAAGAGGGACAGCGCGCCCGGAGCCTCGCCTATCGGCTTTTCGGAAACGAAATTGAGCCCTCCGCGTCACCGGCGCCCACGTGCACCTGTGCGCCCCGCGCACTTTCGGAGTGCACCAGCGCCGCCGATCCCCATCGTCGGGCTGTCGCGTGAACCTGCTCGAGTACACCCTCTTCGCCTTCACCTCGCTGTTCGTGATCATCGATCCGATCGCGATCATCCCGATGTTCCTGGCGATGACCGAGCGCGACACGCCCGCGCAGCAGAAGCGCATGGCCGGGCTGGCCAGCGCGGTGGCGGCCCTGGTGCTGATCCTCTTCGCCGTCGCCGGGAAATGGATCTTCCAGTTCCTCGGCATCACGATGGCCGCCTTCCAGATCGCCGGCAGCGTGCTGCTCCTGCGCATCGCGCTGGACATGCTCTACGCCAACCGCGCCCGCGACCGCCAGAGCGACGAGGAGGTCGAGGCCGGCGCACAGAAGGACGACATCGCCATCACCCCGCTCGGCGTGCCGATGCTTGCCGGCCCGGGCGCGATCTCGACCTCATTGATCCTGCTCGGTCAGGCGAAGGGCCTCGGGCAGCACCTCGCGCTCTTTGCCTGCATCATCGCCGTGTGCGGCATTTCCTACTACGTTCTCCGCTTCGCCAGCACCGGCGCGCGCAAGGTCAATCCGCTCGTCCTGAAGCTCGTCACCCGCATCATGGGCCTGCTGCTCGCCGCCGTCGCCGTGCAATTCACGATCAACGGCGTGCAGGACCTGCCCTTCTTCAAGAAGTAGGGGGCGGCGGGCCGCCCGGCCCCACGGAACGCGGGGACCGCCCCGATCGCCGGCAAGCAGGCTCCTACCGCAATCCACGGCCGTTTGGCAGATCCACCCCACCTCTTCACCCGAGGTTCATCGGGCGGTGTTCGGCGGGCTGCTCGGTGCGGCGGAACGAAAGCACGTAGCACGACTCCAGCTCCGGTCGGCCGACCACGCCCACGCGCAGCGTGAAGCGATCGACGCCGAGTTCGGGCAGCACGAAATGCGCGCGGGGGCCGCGGATGTTCGTGTCGCTCGCGGCCGCGGGACTCCGCCACGCGACGAGCGGGAAACGCTTCTCGCCGGCCTCGAGCACCGCCTCGACGGCGAGCGACGGCAGCGGCTCGGGCCGGTCGTTGAGCAACCAGAGCTCGGGCTCGAACGCGTCGCCGGGCGCCCACTGGAAACGCGCGATCTTCGCGCTCGCGAGCACCGGCCGGCACGCCGCGGCGACGGCCGCAAGCGAGGCCTTCGGCTCCGCCGGCCAACAGACCAGGCTGAGATTCGCCGCGGCGGGCCACGGCTCGACAAAGCACCAGTTCAGCGCCATCGCCGCGCGCGGCTTCTGCCGGCGCGCCTCCTCGAAGACCCCGCGCAGCCCCTCGCCCTGCATCCACTGGCTGAGCGCGACGAGCTGCTCCAGCGAATCGATCGCGCCGAAATAGCGTTCGAGCACGGCGAGACAGAGGTGGTGCCCGGGAGTCCAGGACGCGAACGCGTGGTGGTGTTTCCACGAGCCCTCGGCGCGCGGCGGCCAAAGCTCCTCGGCGGGCAGGATACGGCGGAGCACATCGGCGTTGGCCGCGCCGGGCACGCCGAACTCGGTGTACGCCGTCGCGCCGGCCTGCTGGAACAGCGACCAGACCTCGCGCTCCGTCTCGTGGTCCCAGAAGACATAGTGCCCGTGCGCCATGCCGCCCACCGGCGAGGTGGGCAGGAACGGCGTGAGCGGGTCGAGCTCGTAGCAGTTGCGGTCGAGCAGGCGCAGCGCGAGCGACTGGTCGTCCATGCCGGACCAGTTGTTGAAGAGCTCGTTGCCGCCGCACCAGAGCACGACGCTCGGGTGCGCGCGCAGCCGGCGCAGGAGCGTGCGCGACTCGCGGTCGACGACGGCGAGGTACGCGGGCGCATCCGGGTAGCAGTTGCAGGCGAGCGTGAACTCCTGCCAGACCATGAGGCCGAGTTCGTCGGCGAGTTCAAAAAACGCCTCCGGCATCACCGCCGCGCCGCCCCAGCAACGCAGGAGGTTGAAGTTGGTTTCGCGGGCCAGCTGCAGCAGCGGCGCGAGACGCGCACGGTCGACCGTGCCGGGGAAGATCTCGGGGCAGACCCAGTTCGAGCCCTTGGCGAAGAGCCGGCGGCCGTTGAGCTCGAGGGTGATCGGCGGCTCGGTGCGCGGCTTGGGAAACTGGTTACCGGCGGGCGTGCTCCACTGCCCCGGATACTGCACGAGACGGGCGCGCCGGAAGCCGGTGCGCCAGCGCCGTTCGGCGCGCACGGCGCCCTGCGCATCGAGCAGGCGCACGACGTGCGTGTAGCGCGGCTGCGCACCGTGATCGTGCGGCCACCACAGCTCCGGCCAGGTGAGCTCGTCGCGCCAACTGAGCTCGCGGGCGGCCGCCGGTAGCTCGCGTTCGAGCACGACCCGCTCGCCCTCGGGCGCGAGCAGTTGCCACTGGAGACGCGCGCCGGGCTGCGGCGCGATCGTGCAGCACAGGTCGAGGGTGGCGGCGGAGAGGTTGTCGTTGAGGCGGTAGGTGGAGTCGACGGTTTCGAACCGCAGCGCGGGATGCACGACGACGGCGGCCGGCTGCCACAACCCGAGCGGCACGAGGCGCGGGTGGAAATCCCAGTCGTAGCTCACCGCCGGCTTGAAGGCGTGGTTGGCCTGCGCGCGGTCGTCGGGCGACGGGCGGGACTTCGGCGCCGGCGCGACACGGATCGCGAGCTCGACCGTGCGTCCGGCGTGCGCAGTGAGATCGACCGCGAACGCCGTATTCATTCCTTCCTGTTCGTGGACCACGCGGCCGTCGAGCAGCACGGCGAACTGGTAGTCGACCCCGCCGCACTCGAAACGCACGACTCCGCCCGCCTCCGGCGGCGGCACGGCGAGGCGCGTGCGGTAGGTCCACCAGACGTCCTCCATCCAGCGGTAGCGTTTCGACTCCTCGGCCTGCCAGTACGGCGGCCAGCCCTCGGCGCGCGCCCAGTCGAGCTGCACCGCGCCGGGGACGGCGGCTTGAATCCAACGTTCGGGTACGGAGTCGCGCGTCGCGGCGTGACCGAGCTGCCAATCGAGTTGCATGGGGTAAAAGGGGGATCGAGCGAACACGGCGGGGCGCGGGAGGCAACACTGCTGCGGGCCTGTCCGGCGGGCGATCGGCGGGCCGCGTGGCCGCACCCACTCCCGGATCCCCAGGAAGCGGGGCCGTCCCGAGGCTGTTAGTGCCGCGGCGCCGCGGGCGGCGCGGCGAGCAGGCGCGCGGTGAGCTGATCGGCGAAGCCGGGGAGGTTCGTCCAACGCAGCGCGACGCGGGCGCGGAACGGGCCGGCCGCGTCGGGCACGGTGGCTCCGTTGTCCTCGATGCGGAAGGCGACGGGCTCGATCTCGACGAATTCCTCGGACACCGCGAGGTGGACGGCGACGCTGTCGAAGAGCACCGTCGTACGCGTGGCGAAGAAATCGCAGTGCATCCAGGGCACGCGGGCGGCGAAGGCGCAGTAGTTCTCGATCACGGCCCGCAGCACCGGATCGGCGGTGGCGCTCCAGAGCCGGTGGTAGTTTTCGCCGCCGATCACGGCGGTGCCGCAGGTGTCGAGCGGCGTGATGAGAATGTCCTGCCACGGCGCGGCGAGCACGGCGCGCAGAGCGGGGACGTCGGCGTAGACGTTGTACTCCGGCACGGGCTTGGGCGCGCCGTCGTAGCCGACATGGAAGCTGCCGAACATGCCGACAAACCGGCAGCGCGCGGCGATCCCGGGCTCGCGCGCCAGCGCGGCGGCGAGGCTGGGCACCGGGCCGACGGCGATCACCGTGAGCGGCTGCGGCGACTGCATCACCAGTTCGATGAACGCCCCGATGCCGTCCTCGTGGAGCGTGCCGGGGAAGCGCGCGAGCTCGTAACCGCGCAGCCACGGCCCCTGGTGGCGATGCTCCTCGGCCATCGGACCGAAGTCGCGGCCGAGGCCGACGGGCACGTCGGTGCGGGCGGCGATCTCGAGAAGCTTGGTGACAAACGCGGCGCGGTAGCGGGCTTCGCCGGTCTCCGTGAGCACGAACTTCAGGTCGAGCTCCGGGGTGCGGAGGATCTGCGCCAGCGCCCACGTGTCATCGATGTCCGAGCCGATGTCGGTGACGAAGACCACGGGGACGCGGGCGTTGACTCCAAGAGTCGGTGACGGAGCCGTCCCCGCGAAGGCCAACGAGGCGAACACCGACAGGACGAACAGCACGCAGGGGCGGCGAATGCTCATGCCGTCGAGCGTACGCCCGCCGGCGGCATGAGCGAGCGCGTTGCACCCGGACCTTGCGCACACTCGCCGATCCGATGCATCCGCCGATGCCGCCGTTCACAACCGCATCCCGTACGCCCGCCAGCCCGGATACGCACCGATGCAGTGGAACCCGAGCTTCTCGTAGAAGGCGATCGCGCCGGTGTTGCGCTCGCTCACCCCGAGGTGCACGGCGGGCACGCCGCGCTCGCGCAGCGCCGCGAGGAAATGCTCGATCAGCTTCCGGCCCTGGCCCTTTCCCTGCGTCACCGGCAACAGATCGATGTGCAGATGCGCGGGGTAGTCGCGCACGTCGGGATGGATGGAGTAGCCGGCATGGATCAGCCGCAACAGATCGGCATCGGCCGAGGTGTCGTTCTCCGCCGGCCGCGGCAGGCGCGCCCGGAGGGCCGGAAACCATTCGCGCTCCGCGCGCGCGTTGAAAGCCGCGGTGTCGCGCGTGCCGAGGATGTAGCCGCAGGGCTCGCCCTCGGCCGTGAGAACGAAACAGAGCTCCGGTTCCAGCACGGCGTACGGCGCGGCGTAGTAATGGCCGAGCAGGTCGGGATCACGATGCAGGGGCGTGGCATCGCCGCCGGCGGCGCCGGTGAGCAGGCAGATGCGGTAGAGCGCCGGCAGGTCGGCCGGCACGAAGGGGCGGAGGGCGAAGACCATGGAGGGAGCGTGCGGGGGCCGGCGACTCCGACAACCCTGCAATGCGGCCCCGGCCCCCGCCCGCCCGAAGGCGACCTGCTGCGAAGCCAACCGCCCGAGCGTGCGAACCGCGCGTAAGAATGCATGCGCACGGCGTCGAGCGTCCCCGGTGGCATTGACCCGGGCTGGCCCCACGGGCTTCGCTCGCCGGGCCCAGCCACCGCCGCCACGCCGGCAGCCTTTCCTCCCATGACGCCTCTCCGCCTTCTCCTGTGCACCACCCTCGCCGCCGCGGGCGCCACGGCTCTGCCGGCCCTGGTCGACCGCAACCTCGACGGCGTGTCCGATATCTGGAGTTCCCTCCACCCCGCCGCGGGCGCCCCGTCCGCCGACCCCGATGGCGACGGCGCCCCCAACCTCGCCGAGGCCCTCGCGGGCACCGATCCGTTGTCGGCCGCGAGCCGCCTCGCCGCGGTGGTCTCAACCGACACCTCCGGCAACCTCGTGCTGCGCTGGCACGGTGTCGCGGGGAAGCGGTATCAGATCGAATCCAGCGCCGACCTGCGGACCTGGGCGCCGTTTTCCACCGCCCGCAGTGGCGCGGCCGCCGAGATCGCCGTGATCGTGCGCGCCCCCGGCACCGCGGGCCCACACCCGCAGCTCTGGCGGGTCTCGGTCGCCGACCAGGACACCGATGGCGACGCGCTCACCGACTGGGAAGAGTCCGGGCTCGCCACCGCGCCCGCGCAGGCCGACACCGACAGCGACGGCTACGCGGACGGCTTCGAGGTCGCCTACGGTTTCAACCCCAAGGTCGCGGAAACCGGTCCGCGGGAGATCCCGCTCTGGTCGGACACGGCCCCGATCGGCGGCGGCGCCACCGAACCAGCCGCCAACTACAACGCCCTCACGCTTCACCTCGCCGCGGGCGGCGAGGGCCAGGCGCTCGTCGTCTGCCCGGGCGGCGGCTACGCCGGGCAGGTGCTCGGTGCCGAGGGCCACGACATCGCCGCGTGGCTCCAGTCGCACAACATCTCCGGCTGCGTGCTGCGCTACCGCCTGCCCGCCGGCCGCAGCGAAGTGCCGCTGCTCGACGCCCAGCGCGCCCTCCGGTTCCTGCGCACCCACGCCGCCGCACTCGGCCTCGACCCGCGGCGTATCGGAATCATCGGGTTCTCGGCCGGCGGCCACCTCGCCGCCTCCGCCTCCACGCTCTATGATGCCGGCAACCCGCAGGCGACCGACCCAATCGACCGCGTCTCCTCCCGCCCTGATTTCACCGTTCTCATCTATCCCGTTGTCTCGATGACCGACGCGCTGACGCACGGATTCTCCCGCGACAACCTGTTCGGTTCGTGGAACGCCACGCCGGCGCTCATCCAGCGGTTCTCCGCCGAGCTCAACGTCACCGCCACCACGCCACCCATGTACCTCGCCCACGCCGTGGACGATGTGATCGTTTCCATCGGGAACAGCCGCGCCCTCGCCGCCGCATTGCAGGCCCGCAGCGTACCGCACACGTTGCTCGAGCTGCCCACTGGCGGTCATGGCTTCATGCATCAAGGCACCTACTACAGCGGTCCGAGCTGGGACGCCTGGCAGGCCGGCTCGCTCGCCTGGCTCGCCGCGCTGCCTCTCCCCGCCACAAATCAGTGAGGCGCGAGGAAACGCCGCAACCGGCGAAGTGAAACGCCGCGCCGCGGGCTCGCCGCGCCACATCCTCGGCCACCCCCAACTCTCCCCACCGCTGGACCCGCCACCAGCGCCCGCCGCCCCGGCACCTTGGAGGATCCGAGGAAGGCCCCAGCGGCCATGTCAACTATTGGTTGACATGGGGCAGGGGCGCGCCTCCGCCCGCGCCCCGCGCAGAGGCCTCGGCCGGGCGAACTGATCGCGTCCATCAGCGGCCGGCCTGCGGCGGGGCTTCTGGACGATGGCCGGCCTCCCTCGCCCCGGGGGCCGCACCCGCGTTGCCCTATCAGTTCGGATACTCGAGCGCGGCAAAGGCCGCGATGATGGCAGCGTGCCAGCGCGGGTAGACCGCCCCTTCCGGATGCAGCAGGTCGGTGAACTCCGCCGGATCGGGGAAGCCGTCGGCGCCGGCATAGATGCTCCACGAATCACATACAACCGTGCGTGGGCGCCCGGCGGCCACGGCGACGATGCGCCGGTTCAGCTCCGCGACGGCCGGGCGGACATCGTTCTCCGGCTCCGCATTGCCGCGCGGCATGACGAGGTTGACCACGACCGCGACCCGCGGTTTGCCTGCCATCATCCGAGTCTGGGTCCAGGCCTCGATGCGGTCGAGGATGGCGGCGATGTTGGTCGCGATCGTCTCGGGCGAGAGCCCGGCGCTGAGATCATTGGTGCCGATCAGCAGCGAGATCGCCGGCGGATCCAGATCGAGCACGTCGGTCTGCAGGCGGAAGAGGATGCCGCGCGTGAAGTCGCCCATGATTCCGCGGTTGGCGGTTGGAAACGCAAAGTCGTTGGCCGAGGTCCACCAGAACTGCGTGATCGAGTCGCCGAGCAACACCGCTTTGCCATGGTCGGCCGCACGGTTGCTCCAGAAGCTCGCGCGGCAGCCGATCCAGTTCTGCACGTACCACTCGTCTCGCCAGAAGAACGGGATCACGCCCGCGCCCGGAAACGCGGCGGCATCGTCGGGGAACGGCGCGAGACGGTCGGCGGCCGTGGGGTCGGTGCCGGCGGCAAATTCGTCGGCGTTCGTGGCGCCGTCGCCGTCGGCGTCGGCATCCGCATCGGCGACGGTGGCGGCGAACGCGAAAGCCGCCTCCCAGGCATCCGGCAGGCCGTCGAGGTCCGTGTCGGTTTCGTTCGGCGAAGTGCCGAGGCGTGCCTCCTCCGAATCGTCCAAGCCGTCGCGATCGGCGTCCACATCGGCGACCGCCACCCGCCAGAATCCGCGAGGGGGCGACGCCGCGCCGGCTTCACGCACCAGCGCAGAAACCGCCGCGCCCGCCCCGACGTAGGCTCCGGGCACGGTGCTCCAGTTGCGCAGGTCGAGGGAGGTTTCCACGCGATAGTGTTTCCCGGGCTCGCCGCGCCAACGCAGGGAAACCTCGCCCGCGGCGCCACGCCACGCCGCCGCCGCGAAACGACTCGTCGCGGCCACTGGATCCGTCCCGGCTCGGGCTTCCTCGAGGTTGGTGGCGCCATCCCCATCGGGATCGGCATCGGGCGCACCGGCCGTGGGGTGCGCAGCGGCCCAGAGATCGGAAATCCCGTCGCGATTGCGATCCAACATGCCGCGCAAGGGCGCCGCGAAGAACACGGCGGCGAGCGCGCTGCGGAGGAGGATGGGAGCGAGAGCCATGGGGAGAAGAGGCATGAGGCCGACCGCGCCGGCTTGGCGATAGCCGGAAGCGCCACCGCGCACGATTGAGACTTTTTTTGAGGCGACACGGCTTTCCGCGCCGCCACCGGGCGCAACGGCCATCCGCCTTTCCCACCGGTTCGCCGGCGCCCGTCGCGGCCCGGCGGACAACACGATCGCCCCGCCGCGGACCCGCCGTCGCACGCAGAATCCCCTCGAGCCACCGTGGAACCCGGCCATTTTTCCGCGGCACTGGGAGCCACTTTTTCCTCGTCCACCCTTGGGGAAACCGGCAGCGTGGCCGTTTTTCCAACGATGCTGCACTTCCTGAAAGAGACCGACTTCACCACCGAACAGGCGCGAGCCGTGTTCCAAGCGGCGGCGAAGTTCAAACGGCTCCGCTCCACCGAGCGGCCGGCGGTCTTGGCTGGGCAGACGTGGGCGATGATCTTCGCCAAGTCCAGCACGCGCACCCGCGTTTCCTTCGAAGTCGGCATCCACGAGCTCGGCGGCAATCCGCTTTTCCTCAGCAAGAACGACATCCAGCTCGGCCGCGGCGAGACCATCGCCGACACCGCGCGCGTGCTCTCGCGTTACGTGCATGGCCTGATCGTGCGGACGTTCGACCAGGCCGAGGTCGAGGAGCTTGCGAAGTGGGGCACGGTCCCCGTCGTGAACGCCCTCACCGACCTCCTCCACCCCTGCCAGATCTACGCCGACGCGCTCACGCTCGCCGAGCGCTGGGCCCAGGGCGGCGACCTCCTCGACTCGTTGCGGGGCCGCAAGATCGTCTTCCTCGGCGATGCCGGCTGCAACGTGGCCAACTCGTGGCTCGTCGGCGCCAACCACTTCGGCATGCACGTCACCGTGTGCGGCCCCAAGGGTTACGAGCCCGGCGCCGCGGTGCAGGCGATCCTCGCGCAGCACGGCTGGGCCGGCCGCTTCGAGTTCACCGATGATCCGCGCCACGCCGTCGCCGGCGCCGATGTCGTCTACACCGATGTCTGGGTCAGCATGGGCAAGGAGACCGAGTCCGCCGACCGCCTCAAGGCCATGACGCCGTACCAAGTCACCAGCGAGTTGATGCGGCAGGCCAAGCCCGACGCGTTCTTCATGCACTGCCTGCCCGCCTACGCCGGCAAGGAAGTCAGCGCCGAGGTACTCGAGTCGCCGCAGTCGATCATCTTCGACCAGGCGGAGAACCGCCTCCACGCGCAGAAGGCCATCCTGGCCGCCCTCGCCGAAGCCGCCGCGAAGCGCTGACGCGGCGCCGCCCCAGCGCGGACCGTTCAAACCCCGGGCCCTCACATCCTCCGGAGGCTGGCGCCACCTTGGGCGCCCACCCGCCGGTACGTTCGCCGCCCACTCCCCGGTGCCAAGGATTTGCTTTGCCGCGCCCCGGGAACCCGCCAAGCCTCCCGCCCTCTTTTCCCATGAAAATCGTCCTCGCTTACTCGGGCGGACTCGACACGTCCGTCATCGTCAAGTGGCTCAAGGAAACCTACGACGCCGAGATCGTCACCTTCGCCGCCGACATCGGCCAGGAGGAGGAGCTCAAGGGCCTCCCGCAGAAGGCGAAGAAGACCGGCGCCTCGAAACACTACACCCTCGACCTCGTCGAGGAGTTTGCCCGCGACTTCATCTACCCGATGATCCGCGCCAACGCCCAGTACGAGAGCCAGTACTACCTGGGCACCTCCATCGCGCGCCCGCTCATCGCCAAGGCCCAAGTCGAGATCGCCCAGGCCGAGAAGGCCGACACCGTCGCCCACGGCGCCACCGGCAAGGGCAACGACCAGTGCCGTTTCGAGCTCACCTACATGGCGCTCGCCCCGCACCTCGAGATCATCGCCCCGTGGAAGCTCGAGGAATTCCGCAAGGAGTTCCCCGGCCGCGCCGAGATGATCGCCTACTGCGCCAAGAACAACATCCCCGTCGAGGCCTCGCTGAAGAAGCCGTATTCGATGGATCGCAACCTCCTCCACATCTCCTACGAGGCCGGCATCCTCGAGGACCCGTGGTTCGACCCGACCACCAAGCAGAACAAGGCCATGTTCAAGCTCTCCGTGTCCCCGGAGGACGCCCCGAACAAGGCCGAGTACGTCGAGCTCGAGTTCGTCCAGGGCGACTGCGTGGCCGTCAACGGCAAGAAGCTCACCCCCGCCGGCGTCCTCAAGACCCTCAACAAGCTCGGCGGCAAGCACGGCGTCGGCCGCGTCGACCTGGTCGAGAACCGCTTCGTCGGCATGAAGAGTCGCGGCGTGTATGAGACTCCTGGTGGCACGATCCTGATGCACGCGCACCGGCAGATCGAGACGCTCACCATGGACCGCGAGGTCATGCACCTGCGCGACTCCCTCGTGCCGAAGTACGCCGAGCTCATCTACAACGGTTTCTGGTACGCCCCCGAGCGCGAGGTCATCCAGGCCCTCATCGACGAGAGCCAGAAGAACGTCACCGGCACCGTCCGCCTCAAGCTCTACAAGGGCAACATCATCACCTGCGGCCGCAAGTCACCGAAATCCCTCTACGACCCGCACGTCGCCTCGATGGAGGGCGTAAAGAGCTGGTACAACCAGAGCGACGCCACCGGCTTCATCCGCCTCAACGGCCTGCGACTCCGCGCGCGCAAGCTCGCCCAGGGCGGCCCGAAGGTCTGAGGTCGATTTCTCCGCAGGTGCGGACCACGCGTCCGCCCCGCTCCGTTTCTGCAAAGGCCGTCGCTCCAAGCGCCGGCCTTTTTCTTTCCGCCACTTGTAGCCGGCCGCGTCGAGGCCGGCCGCGTCGAGGCCGGCCGCAGCTCCGCCGTCATTTGTGCCCCGGTCCCATCCGACCTATCGGACCTATTCGATTCCCCGCCCGCTCACACCTCGCACACGACCTGCGTCTTCACCGAGTTCGCGATGAAACACGACTCGTGCGCCGCGTGGTGCACCGCCGCGAGCTCCGCGGCCGTCGGTATCCGCTCTCCGGAGAACGTCGTCTTCGGCCGCAGCGTCACCTTCGTCACTGCGAGGCGCCCGGCGGCATCCGGCTTCAGCTCGCCCACCGCGGCGTCCACGTAGGAATCGACGCGGAATCCCCGCTTCGCCGCGAGCGAAAGAAACCAGAGCATGTGGCAGCTTGAGAGGCTCGCCACGAACGCCTCCTCCGGGTCCACCGCCTCCGCCACCGCGTACGGCGGCGGCACTACGTCCGGCGAGGCCGACGCCGCCACGCGCACGCCACCATCGAAGGTCCACTCGTGTTTGCGGCTGTAGCGGTTGTCGAGGAACGCGGCGTCGCCGCGTTGCCAGCTCACGGTTGCGGTGAAGTGCGCCATGGTGCACCGAGCCTCCACCGGTCGAAGGCCCCACGCCAATCGCAAACCCCGCCGCCAACAATCCCGCTCCCGGCTTCGCCGTCGCACCACCCTCTCGCCCATCGCCTCCCACCTCGCTCCTCAACAGGTCCGACCTTCCTGATTCCCTGATTTCCACATCTCTCCTCCGTCTGTTTCCGGCACCGATTCATTACCTCCGCCATCCATGCACCACGGCACGCGGGCGCAGGCGGCTTTTGTTTTGCTCGGCTCCGCCCGCGGCCAACGTTTCCGCCACCACCGCCATGCCGCCGCCCACCTTCCGCCGCTTCCTCGCGCTCGCCCGCCCGCAACGCGGCCGGATCCTCCTCGGCATCGGGCTCATCCTCCTCGCCACCGCGCTCACCCTCCCCGCGCCGTGGATCTTCAAGGTCATCATCGACGACGCCCTGCCGCACCGCGACCTGCGCCTGCTCACCTGGCTGCTCGTCGCGTTCACGGCCATCTTCAGCCTGCGCGCCTGGATCACCTTCATCCGCAACCGCGTGCTCCAGTACGCCGCCATGCGCCTCGTGTGCGACGTGCGCATCCAGCTCTTCGCCCACCTGCAGACGCTCTCGCTGCGCTACTTCGACGCCAACCAGACGGGCAAGACCGCCTCCCGCATTTCCCAGGACACCAACGAGGTCTACGCCCTCACCAACGGCTTCCTCATCACCGTCGTCTCCGACGCCATCACGCTCCTCGGCGTGCTTGGCTTCCTCTTCTTCGTCGAGTGGCGTCTCGCCCTCGGCATCGCCGCCGTCCTGCCGCTCTTCCTCGTCAACCACTTTCACCAGCGCCGCCAGATGCGCGAGGAGAGCCGCGTGCATCGGCAGAACTGGGACCACGTCGTCGGCTTCCTCCACGAGAAGGTCGCCGCCGCGCGCGTCGTGAAATCCTTCACCAAGGAGCAGGACGAGGTCGCCGCCTTCGCCGCGGGCATCAACGCCGACTACACCAACTACTCCAAGATCGTCATCCGCTACACCAAGATCGGCATCATCGCCGATCTGCTCGGCTCGCTCGGCTCGCTCGTCGTGCTCGGCTACGGCGGCTGGCTCGTTGTCGAGGGGCGCATGGCCGTCGGCACCCTCGTCGCCTTCTACGGCTACATCGCCTTCATCTTCCCGCCCATTGTCCGCTTCGCCGACCTCAACCTCATCTTCCAGCGCGCCACCACCGCCCTCGAGAACATCTTCGCCCTCCTCGACACCCGGCCCGAGGTCGCCGACGCCCCCGCCGCGAGCGCGCTGCCACCGGTCCGTGGCGACGTCGAGTTCCGCGACGTCTGCTTCGACTACGACCAGGAGCCGCCCGGCCAGGGCCGCCCGCGCACGCTCACCAACATCTCCTTCACCGCGCCGGCCGGAAAACTCATCGCCTTCGTCGGTCCCAGCGGCTCGGGCAAGAGCACCCTCGTCAACCTCCTCGCGCGGTTCTACGACCCCGCCTCCGGGAAGATCACGATCGACGGCCACGATATCCGCGGCGTCACCTCCGCCTCGCTTCGGGGGCAGATCGGCATCGTCCTCCAGGAGAATATCCTGTTTTCCGGCACGCTCGAGGAGAACCTCAAGTACGGCCGGCCCGAGGCCACCCGCGAACAGATCGTCGCGGCGGCGAAGGCCGCCAACGCACACGAATTCATCGCCGCCCTGCCCGACGGCTACGCGAGCACGGTGGGCGAACGCGGCGTGAAACTCTCCGGCGGCCAGCGCCAGCGCATCGCGATCGCCCGCGCGATCCTCAAGGACCCGCGCATCCTCATCTTCGACGAGGCCACCAGCGCCCTCGACACCGCCTCCGAGCGCCTCATCCAGCAGGCGATGGAGCGCCTCATGCAGGGCCGCACGACCTTCGTCATCGCCCACCGTCTCTCCACGATCCAGAAGTCGGATATGATTCTCGTCATGGAGCAGGGCCGCCTGGCCGAGCAGGGCACCCACGCCGAACTCCTCGCCCGCGGCGGCCTCTACGCCCGCCTCCACGAGCTGCAGTTCCAGGAGCTGTAGCCGGCCGCGTCGAGGCCGGTCTCTCCCGCTTGTTTTGTGGCGCTGCCCGCTCAGAGCAGCGGTCCGACCTTGGCGCACGCCGCCTCGCCGTTCTCGCGAGAGTTGCCGAACCGTAGGGCGCGCCTTCAGGCCGCCCAATTCGGATCTGTCCCTCAAGCCACCGCGCAAAACTGCCGGCGTATCATCTTTGACTTGTCGGGCCCTGGTCGCGCAGACAGGTTGACGGCGCTCCCCTGCGAACGACGACCCCCGAACCGGTCGCAAAATGCGACCACTTCTCCCATGCCTGCCCTCGAGCTTGTCCCGCTGGAGTCGATCCAATCCTGCATTCTGGTGCTGCGCGGCGTCCGCGTGATCCTCGACGCCGATCTCGCCCGCCTCTACGGAGTGCCGACCAAGCGCCTCAACGAGCAGGTGAAACGCAACGCGCGGAAGTTTCCCGAGGACTTTTGCTTCCAGCTCAACCCCGGCGAGGTGGAAGTCGTTAGCGCTTCAAGGTCGCAAAATGCGACCTTAAAGCAGGGCGATAACTTGAGGTCGCAAAATGCGACCTCAAGTCAGGTCGGGCACGGCGGCCGACGCTCCCTCCCCTACGCCTTCACCGAGCATGGTGCCATCCAAGCAGCGAACGTGCTCAACAGCGCGGCCGCGGCGGAGATGAGCGTGCATGTCGTCCGCGCCTTTATCCGTCTCCGCCAACTGGTGGTGAACCACAAGGCGATCGCCGCGAAGCTGGCGGAGATCGAGACCCGGGTGGGCGCGCACGACGAGCAACTCGCCGCTGTGATCGAAGCTCTCCGCCGCCTCACCGCACCCGACGGCCCGCGCCACCGCCGCAAAATCGGCTTCGGAAAGCCGGTGTAGCGGCGGTGCGTCGCCTCTGTCCTGTAGCCGGCCGCGCCGAGGCCGGCCCTCCGTCACCGTGGGGCGGCGCTTCAGCCCGCCCCGCTCGACTCCGCGCTCACACGAGGTCCGCGCATCAGCCCCACAAAGTCGCCCTGAAGGGACGACCTACGCCGTCTCGTACAACGGCAGATACCGCTCGCCCAAGTAGCGTACGAGATGCCGCGGCGAAATCCCCTCGCCGGTCACGGTACGCACCAATTCCTCCGTCTCCAGCCGGCGGCCACGCACGTGGATGTTGGCGCGCAGCCAGCCGAGCAGGCGGCGGAAGTTTCCTGCCGCGAAGTCCTCCTCGAGTCCCGGCAGCGCCGCGTGCGCCGCATACCAGAGCTGCGCGGCAATCATGTTGCCCAGGCAGTAGCTCGGGAAGTAGCCGAACGCGCCGCCCGACCAGTGCACGTCCTGCAGACAGCCCTCGCCGTCGTGCGCGGGCGTGAGACCGAGCAACTCCTGCGCGAGCGCGTTCCACGCCGCCGGCAGGTCGGCCACGGCGAGGTCGCCGCGGAACAGCCGCTGCTCGATCTCGAAACGCAGGATGATGTGCAGGTTGTACGTCACCTCGTCGGAATCGACGCGGATGAGCGTGGGCGCGACCTCGTTGATCGCGAGGTAGAGGGTGTCGGACGAAATGCCGTCGAGCCGCGCGCCAAACCGCGCGCGAAACTTCGGCTCCCAGTGCCGCCAGAACGCCCGGCTGCGCGCCACCTGGTTCTCCCACAGGCGGCTCTGCGACTCGTGGATGCCCATGCCCACCGCCTCGCCCAGCGGCGTACCGATCCACTCCCGCGGCAGCCCCTGCTCGTAGAGTCCGTGCCCGGTTTCGTGGATACTGCTGAACAGCGAGTCCAGCGGCATGTCCTCCTTGAAACGCGTGGTCATCCGGATGTCGTGCCCGTCGCCCGAGCAGAACGGATGCAACGACACGTCGATCCGTCCCCGCCCGTAGTCGAACCCGAGCGCCTCCGTCACCTCGCACAGAAAGTCGCGTTGCTGCTCGACCGGAAAACCCTTCAGCAGCCCGTGCGGCGCCTTCACCGGCGCACCGATGATCCGCCGGGCGAGCGGGACGAGGTCGCGCTTCAGATCGGCAAACAACGCCGCGAACCGCACCGCGGTCATGCCCGGGTCGTGCTTGTCGAGCGCGTGGTCGTAGGCGTCGGTCGCGCCGAGCAGCTCGGCCTCGCGCTTCGCGCAATCGAGCTGCCGCTGCAGGTACGGCGCAAACTTCGGGAAGTCGCGCCGCGCCCGCGCCTCGGCCCACGCGTGGTAGGCCGCGCTGTCGAGCCGCGCCTTCTCCGCCACGAATTCCGCCGGCAGCTTGGTCAGCCGGTCGTAGTCCTTGCGCGCGTGACGCCGCAACACGCGCTCGTCCGCGGTGACGTTCTCGCCCTGCGCCTCCAGCGCGGCGAGCGAGGCACCGATGCGCGGGTTCGTCGCCTCGCGGTGGTGCAGCTCGGCGAGCAGCGCCGCCTGTTCCGCGCGCCGGCCCGCCGACTCCGCCGGCAGATTCACCTGCTCGTCCCAGCCCAGGACCGACTGGACGGAGGCGAGCACGTTGGCGCGTTTCAGATCGGCGACGAGGGTCTCGGCGGCAGGCGACATGGCCGCAGCTTGGTGCACCGCGGCCATTTCACAAGCAGCCAACCCGCCGCCCCGCTCACGGCGCCGCGCTGCGAAACGGCGAGGCCGGCAGGCCGGCGGCGTTGAAGAGATTGCACACCGGCACGTTCGCCCAGCCGTAGCGCACCACCTGCGGCGTCGCGACGTCCGCCGCCGACACCACCACGCTGTCACCGGAAATCACCGCCGCCGCGGGATGGAAGACGCCGTCGGCCCCGGCCAGCTCGAAGCCGGTCAGCGAACCACCAGGCACAACGAGTCCGCCTCCCACATGGGTGAAGCGCACCACCGCTTTGCCGCCCTCGAAGGTGGCGCCGGCAAACACCGGTCCAGAACACTCGATCGTCTCGCCGTAGGCCATAGCGCGTGCCGCCAACGCCAGCCGCTCGCCGACCGGTCGCTTGTCGGCGGGATGGATGTCCTCGGCATCGCCGCAGTCGGTGGTCACAACCATCGCCGTATTCGTTGTCTCATGCCAGACCTGCAGCTGCGCCTCACGCAGCTCCGGAGTCATGCTCTTGTAGGGCGCGATCTGCACGAAGAGGAACGGGAAGTCGCCCTGCCCCCAGCCCTGGCGCCAGTCTCCGATCATCGCCGGCAGCAGCCGGCGGTATTCCTGCGGCGCGCCGTTGTTGGACTCTCCTTGGTACCAGATCGCACCGCGCACCGCATAGGGCTGGAGCGGTGCGATCATTCCGTTGAAGAGCACCGTCGGAGTGTTCGACCCCGTGGTGGGATTGACGGGCGGCTTGCCGCACTGCGCCATCGACACCGCGACCTTGCGCAACCACGTGCCGGCGAGCGGCACCGGCGCTCCGGCCGCCGGCGTCAGCGTCATCTGCGCGGGCCGGCCCCAGAAGCCGCCGCCGCCGCCGTGGTCGATCACGCGGACGGCGACCACGTTGCGCCCCGCGCGCAGCACCCCGGCCGGCACCTTGTACCGGCGCACGGTGTTGTAGAAGCCGCTCTCGCCCACCTCGACGCCGTTCACCCACGTCGTGTCGATGTCGTCGATCGGCCCGAGCGCCAGCTCAGCCTCTCCCGCCACCGCCTCCGCCGACAGCTCGAATTCCTTGCGCAACCACACGATGCCATCGAAGTCGGGCAGGCCGGACTGTTCCCAGAGGCCGGGCTCGTCGCTCTTCGTCCAATCATCCGTCGCCAATTTTTCAGCATACCACGGCGTCGCGGCCATCGTGCCGGCGTCATGCGCCTGGCACCAGGCGCCGAGCGCCTCGTGGTAGCGGCGCGCCGCGCCCGCCGGGTCGCGGGTCTGCGCCTGCATCAGCGCAAGGGTTTCGGCGTAGCCGGGCAACGCGCCGAGGGTCCGCCCACTCGTCCACGCCTCGGCGGGCGTGCCGCCCCAGGACGAATGGATCAACCCCACCGGCACGCCGCGCGCCTGCAGCAGGGCCCGTCCGAAGAAGAAGCCCACCGCGGTGAAATCCGGCGCCGTCTCCGGCGTGCAGACTGTCCATTCGCCATCAACCGTGGCGAGCGGCTCCCCCGCGGTGACCTGGGGCACATGGAACTGGCGCAACTGCGGCAGGTTCGCCGTGGCCGCCTCGCGTTCCCAGCCGATGATCGGCTTCTGGCCCGGGCGCAGCCCGAGCTGGCGCTCCATGTTCGACTGCCCGCCGCAGATCCAAACTTCACCGACGAGCACATCCTGCAACGTCACGGTGTTGGTGCCGCGGATCGTGAGCGTGTACGGCCCGCCCACCGGCAACGCCGGCAGCCGCACAAGCCAACGCCCGTCGCGGGCCACGGTCTCGGCCTTCCGGCCCGCGATCTCGACCGTGACCGCCTCGCCCTCGTCGGCCGTGCCCCAGACCGGAACCTCGCGGCCCTGCTGGAGAACCACATGGTCACAGAAGAGTGGATTCGGGCGCACCGTGGCGGAGAGGGAGGCGACGAGGAGCGTCGTCGCGCCAAGCAAGGAAACGAGCCGGCGGGGAGTAACCATCCCGCGAGCAAATCCCGCCGCCCATCCCGCCGCAAGCGCGCGCCCACACCCGGAGCACCGCCCGTGAGCGTTTCAGACGCCCCGTTCCGAAGTGCGGACAGATCCAACCACCGCGGAGTTCCCGCGTGGAGCAACTCGCAACAACGGCTGTCGCCCCGCCATCTCCGCACGCCCTCGCCGTCCGCACCTTCCGCACCACCTCGGCTTCGCGCTTTTCCGAGGGCGTGCGAGCCCAGCGGATCACCCCGCTGGGACACCCCGCGCGCCTTCGATCGCTCGGCTATTTCTGCTTGCCGGAAATACCTGGATGGTCGAGATTCGGCCCATGATCCTGGGGTTCGCCGATACCACCACCCGGCAGCTTTGGACCGACCAACCCATTCGCCGGCTGCCGGTGGAGTTGCAGCGGCAGGCATTGAAGCGCCTCGGCTACCTGAACGCGGCCAAGCGCATCGAGGATCTCTACCAACCGCCGTCGAACCACTTCCACGCCGTCGGCAAACGGTTTGCGATCCGCGTCAACGCCCAGTGGCGCATCACTTTCTCTTGGACCGACGCCGGACCGGCCGAGGTTCTTTTCGAAGACTACCATTAACCCTCCCACTCCATGAGCACCAAGCGACAGGCCATCGCCCCGTGGCATCCGGGCGAAATCCTCAAAGCGGACTGGATCGCCGACTACGGCCTCACCCAATACGCGCTCGCCAACGCGCTGCGCATCCCGCACAGCCGCCTGACCGACATCATCAAGGGCCGCCGCGGCATCACCGCCGACACCGCGTTGCGCCTCGCCCGTTTCTACGGCAACTCGCCCGCCTTCTGGCTCAACCTCCAGTCCGACTACGACCTGCGCACCGCCGACGCCGCCAAGATCGCCGAAGAAGTCCAGCCGCGCGCCGCGTAGCGCCCACGTCCGTCTCCTGCGCCAAGGCGGTCTCAGCCCTCGGCCACCCACGCCTCACTTCGGCGCGGGCATCGTCGCTGCCTTGAAGGCCGCGTTGGCGGCGCGCAGCCCCTGCCAGTCCTGCAGGTAGTCGAAGGCGGCAAACTGGTGCACCGTGACGATCAACCAGAAGAGCAGGAGGAAGCGGATCTTCGACGCCTTGTGGCGGAAATGTTTCTGCGCGAGGTACGCCCCGGGCCAGCCGCCCAGCGCCGCCACCAGATGCAGCGTGCTCTCAGCCACCCGCCACTCGCCATGCCGGGCGCGCAGCTTGTCGAGCCAGTACACCAGAAATCCGATCGTCGACATCCCCGCCGCACAACCCACGACCAGCCGCCAGTCGTTGCGGTCGATCAGCTGGTACAGCGCCCAGCCCGGCGCCGCGAGCAACACCGCCAGCACGCCAAGATGCCGCACGCGGATGCGCCCGCCGTCGTTGTGGTGCTCGGCCTCCTGCGCGAAGATCTGGCCCCGCTCGTTGCGGCCGAGGCGGAACTCCACCACGTCGCCCACCTCGGGCTGCTTGTGCAGGATGGTGAAATCGTCGCGGTGCAGCGGAATGCGATGCTTCTCGAAACTGAGATGCCCCTGCCCGCGGCCCACCTCCCAGGCGACGATGCGCGCCGTCAGTTTGATCGAGGGCCCTTTGGGCATTGCCGCGATCGCGGGTTGGTCGCGGCTGGAGTACACGGCGGAAGCCATGCCCACGAAGGAACGACAAAGCCCCGGCCGGCGGCAATGCTGGAATCAACCGCGCTTCGCGAGAGTCACGTACATCGTGAACTCACCCGCGGCACCGGCCTGCCATTGCGGCGAGAGTTGCTCGAGCTCCACGACCGGCGCGCCGGGGTGCCCGGTGTACACCTGGGTGTAGAATCCGGCGTCGGGCGCCGCAAACTCCGGCCCGCGGCTCTCGCCGCACGCGAGGTGCAGATCGTACGCGCCGATGTGGGCCACGAGCGTCTGCGGCGGGAACCCGAGCTTGTCGGACTGCCCCGTGTAGGAGAGCTGCACGCCACCGGGGATCTCCCGCACGATCGCGGGCACCGGCAGGTCGGGCTGCAGCTGTGGCCCGGCGGTGCCGCCCACGCGCACATAGCCGCGCGGCCACTCCGCGCTCGGCCCCGGCCGCAGGTCGACCGTGGTGGTCGCCGCCGTCTGCAGGATCTGCATCACCTGCACCGGCTTCGTGCCGCCGGCCGCGACCGTGATGCGACAGGCCAACCGGTCGCCGGCGACCTCATACACATGGGTGAGCCGCGGGTAGCCGTCGCCCGCGTCGGGGATGAACAGCTCCAGCCGTCCGCCCGCGACCTCGACCTTCTCCGCCGCGGCAGCCTCCCACGCGGCGGGCGGCGGCCAGCCCCAGTACGACTGCGGGCCGAGCCACACGCGATGCCCGCCCCAGCCGAGGCGGTCCTCGCGGGTCGGCGTTTCAAAAAGCAGGTTGTCCGCAGCCGCAGCCGCCGGGCCGAAATGCACCAGGCGCCCGCGCTCCACCGAGACGATCGCCCGCCACTCGGCGGTCACGAGCTCGTAGGCCCGCTCGCCCTTCCACGTCGTGGCCGCCCACTCGGCGGTCCGGGCCGGGGCCGCCTGGACGGAAACGTGGGCCAGACACGCGGAGAGCGCGAGGCAGCCGAGCACGAACATCTGCGTCTTCATTTCTTGGTTTCGTTGAGGAGGTGGTCGGCCGCGAGGGCGAGGAACAGGTAGTCGGTGGTGCCGCCGCCGAGCACGTACTCGGTCTGCTGCCACAGGAACGGCCACTCGAGCAGCTCGGGGAAGTCCGGCCGGATGAGCGCCGTGCCCGACACGCTGCCGCCGGGCAGGTATGACCAGTCGGCCCGGTTGGAGCCGTAGGCGACCGTGGCGGAACGCGAGCCCACGCCGGAGGCGAAGGACGCGGTGTTCGCGCCGGGGTGACAGCCGAGAATGAAATTGAGCGCGTGCAGCATCGCCTCGCGCGGGAAGAGCTCCGGGAAGCAACGGTGCAGGAAAAACTGCTCCATGCCGAAAGCCTGGATCGCCCAGCCGGCGCCCCACACATCCGGCTCGTAGGGCACGCCGTACGGGGTCTTCTTCTCCAGCGCCTCGACCTCGGCGCGGTAGGCCTGCACGGCGTCGGTCACCTCGCGGGTGAACGACGCGTCGCCGACCGCGGTGAGCGCACGGCCCACGATCCAGCCGACGCGCGGCGTGCGCGGGCGGGTGTCCTTGCCGCGGATATTGTCGCAGATCTTCCCGCGCTGGGAGAGCAGGTAGTCGGCGTAAGCGCGCTTCCCGGTCGTGAGCAGCAGCTCGACGGCGAGGGTGATGCGCGGGCTGGGCACACTTTTCATCCACGGCTCGGTCGGTTCCTTCGTGTCGGCGGCGATCGTCCAAATCGTCTCCGCAACTTCAATGCACTCGGCGGCGAGGGCGTCGTTGTGGCCCTTCAGCGCCCGGGCGGCGGCGGCGAGCCCGGCGGCGGTGTTGAGCTCGCGGAACGGGTTTTCCTCGGTGAAGACCCAGCGGTCGTCAGGCGAGCCGGCTACCCCGCCGTCGATCGGCGGCGGGTTGGCGGGGGCGGTCTTCGGGTCGAAGACCACGTTGTCGGTCTGCATGCTGAACTCCCCGAGGTGCGTGTACTGCCGCTTGGTCGGCACGATGATGCCGCGGTAGAAGCGCCCCAGCGAGCGGTAGCCGCCGAGCACGGTGAGCAGGCCGTGCTCCATCTGCTGGATCATGTCCGGCTGCCCGTCGGGGCGCTGGATCTCGACCACGCGGTGGGCCTGGTCGATCGTGGTGCCGTCGTAGTCGACGCCGAAGTTTTCATACGCGAGCGCGAGGCCGTAGACGGTCTCAATCTGGGATTCGATGCGCAGGTCGTCGTCGCCGGCATCGTGCCAGCCGCCACGATCGAGGCCGGGCACGTGCTCGCCGGGCTGGTACTGGCAGAGTGTGGACGGGCCCTGGGCGTAGCCATCGAAATGGGTGAAGCCGACCGGCGCCATGCGGGCGTCGTCGAGGTGGCAGCTGCCGTGCCACACGCGGTAGCGGTCGTTGATGCGCAGGTGGCACATCTGGATCGGCAGGAAATACTCGAGCGTGGGCTGCCACACGTGCCGGCTGAAGACGTCGGCGCCGATCTTGAAGGGATTCGAGCGGAGGTCGCCGTAGCTCACGATGTACATGCCCGGCGCGGTCACGGCGGTGAAATCGAGTCGTAGGTAGTGGAAGCGCAGGAACCGGCCCCACTCGTCGCCCGGGGCCTCGAACGCCTTCTCCAGTTTGCCGTCGGCGCCGATGCGGGAGACGACGAGCGGGAAGCGCCGCGTATCGGTGCGATCGAGTTCGACCATCGCCCATTTCTGCTGCGCGGGATGGTAGCCGACCTGCGACACCTGCACCACCGGAGCGGACTGGAAACCGGGAAGCGCGTGCGCGGAGACGAGCCAGTTGATCGCTCCCTTCGTGGCGCCGGCGGCGATGGTGGAGCGGACGATGAACCAGCCGTTGCTGTGCTGGGCGCGGCCGTCGACGAGCTCGAGTGTGCCGCCGTCGTCGTTACGGATCGTCATCCGCAGCGTGTCGTTCTCCGGGGCGATGGCGAGGCTGCGGCCGGTGGCGAGCGCGTCCTGCTGGTACTCGCCGGCGGCGTCGAGCGTGCCCGGGCCGTTGGCCTGGAGCGGGAAGATGCCGGTCTGGTTCTCGGTCGCGAAGGACTTGCCGAAAAGCAGCCCGGGGAAGAGCTCAATGAGGAACCCGACCTTGCCAATCCACTCGGTGGGCAACGGAGCGTCGAGATCGACGAGGATGCGGAAGTCCGCGCCCTCGGGGATGATGCGCACCGTATAGCCGAACTTGAGGTCCGGATACTCGATCGGGTTGAAGCCCTTGCGGTTCTTCGACTCGTCGGGGAACGAACAATGCACGTTCACCTCGCCCGTGGCGCGGTCGATCACGCGCTTGCCGACGACCGGCGTGGGCTGCCACTGGCCGGGGGTGCGGTCGAGGCGGAGGTCGCCGTTGGTCGCGATGCGCTGGCCGTTGAGAATCACGCCCACGCCGCCCTGGTGGCCCTCGGGGTAATAGTCGTGGGCCAACATCACGTTGAGGCCCGGCATCTCGAGATACTCGAGGTCGTTGAGGACGAGTTTAGCCGGCTCGGCGGCGGGCAGTGCGGCGGCCGCGCACACGGCGGCACAGAGGACAGCGGTCAGACGGGGTAGGTGCATAGGGGACAACGGGGGATGTAACGGAAAGGGGTGTCGGTTCACTCAGGCGCTCGCGGTTTGAAGGTAGGAGCCTGCTTGCAGGCGATTCCGGCCTTGGGGAGACAGCGCGCCGATCGCCTGCAAGCAGGCTCCTCCACCCGGAAGGCCGAGCGCAGAGGCGGGGCAACGATGGCGCAGCGGGTTCATCGATTCGGCTCAGACGCGGAGCAGCCAGTGGAGGGTGTTGAGCCAGAGCTGGCGGATGGCGGGCGGCTCGAGCGACTCGAGCGAATGGCCGTTGGCGAGGTAGGCGGTGCGGCCCGCGCCGGCGATGCGCCCGGCGTCGCCCTCCGCGGTGAGCACCATCGGGAAGTCGACCCACTCGGCGAAGTGCGCCTTCGCGTGCACCTGCACCGGCAGGAGCGGCGGCAGCACGACGTTGAAATACAACTCGTCGGTCACCTCGAAGTCGCGCACGCCGGCGACGACCGGATGCGCGTCCGTCGCCACGCCGACCTTGAACTTCTCATACTTCGAATGGCCCGTGTAGCCCCAGTGCCAGCGGAAGCCGAGCAACTGCCCGTACTCCGGCCAGTCCTCGTAGCAGAGCACGCCGCCGTGGAAGGCCAGCGTCGGGCGACCCGAGGCGACGTAGCCGCGGAACTTCGCGCGCTGCGCCTCGCTCGGCCGCACGTACGGGTGCGGCGCGAGACCGGCGAGCTGCCAGGCGACCTCCGGCAACGGTTGGTCGAGTTCCGGCCAGAGCATGCCGCCGGCGATGTAGAGATCCGCGTCGTCGAGCCGGTCGAGCGCGTCGTTGGCGAAGGCCGTCTCCAGTTTCCAGCCACCGGGCAACCAGGAGCGGATGAGGGCCGCCTGGGCGTCGACGGGATGCCACGGTCCGCCGGTTTGGAAGAGGAGGGTTTTCATGGGGCGGGAAGCGAACGGGCGCGGCGCTCAACGCGTCTCGACCGCAGCCTCGAGACGGAACGAGCCGCGCAACGGCAGGTCGCGCGACGAGCGGCCGACGACGATGCGGTACTCGCCGGCGTCGGCGACCCACGCCTTGCGCTCGGGCGAGTAGTACGAGAACGCCCGCGCGTTGAGCGTGAGGCGCACCGTGCGTTTCTCGCCCGGCTGGAGCTGGACCTTGGTGAAACCCTTGAGCTCGCGCACCGGGCGCACGACCGCGGGGTTCACCGGCTCCACATAGAGTTGCACGACTTCGGCGCCGGCGCGGGCGCCGGTGTTGGTCACCTCGCACTCCACGGTCGCGAGCGCACCGGCCTCACCGCCGGCGGCGATCTTCAGGCCGCCGAGGTCGAACGTGGTGTAGCTCAGCCCGAAGCCAAAGGGGAAGAGCGGCTCGACGGCCTTGGCGTCGTTCCACCGGTAGCCGACAAACAAGCCCTCGTCGTAGTGCACCGTGCCGTTCTCGCCGGGATAGTGGCGCGCCAGGCCGGAGGCGTGGGCGGGATTGTCGGCGAGTTGGCGCGGGAATGTGCAGGGGAGGCGGCCGGAGGGGTTCACGTCACCAAAGAGAATGGACGCGATGACGTGGCCACCTTCCATGCCGCCGTACCACGCCTGCAACACCGCCGGGACCTTCTCGAGCCACGGATCCATCGCCACCGGCGAACCGGCGACAAGCACGACAACCGTGCGCGGGTTCGCGGCGGCCACGCGGGCGAGCAGTTCCGGCTGACCGTAGGGCAGCTCGAGCGAGAGGCGGTCGCTGCTCTCGGTGTCGTTGTGCCGCTCGTGGTTGAGCCCGGCGACGAAGATGACCACATCGGCGAGTTTCGCGGCCGCAACGGCGCGGTCGGCGAGCTCCGCCGGATCGAGCTGGCGATCGGGCGCCTCGGCCTGTTCGGCCGCGCCGGTGACGTCGAACGCCTCGAGGCGGCGGTACTGCGGCGCGAACACGCCGAGGGAGAAGTCGATGTCGGCGCGGCCATCGACGTAGTGAAGAAGTCCGGCCAGCGGCGTGATCTCGTAGAAGGCCTTGATCTCGGAGCTCTGGCCGCCGTGGGCCTGGAGGCGCACAGCGTTGTCGCCGATCACGGCGATGCGCTTGATCTTCGTGAGGTCGAGCGGGAGGAACGCATTGGCGTTCTTCAGCAGGACCATGCCCTCCTCGGCGACCTTGCGGGCGGCGGCCTGGTGCGCGCGGGTGTTCTGCGACCCGGCGGGGCGCTGGTCGAGCGCCTGGGTCGAGAGCAGCACGCGCAGGTTGCGGCGCACCTTGTCGTCGAGCAGCGCGACGGGGTAGGTGCCGTCCTGGAGGCCGGCGCGGAAGGGATCCGCGAGGTAGTAGTTCGAATACGGCCCGCGCGTGCCCATCTCGAGGTCGAGCCCGTCGCGCACGGCCTCGCCGGTGGAGTGCGTGCCGCCCCAGTCGGACATCACGAGGCCGCGGAAGCCCCACTCGCCCTTGAGGATGGTGTTGAGCAGGTAGCCGTTGTGGCAGCAGTACTGGCCGCGGAACTTGTTGTACGCGCCCATCACCGACCACACGCCGGCCTCGCGCACCGCGGCCTCGAACGGCGCCAGGTAGATCTCGCGCAGCGCGCGCTCGTCGACCTCCACGTTCACCTTGCCGCGCTCCACCTCCTGGTTGTTGAGGGCGAGATGTTTCACGCACGCGGCGACCGCGCCGTCCTGCATGCCGCGGATCGTGCCGACCGCCATGCGCGATGCGAGGAACGGGTCCTCGCCGAGGTACTCGAAGGTGCGACCGTTGAGGGGCGTGCGCTGGATGTTCACGCCCGGCCCGAGCATGATGTGCTTGTTGCGCTGGCGCGCCTCGTTGGCGATCACACCGCCGTAGGCGACGCCGAGCTCGGGACTCCACGTCGAGGCCAACGCGATCGAGACCGGCATCCAGGTGACGTAGTCGTCGGTGCGGCCGGCGGGGCGCCAGCTGTCGAGGCTGATCTCCTCGCGCACACCATGCGGGCCGTCGGACATCCACATTTTGGGGATCCCGAGCCGCGGCACGCCCGCGGTGCTGAATTTTGCATCGGCGTGGATGAGCCCGAGTTTCTCCTCCAGCGTGAGCCGCGGGAGGATGTCCTCCACGCGCTCGTCGAGCGGGACGGAGGGGTCGAGGTAGCGCGGCTTCGCGGCGTCCTGCGCGCGAAGAGCGGGGCAACACAACAGGAACGCGAGGGCAACAGCGGGGAGCGACTTCATGCAGAGGGGAATTACGGGATGTTCGCCGACGCTCAACTCGGCCTCCGCCTCCGCCAAACGAAATCGCCCCCGCCGCTGTGGTGTAGCGCAGGGTTAATGCGGCTTGGCGACGCGCCAGTGTCCACCGGAGCGGCGCGGTTCCGCTACAATGGAACCCACCGGCCACCGTCTACTGCCCACCGCTCACCAACCGGTGAGCTGGCGCAGCGGCCCGATCAGCTCGGCAGCCATCTGCTCGTGCTGGAACGCGACGGGGTGCGCGTTGGTCGGCGTACCCGGATACTGGTGCAGCGGGGCGAACGCGACGCGCTGGTCGCCGCCGGCGTGCGCGGCCGCGATCACTGTGCGCAGGCAACGGCGCTGGAACTCGCGTTTCCGGCCGTCCTCGGTCGCCGGGTCTTCGCTGCGCATCGGGCTCTCCGTGAAGAGCACCGCCGCCCGCGGGTACGCCGCGCGAATGTCGCCGAGCAGCGCGGCGAAGGCGGCAGTGAACGCCGTCTCTTCGATCCAGCCGGAGCTGAGGTCGTTCTGGCCGAGCGCGATCACCACGGCGTCGGGCTGATACTGGGCGTGGTCCCACTTCGCCGCTGGATCGTCGGGCAGCGC
Source organism: Opitutaceae bacterium (assembly GCA_023269585.1). GTDB lineage: Bacteria > Verrucomicrobiota > Verrucomicrobiia > Opitutales > Opitutaceae > CAJCBL01. Next base: position 39,146 of record JAHFTC010000009.1, read on the forward strand.
GAGCGGGAAGAACTCGCGGGCGTTGTTCGTGTCGGTGCGGCCCTGCCAGTCGCGCAGCACGCCGCGGCCACCGTAGCTCACCAGGTGCACCTGCGCGCCGAGCGCACGACCCAGCAGCATGCCGTAGGAGCGCGAGGCGTTGGCCATGCGCGAGGAATTATCCAGCTCGGGCGGCAGGCGGTCGATCGCCTCCCCGCACGTGATCGAGTCGCCGATGAACATCAGCCTACGCTCCGGCAGCGGCGGCGGCGCGAGCAGCTCGCAGCCGGGCGGCAGTTGGAGACCGTGGAACGTCGCCACGCCCTGCCAGCTCTCGTTGCGCCGCACCAGCTCCACCACCCAGCCGCCCGCCGGCGCCGGGCCGGAGGGCAGCGGCAGTTCGCTGCGCCCCTCGGGCAAGCGGATGACCGCGGGCTCCCAGCCATTGACCGCGAGGTTGAACGCACAGAACGACGAGCTCGCGCCGAACATGATCGTTGGCGCCGGCCCGCGGTAGGCGAAGCGGATCGTCACCCCGGGGAAACCCAGCTTCGCCTCGCCCTCGCCCGCGAAGGCGTAGCGGCCCATGTACTGGAGCCGCGGATCCCGCGGCGACACGACGGTGACGGAGGAGCTCATGGCGGGGGAAGCTGCAGCAGTCGCCGCCGGGAGGTCACCCCCGCGACCAGGAGTCAAGAAACTGGCGACGCACAACGCCGCCGGCGCGAGAACGCGGTGGAGAACCCGGAAAGCCTGCATCCCGCGCAGCCTGCCCGCCGAGGTCGGCCTGGCCAGCCGTTTCCGCGCAAGCGCGCACGTGCAACCCACATGGGCGAGGAGGCAAGGCATCCGATCGCGATGTCGAACGGCCTCCTTCACAGCCATCGCGCAACAGCAACCGCCGGAACTCCCGCGAGACGCCTCGAGCACGGATCAAGCACTCTAGAAAACATCTTTCTCCCCGCGAAGCACCTCGGGAACGCCGTTCACGACCCGGACAGTGAACCGGTAAAAAAGGAAAGGAAGAATGGCCCCCTCGTTCGCATACACATAGCACTCCTCCGGATTCGCCGGGTTCTTCTCGATGGAAGTGCTCAATCCGAAGACTCGCCAAACCCCAGTCCGCTTCGCTGCACGAACATTGTACTCCGCGGCGAAGCGTCTGGGGGCGCGTTGGTTGACGCGCCGCAATAGGGCCGCGGGCGCGGGCTTCCCGTCCACGGAGAGGTGCGCGCAGAACTCGGTTTTCTCAAACGCCTCCGCATAGTGGAAGCGCAAGACCGCCTCGAAGATCGCAAGCTCTTCGCGCTCCACTGGCGGAGCACTGACGCAGCCGCTGAAGAGGGCAAACGCGAGGACGAGGGGAATGATCCGAAGGCTCATGGCGTCACCAAACGAATAAAACACGGTCGCCCCTCGGCAAACCTAGAAGTCGGACCCGTCGTGCCTGTTGCTCCATTTGCCGGATTCCGACGAATCCGGCATGGACGGCCGCCCACATCTCCCCGGCGCCACGCTCGCCGCCGCGTCCGATTCGGTCGGGCACGACCGCCTTTGCCATCGGACTCAGATGATTGGGCCCTTGACGCTCGTCGCTCGACCCTCAGCCGAACCGCGCCTCAGCCCCGGAGCTTCTCCAGGTACACCAACGTCACCTTCGCCGAGAGGAGTTCGGTGCGGAATTGGCGGTAACCGAGCTTTGCGTACAGGTGCAGATTGCGCGCGCTCCGGCTGCCGGTGAAGAGCTCGTAGCGGCCCGCCTCCGGCGTCGCCTCCTCCAGCGCCCGCATCAGCCGCGCGCCGAGCCCGCGGCCCTGCGCCTCCGGCTGCACGATCAGCCGGCCGACATGGCAGGTGTCGCCCTCGAACCGGCCGCGCACCGCCCCGACGATCCGACCGCCGAGCGTCGCCTTCAGCACGAGCAACTCCGCCAACGCGCGCTCGGTCGCGGCGAGCGGCTCGACCAGCGGCGGGATCGTCCAATCGCCGTACAGTTCCGCCTCGCTGCGGTACGCGAGTCGCTGAATCTCGTGGATCGCCACGACGTCGGCCGGGGCCGCGCGCGTGATTTCGGGGATCGGGGGCTGGGTTTCGGTTCTCACGTCCCAGGTCAACGACTCAACCGGCCCGTGCCGGCAGGTAGTCCTCGCGCACCGGCGCGAACACCTCCAGCGCGATCGCATCCTCAAGGATTGTCGCCTGGTGCTCCACCCCGCCGGGAATGCTCCAACTGTCGCCTGGCGTGAGTTCGCGCTCCTCGGCACCGATGCGCAGACGCAGACGGCCGCTGACGAGATAGCCGGTCTGCTCGTGCGGGTGCGCATGCGCCGGCAGCACGCTACCGCCCTTCAGCCGAAACTCCGTCATGAGCATCCGCTCGCCGAAGCAGAGCGTGCGGCGTTCGATGCCCGGCAGCGCCGGAGCGAACGGAACCGAATTGTGGCGGTTGAACTGGGGCGTCGCATTCATCGCGACGCAGTAGAACGGGCACTCCGCCCCGCGGCGATTTCCTTCACGCCAACCGTTTACCTTCACGACCGTGAAGGTAAACGGTCGGAACGGGCCACGGGGCGCGCCTTCAACCTCGCTCCCGCGGACTGCGGCCGAACTGCGCCCGGTACGCCCGGCCAAAGGAATTGGCGCTGGCGAAACCGCTGGCCCGCGCGACCTCCGCCACGCCGAGCTCCGTCGCCGCCAGCATCGTACGGGCGTGCTCCAGCCGCAGCCGCCGCAGCTGCGCGCCGGGCGCCTCGCCGTAGCGGGCGCGGAACCCGCGAATGAAATGCTCGCGCGTGATCCCGCATTTCGCCGCCACGCCCTTGAGGTTGATCGGCGAGCGGAAATGACTGCGCAGGTAGTGCAGCCCGAACTCCACCGGATCGCGGCCCCGCGCGCCCTGCACCTGTTCGCGATAGAGCGCGATCAGCAGCCGGTAGATCAGCTCCGACTCGTGGAAGCGGTCGCGCAGCCGGCGCCGTTGCACGCCCTCGAACAGCTCGTCAAACAGCGCCGCCGCCTCCGATTCCTCGGGCATGCGCACCACCGAGCCGAAGTCGGCCCGGAGACGGTCGAACAGCGCGCGCACGCCGGTGGGCGAGAACGTCATGAAACGTTGGCGATAGGGCTCGGACGCCCCGGGCGGGAACCCGTAGCTCGTCGGCTCGCGGTGCGTGAACAGCATCGCGTGGCCGGCCGGCACGAGGTGCTCGCCCTTGGCGTCGCGGAAGAAGGCCGCACCGCCGAGCGTGCGCTGCACGACCAGCCGGTCGGGGTCGCCGCGCGTGGCGTTGTCGTGGCGGTACGAGGCGTCGGCGCGCACCTCCTCCGCGGCGCCGTGGACGACAGCAAAGGGATCGGCGTGGGTGACGGCGGAGCGCGGCATGGCGGCACGAACATCACCTTTTGCACCACCGGAATCAATCTTCGCGCCTCGCCCGCCCTCCTGTTTCTCCTAAAGTGGCCGGACCTGCCCGCTCCGCGGAATCACTTTTCTCCTCCTCGCTCATCCCCGCGTGTCCTCATGAAGAAACTCCTCAGCCTCCTCCTCGCCGCCGCCCTGCCGGCTTTGCCGGCCCTCGCCCAGAAATTCGAGGGCCTCGCCCTCACGCCCCCGATGGGCTTCAACACCTGGAACACCTTCGCGAGCAACATCAACGAGGTGCTCATCATGGAGACCGCCGAGGCCATGGTGAAGAACGGCATGCGCGACGCCGGCTACACCTACATCGTTCTCGACGACTGCTGGTCGTTGAAGGAGCGCGACGCCGACGGCAACCTCGTGCCCGACCCCGCCAAGTTCCCCTCCGGCCTGAAGGCGCTCGGCGAGTTCCTCCACGCCCGCGGCTTCAAGTTCGGCATCTACGGTTGCGCCGGCGCCAAGACCTGCGGCGGCTACCCCGGCAGCATGGGTCATGAGTACCAGGACGCCCGCACCTTCGCGTCGTGGGGCATCGACTACCTCAAGTACGACTGGTGCTCCAGCGGCACCCGCGACGCCCGCGAGGCCTACACCACCATGCGCGACGCCCTCTTCGCCGCCAAGCGCCCGGTCGTCTTCAGCATCTGCGAATGGGGCAACAGCAAGCCCTGGGAATGGGCCAAGGACGTCGGCCACCTCTGGCGCACCACCGGCGACATCACCGACTGCTACGATTGCGTGCAACGCTGGGAACGCGGCTGGAAGGTCATCCTCGACCTCCAGCACTCGCAGGTTCAACCGGCCGACGGCCAGGGCAACGGCATCGGCCAGTACGCCGGCCCCGGCCACTGGAACGACCCCGACATGCTCGAGGTCGGCAACGAAGGGCTCACCGTCGCCGAGTCCCGCGCACACTTCTCCATGTGGTGCCTGCTCGCCGCGCCGCTCATGGCCGGCAACGACGTGCGCAAGGCCACACCCGAGATCCTCGCCATCCTCACCGACAAGGAGGCCATCGCCATCGACCAGGACCCCGCCGGCAAGCAAGGCTGGCGCTACCGCGCCGAACCCGGCCGCGAAATCTGGGTACGCGAGCTCGCCGGCGGCGAGTGGGCCGTCGCCCTGCTCAACACCGGCGACACCGCCGCGGAACTCTCCGTCGACTTCGGCCACATGTGGTTTCTCGGCGGCACCTGCGCCGTCCGCGACATCTGGGAAAAGAAGGATGCCGGCACGACCGTGAAGCCCTTCACCAAACGCCTCGAGTCGCACGATGTCGCCCTCCTCCGCCTCAAGCCGATCAAGTGACTTCCCCCCCGGTAACCAGATAGTAACCATACAGCCGGCACGCGACTCCCGCGCGCCGGCCTTTTTGTACCCGCACCGGACCGCCGGGCCGATTCTGCCACCGCCCTCGGCACCAGCGGCGACTTTCTCCTTCGGCTCCGCCACACCCCTGTCCGTGGGGCGCGGCGCGGAAATGGAAGCGGGAAGGCGGCGGAGAAACAACGCTGCGCCCGCCTGCGGCGAAGCGGCGTCCCACCACTGGGACGAAACAGCGCGTGCGCCTCCGGCCGCGGCCCCGGAATGCCCGCTCGTCACAGAACCCTAGCGACGGAGCGCAAACCGGGCGAAACTGGCGGCATGAACCCGTCTGAGACTCAGCGTCCCCTTCCCGCCCGCGGCGTGCGCCTGCTCGCGACCTGCGCGTTCGTCGACCTCGCCCTGGCGCTGGTGCATGTCGCCTGCATCTTCGCCGGCGAGGCCACGGCGCGCTTCTTCACCGCACCGCGCTATGTGCTCGAGCTCATCCGCTCGGGCAGCCTGCTGATCATCCCGATCGTGCTCTTCATCGTGGCCGCGCTCGGCACCTTCGGACTCTACGCGTGGTCGGCGGCCGGGCGGATGCGACGTCTCCCGTTGTTGCGCACCGGACTCGTCGCCGTGGGCGTGCTCTTCACCCTGCGCGGGTTGGCCCTGATCCCGCAGGTGGCCACGATGCTGCGCTACCCCGGCGTTTTCCCCTGGCAGGTGCCGGTGTTCTCGCTCGTGTCGCTCGCCCTCGGCCTCGCCCACCTCGCCGGCGCCCGCCAGCGTTGGGCCGCCTTGGGCGAACGCTGACGCCGCCGGCCAGCGCTGGACAATCCGGCCGGTTCGCACAACTGAATCGCCCATGCACAAAGTGAACACCCGCGACATCGTCGCCGAACCGTGGACCTCCCCGAAGGGCAAGTTCGCCTCGGCCGACCAGGAGCTCTCCATCGCCCTCTGGCGCAAGCCGCTCTCCTCCGACCTCAACGAGCGCCACCCCTTCGACGTCGAAATTTGTCGCATCCCGCCGGGCAAGGCCGCGTGTCCGTTCCACTCCCACAGCGCGCAGTGGGAGTTCTACCACGTGCTCTCCGGCCGAGGACAAGCGCGCGACGCGGCCGGCCTCACGCCCATCGAGGCGGGCGACGCCTTCCTCTTCAAACCGGACGAGCCGCATCAGCTCCTCAACGACGGCACTGAGGACCTCGTCCTATGCATCGTGGCCGACAACCCGCTCGGCGAATCCTGTCACTATCCCGACAGCGGCAAATGGCTGGTGCGCTCCCCCGAGCGCCGGATACTCCGCTCCGCGCCGCTCGACTACCTCGACGGCGAGGAGTGAACGGCCGACTGGGCGCAACTTGCCTGCCGGGTTGCCTCGCCCACCGTCCACAGTCCACAGTCCACCGTCCACCGTCTACAGTCCACCGCCCTCATGCTCTCCCGTCCAATCCCCGGCTCCTCCGGCGAAATCCTCACCTGCCTGCCTTCGCCCTACCTGCCGCACGCGGCAACCGGTCTGCTCTACCTGCCGCGCTTCATCGCGAAGATCCGCCATGTGGCCGAGCACGGGAAGCTCCCCCCCAGCTACGCCAAGAACTACAAGCGCGGCTGCGACCGCTTCCTCTGCCTGCACCTCGGGGTCGAACCCGACGCCGTCGAGCAGGCGGTGCGCGCGGCCGGCGCCGACGATGCGGAGGTCGACCGCCGGTTGCTCGCCCTCTTCCCGGCCGACGTGCGGGCCGCGAAATGGAACCGCGAATTCGTCCAGAAAGGCATGACACCGGCCGGCCGCGAGTTCCTGCAGCAGGCGCTCACCGCGATGGGCTGCGCCGACCGCGGCGACACGATCCTCAGCGTGCCCGACCTGATCGACTTCGACGAGGGCCGGATCGAGTAGTCCGAATCCGTGCGGCGGGGTTGGCCGCACTGCGGCACAGCGCGACTCAAGCCCATTTTCGCTGATTCCAAACCGGCGTTCCGCGTGGATTTGGAAAATGGTTCCACGCCCGACGAGAAATATTCCCGCCCCGGCCCTGCAACCGGTTTGCCCGGCCCACGTCACAGGCTGGCGTATGAACTCCCGCTTTCTTCTCACCCTTGCCTGCGCGGCCGGCCTGGTCGCCGCAGTTCCCACCGCTCTCCATGCCCGCGGCAACGATGCCGCCCGCAACGCCGTGATCGGCGGCATCGCCGGTGCGATCATCGGTGAGCACAACGACCACCGCGCGGCCGAGGGCGCCTTGATCGGCGTCGCCGCCGGCCTGCTGCTCACGGCCCTCACCGACGACTCCGGCTACGATTCCCGCGGCACCTACTACGAGACCTCCGCGCCCTGCCCGCCGCCCTACCGCGGCCCGGTCCTGGTGTCGCGCCCGTACTGCCCGCCCACCCGGGTCGTGATCGTGCCGCCGAGTCACCACTACGGGCACCGCACGGTCGTGGTTCACCCGCCCGCCCGCGCGCACCACCGCGTCGTGGTGGTCGCTCCCCGTCACGACGGCCGGCGCGACCGCCACGAGGCCCGCTACGACCGCCGGGACAACCGCTATGACCGCCGCGACAACCGCCATGATCGCCGCAACGACCGGCGGGATGACCGCCGCGATCGCCGCTGAGTTCTCCGCCGCCGCCCACCGGTAGCAACAACAAGCCCGCCGACGGAATCCGTCGGCGGGCTTTCGTTTACGCCACGAGGTCTTGGCCGCTCAGAACTTCACGTCGGTCGCGGCGCCGCTGTAGCGGATCGTGCGCGCAAGCTTCGGCTCGAAGCTGAAGCCCACCGGCTTGCCGGCCTCGACGAGCACAACCTGCACCGTGCGCTCTGCGAGCATACCCGGGAAGCGGCCGATGCGTTCGCCGAGCGTGAGCGTGCGCGTTGCATTGTCCCACCGGAACGGGATGCGGGCGGCCTCGCCGCGCTCGTAGCCATAGGTGAGTCCGTCGTCCTCGTAGAGCGTGAACGCGCCGTCGGCCCCCGTGTAGACCCAAAGCGTGAGCGGGTCGGCGGGTTTCTCCAACACGTACTGCAGCTCGGGCCCGAAGGGCACGATCGAACCGGCGCGCACGTGCACCGGGATGGTCTCGTACGGCGCGGGCGCGTCGATCGTGCCGCCGCCGGCAATCGCGGCGCCCGTCCAGAAGTCGTACCAGCCGCCTGGAGTCGCCGGGAGATGCACCGGGCGCGAGGTCACTCGGTACTGAACGACTGGACTCACGAGCAGCGCCGGGCCGAAGAGGTACTGGTCACCCGTGACGCGCGCGGTGGCGTCGCCCGGGAAATCCATGACCAGCGGCCGCAGGAAGGTCGCGCCCTCGTGCGTGACGGCTCCCGCCACGGAGTAGAGGTAGGGCAGCAGCCGGTAATGGAGTTGCGCGAACCGGGCGTGCGCACGGTACGCCGGATGGTCCTCCTCGGCGCCGAGCTGCCACATCTCGCGGAACGGTTTCTCGCCGTGCACGCGCAGCATCGGGGTGAACGCGCCGAACTGGAACCAGCGGGTATTCAGCTCGCGCCACTCCTCGCGGTCGGCCGGCGCCGGGTTGTCGGCGTTGAACCGCGCCGGCACGGAGAAACCGCCGATGTCCATCGTCCAGTAGGGCATGCCGGAGAGCGAGTAGTTGAGCGCGGCGGGCAGCTGCTTGGCCAGCGCCGTCCAGGTCGAGGAGATGTCGCCCGTCCAGACCGCGGCGGCGTAGCGCTGCTGGCCGGCGAAGCCGGAGCGGGTGAGGATCGCGACGCGCTGGTCGGGGGCGGCGGTGCGCTGGCCCTCGTACACTCCGCCGGCGTTGAGCAGCGGATACTCATTGAGCGCCCGGGCCGCGAAACCGGCGGCGGTGGGCGTCACGGCCTGCTTCGTGCCCTCGAGCGTGGGCGACGGCAGCAGGTCCGGCTCGACGCCGTCGAGCCACCAGGCGTCGACCCCGCGGCGGAACAGCGCGGACTCGATCTGCTGCCAGAAGAGGCGGCGCGCGGCGGGGTTGAAGGCGTCGTAGAAGGTGTACTCGAAGCCCATCCAGTCGCGCGTCTTGTTCTTCAGGTTCGGCTCGTACAGCCAGCCGTTCTTCTGCATGGCGGCGAAGTTCTCCGAGCCCGGGTAGAACTTCGGCCACACGGAGATCAGCAGGCGGGCATTGTACTTCTCGTGGATCGCGCGGATCCAGGCATCGGGATCGGGAAAGCGCACGGGATCGAACTTGTGCGAGCCCCAGCCGTCGGCCGACCAGTAGAACCAGTCCTGCACGATCACGTCGATCGGCAGGCCGCGGCGGCGGAACTCCGCGAGCACGTCGAGGCTCTGCTGCTGGTTCTCGTAACGCTGGCGCGACTGCCACAGGCCGAAGGCCCACTTCGGCAGCAGCGTCGCCGCGCCGGTGAGCTGGCGGTAGCCGGCGACCACGTCGTCAAGCTTCGGCCCATACACAAAGAAGTAGTCGGTGCCCTCGCCCACCTCGGACCAGAGCGTGGTGTCCGCGCTCGGCGCGGGCGTCTTCCACTGGAACGTCATCTGCGTGGCGCTCTCGTCGCGCATGTACTCGACGCGCACCGCGTGCCGCCGGCCGGCGGTGAGGGCGACGCGGGCCGTGTCCTTCCACGGCAGCCAACCCTGTCGCCAATGATCGATGACGAGTTGCCCGTCGATCCAGACCTTCACGCCGCAGTTGGAGTAGGTCTCGAAGATGTGTTCGCCGCTCTGTTCCGGCTCGATGGCGCCCTCCCAGCGCACCGAGACCGGTCCGTCGACCTCGCCGAGCGCGGGATGGATCCCGGCGTTGAGCTGGCCGGCGGTGGGACCGGGCACCGGCTCACCGGCCGGAACCTGCCCGAGGTTCACCACCTGCGGCAGCGGGCCGATGTCGATCGTCGCGTCGACCCGACGGGCGACGAGCCGCTCGAAGTTGCGCCCCGCAAAGTACGAGCCGCTGAGGCCGCCGGGTTTGCCGTCGGCGTCGAACAGGCGCGCGGCGGGCGGGCAGACCAGCGGCCGCAGATCGCCGAAGCGGGTGAAGGAGGCGTTGTTCCAGAGCACGCCGTAGCCGCGGCTCGAGGCGAGGAAGGGCACGGCGATGGTGCCGTTGTGCTGCCACAGGTCGAGGCTCCAGCCCTTCAGGTCCAGCAACCCGAGCAGGTGGTTGCCGAGCCCATACAACGACTCGTCGGCGTTGGCCGCCCAGGTCTGCCGCACGTGGGCCGTGCGCACGCCCTGCACCTCGGCCGGCTCGACCGCCCGACCGTCCGCGCGCTCGGCGAGCAGCGGAGCGCCGGCGGCGTCGAAGAACGCCACCGCGCCGCTGGCGCGGTCGACCCGCACCTGCAGCCGCGCCGTGCGCAACGTGAGCGTGGTGTCGCTCTCCTCGGTCGTCCACTCGACCGCCGCCGGCGCGCGCCGCGGGTCGAGCATCGCGCTCTCGCGGGCGAAGAAGGCGCGGTCCGGGCCGAAGGCGACGCGCACGATGTTGTCGGCGCGGACCTCGAGTTTCAGCAGACCGTCGGGCCGCTGGAGGACGACGCCGTCGGCGAGCTTCTCGGCGCCGGCGGCATGGGAAAACGGCGACGAAGCGCCGAGGACGATCGCGCCAAGGGCGCAGATTCGGGGCAGACGAAGGTGCATAGGTTCGGGGGAAGGGCGACGAAAGTGGCGGGCGATCCGCCCGGAGGCAACTCCTCGCCGGAGCCATGACGGATTCAGTCGGTGCCCGGCAAGAGATGCTGCCAGAACAGGATGTGAAGCGGCGGGTCGGCGTGCTCGCACGCGCCCTCAGAGCGCGAGTCCTTCAACCGCCCGGAGCGGCGCGAATCCGCAAGCTCGCCGGCCCACGGCCACGGCAACTCAGCGCCTACGCTGTCGCATGCCGCTGCAGCGCCTCGAGCGGCACGATCTCGAGCGCGTGTTCGCTCGTGCTGCCGAGCACGACCGGCGGTGCCGCGCCCACCGCGTAGGCCTCCAGCCAACGCGCGGCGCACACGCACCAGCGGTCCCCGGGCTGCAGCCCCGCGAAATGCAGCTCCGGCCGCGGAGTCGAGAGGTCGTTGCCCGCCTCACGGGAGAAAGCGAGGAACGCCGCCGTCACCTCGACGCACACGGTGTGGCTGCCCACATCCTCCGCGCAGGTGCGGCAATAGCCGTCGCGAAAGAAACCGGTGAGCGGCGCCGTACTGCACGGTTTGAGCGGACCACCGAGGACGTTGCGGGGAGCGGAGCTGGGCATGGCCGCAGACCGATGCGCGGGTTGGCGCCCGGCGCAAGCCGCTCAGGCCAGAAATTGCGGGCACGCCGCCGCCGCCGCCGGATCGAGCAGCCAGGTCGTCCGCGGGCCGATCACGCGGAACACTTTCGCCGGGACGGCGAGCAGCGGCTCCGAGCCGCAGAACACGCGGCGCACCGCCTCGGCTTTCCCCGGCCCCAGCGCCGCGATCACCAGATGCCCGCAGGAGGCGAGCCCGGTGGGCGTCACGGTGAAGCGCCAGCCTTTGCCATGGACCTTGATCGCCGCGAACCCCGCGCCGGTCGCGGCGCCAAGCAGCGGGCTGCCGGGAAACAACGAGGCGGTGTGCGCGTCGTCACCGAGCCCGAGCAGACAAAGCGAGAAACACCGTCCCGGGCCGACCACCGCAGTGAGGTCTTGCCCGAGCGCTGCCACCGCAGCGTCGGGCGAACCGTCGACGGGCCACGGATGCCGCCGCTCCACCGGCGCGCCCAGCGGATCGAGCAGGAGTCGCGCGGCGCTGCCGAAATTGCTCTCCTCGCTCGCCAGCGGCACGCCGCGCTCGTCGCTCACAAACCAATGCGCCTCCGCCAGCAACCGCTCCGGCAAAGCGCCGCGCTCGACACACCAACGGTACCACGCCTTTGGCGTCGACCCGCCGGCCAACGCCCAGGCGAAACGCCCGCGCTCCGCCGCCAGCCAGGCTCCCACGCCGAAGCTTGTGAGCTCGGCGAAGAGCTCCTCGGTGGCGCCGACACAGACTGTGCCGAATTCGGTGGTGGTGGTTTTCATGGCGGAGAAAACTAGGCGGTCGCGCCCGGGAAGTTGGGCCGGGCAGTGGCGAACGTTGCGAGAACCCGCCCGGCCGCAAACGACGCGTGCGGTTCGACCCCGACCGACCGACCCCGCCACAGGCGCCGCTTGACTCGCCGCCGCCATGAGTGGAGTTATCCGCCACGCTTGGACGCCGCCTCCCACGGGCGACACCCGAACGATCCCCGCTCGGATCATGCAATCCCGTGGCTCATCCCCGCAGTCTGCCGGAGAGAAATCGCCGGCCGGGTGGAGGCCGCGCCACACGATCAGCCAGCCGGACCGTCCTCACGGTATCCGGACGCCCTCCTCGCCGTCCGCCGCCCGTCCGGCCCACCGCCCCTGAGGCCCAGAAGCCGCCCATGAACCTGCTCTTCTCGATCGTCATCATCGCTCCGCCCGACGCCATGGACTATGCCCGAAGCGTCGCCGCGGCATTGCGCAACACGTTCGGCCGGGAGCGCATCGTGCTCGCCCCCCTACCGCGCAGGTCCGGCGACGGACCCGTCATCTATGGGGGGCAGCGCAAGCCGGAGAAGCTCCTCGTCGCCTTCATCACCCTGCCGCCCCGCGGAATCTCCGCGTCCGAGGCGCAGCGGCTCCGGCCGGTTGTCACACAGATCGACGTGCGCGGCCTCGCATTGAACCGCCCGATCGCGTTCGAACGCCTGTCGGCGCCGCGCACGTTCCCCGCCGTGGCGACCATCGCGATCAAGGGGCGTACCGCGCTCTCCGTCGCCGCGCAGATCGTCGCCACCCTGGAGCGCTGGCAACGGCCGGCGGCCGGCTTCCGCACGCGCGCCAAGCTCCCGCTCCGGTACATCTCGATTCCGCCGCCACAGTACCTCGTCTCCATGTCCCGCGGCGTGCGCGCCGAGCCGCCGGAGGCCGCACCGCCGCCCGAGACCTTTTTCCGCGCCGCCACCTCCCGCTCGGCGCGGCCTCCGCCCGTCAGCGCTGAGCCGCCGACCGCCGGTGCCGAGCCGCCTCCCGAAGCCGGCGCCGTCGCGGCTCGTGATGGCGCCGCGCCCGAGCGGAAGGACCTGCGCTTCATCCAGGCGCAGCTCAAGCAGGGTCGCACGAAGGTCGAGGATGTCCTGCGTGTCCGCTCCGCCTATACCGCACGGCTACGCGTCGGCCCGGCCGAGCTGGGTTGGCTCGGGCCCGAGGTGCAGGACGCGGGCACGGCTTTCCCCGACGACCAGCTCCCGCCGGACGCCGCCCGACACACCCTCACGATCACGCTCTCCGAGCCCACCCACATCCCGCAGCCGCTCGTCGCCGAGGTGACGATCGGCCGCGAGGGCCCGAGCACGGTGGCGACCTTCAAGTTCTCCACCGCCGCCAAGGCCGGCCCATTCAAGGCGCGGGTCGTGATCGCCCACAAAAACCGGGTGCTGCAGACCGCGCTCCTCGAGGCCGAAGTGCTCGCCGCGCGCAAAAAACCGGCGCCCGCCGCCAAGCTCAAGTTGAACGTCGAACGCGTCGTTCGGCCCCAGTTGCAGGACCTCGACAGCCGCGTGGAGTTCGCCGCCAGTCTCACCGTGGCCACCACGCCATCCGGCGCGCCCGCGGTCTTCGCCCTCGCGGAGAATCGCGCGGTGCTCCGCGGCATGGGTTCGATCGCGGGCAAGATCACCGCGATCAACCGCTGCCTCTCCGAGGTCGCCAACGCCCCGCGCCAATACGCCGGCGGCCTCGCCAGCCCGGCGGTGGCCGAGCTGTTCCGCTTCCTCGCCGACAAGGGCACCGCCCTGCGCCGCTTCCTCGTCGACGACCAGATGGATGCGACCCTCCGCGACCGTCTCCGCAGCGGCAACCACCTCCAGATCGTCACGCTCACGCCAGACGCATTCTTTCCCGCGGAGTTCATCTACGAATTCACGCCGCCCGCCGCGGACGCCACCGTCTGCCCCAACGCCATCGCCGCACTCAAGAACCCAGCCCGAGCGCGGATCTGCACCTGCGACGACCACAAGACCGCCGACGGCTCGGCCAGCAAACACGTCTGCCCGTTCGGTTTCTGGGGCGTGAGTCGCGTGATCGAACGCCACGCGTACCACAAACTCGGAGACGTGCCCGCCGGCGACTACGTGCTCCAGGCCGAGCCCTTCGCGGGCCGCCGCATCATCGAACTCGCCGACTCCGCGCTGTTCGCCGCCAGCCAGCGCGTCGATCAGGAGAAGGCCGGCACGGCCAAGCGCCTCCACCAGAAACTCCGGAACGTGCTCGGCATGGACGTCGGCTTCGCGCAGACGTGGCAGGACTGGCTGAAACTCGTGCAGACCCGGCAGCCGCACGCCCTCATCGTCCTGCCGCACGCCGAATCGGTCGATCAATTCGGCGATACGGAATACAGCCTCGAGATCGCCGGCGACCTGCTGAAGACGGAACTGATCTCCACGCCCTACGTCCGCCCCGGGGAGCAGGCCGCCGCGCCGCTCGTCCTCCTCCTCGGTTGCGACACCGCCGTGCCGCAGTCCGAAATCGACAGCATCGTGGGGCAATTCCGCAGCGCCGGCGCCGGCATCGTCGTCGGCACCGTGGCGAGCGTGCTCGGCTCCCACGCTTCCGCGGTCGCCGAGGCCATCGCCACGCAACTCGCCGCCTGCCGCGGCGCAGCGCCGGTCCCGTTCGGCGACCTGCTCCTCGCCGCGCGGCGCCAAGCGCTCGGCACCGGCACGGTGATGGCACTGTGCGTCGCCGGCTTCGGCGACGCCGACTGGCTCATCAAGACCCGCTGACCGCCAACCACACCCTCCACCAATGAAGAACTCATTCCGCATCGAACTGCTTCCCGCCCGTCACGGGGATTCGCTCTGGATCGAGTACGGCGACTCCGCCACGCCCTCCCGCCTTCTCATCGACGGCGGCCCGATCGGCGCGTACCCCGCGCTCGACCAGCGCGTGGCCCAGCTCAAGCCCGGCGACCGCGAGATCGAACTTCTCGTGATCACCCACGTGGACGGCGACCATATCGAGGGCGCCGTACGCCTCGTCGCCGCCCACCGCGCCGACCTGTCGTTCCGCGAGGTGTGGTTCAACGGCTGGCGGCACCTCGAACGCAAACCCGGCCTGCTCGGCTCGGTGCAGGGCGAGTTCCTCAGCGCCCTGATCGCCAAATTCGTCGGCGAACCGCGCTGGAACTGCAGCCCGCCCTTCGCCGGCGGCGCGCTCGTCGTCGCCACCGATACACCACCTGTCGCCACCCTCGCCGGGGGGATGCGACTCACGCTCCTCTCGCCGACCCCGAAGAAACTCGAGAAGCTCCAGAAGCAGTGGAAGAAGGACGTCACCAAGGCGGGCTTCGCCCCGGGCGACCTGGAGAAGGCGCTGGAACGGCTGAAGGACGCTAGGCGCCTCGTCCCGAAGGGCCTGCTCGGCGGCGGCTACCAGACCGCCCCAAAACCTGGCAAGCTCGACGCCTCGGTCGCCAACGGCAGCAGCATCGCCTTCCTCGCCGAATACGCCGGCAAGCGCTGCCTCTTCCTCGCCGACGCCCACCCCGACGCCCTCATCGAGTCGCTCCGCAAGCTCGGCGCCACCAAGAGCGCGCCTTTGGCCGTCGACGCCCTCAAGCTCCCGCACCACGGCAGCAGCGGCAACTACTCGCCCGAACTGTACGATCTCGTCTCCTGCCGACGCTTCCTCGTCTCCACCAACGGTGACCAGTTCGACCACCCCGACCCCGAGGTGATCGAGGCTCTCATCGCCCGTGGTATCCCGAAGCTGGAGCTCCACTTCAACCACCTGACCGACACCACGAAACCGTGGAGCGACAAACGCGACCAAACCAAGCGCCGCTTCAAGGCCTTCTACCCCAAGACCTCCGCCGGCGGCATCACCGTCGCCCTCTGAACAGCACTACCACCACAGTCAGGGAGAGCCCGAACAGCAGGGCGCGGTCGGCCGGGAACCGCCCGAGACGCACTGGCACTGACGCGGGGAACGCTTTGGTATCACAGGCTGGGCTACGAAGGAGACATCTGTGGCACGCAAATTTCGCATCATTGAATATTTTGTATTGACGGATACGCCCCCCCCCCTCCCAGAACCTCGCCCGGGAGAAAATATGTACCATATCTCAAGATACATTTGGATGGCTATTCTGTTCGCTTGTGTTCCGCTGTCTGCGCAAATGCAGTTCAGCGCTGATGCAAAGCTCGACGTGTGGGCTGCGGGGGTGCGAGCAACGTCGACAATCGGAAATTTGGATTTCCGGTTTTCGAAAGATCGCGTACTGGAATTTAACGTGATTTGGGGCCTTTCGGGCCCGGCGGTCGCGGGCGCCCTGACGAAGGGAGGGTGGCAAAGAACGTTACAGGTCGGCGTGAGTGCCGGCGGCGTTGCCAACCGGACAACGACTGAATCGTTGATCTACGAGGTGAAAGTGATCCAGGTTACGGACGATTCTGCAATCGTGGTGGTGGTTTGGACTCGTTCCGACTCACTCACTGGCGCGTCCGAAGGAGGGACACTTGTGATCTGCACCGTCAACAAGACTGCCCCGAACCGGATTTCCCCCGCTGGCGATGGAGCAAGAATGTCGAGCGTGCTGCCACCGCAAAGTGGCACTGGAACCTCGCCGGGGATTTCTGGTCCAGGCATCAGCGGCGGCTTCGGGGGAAGCTCAGCCGGCGGCAGCTGGCAGGAGGTAATAACGCATGGGCAATGGCACGAGATCTTGCCGAACGGCACCATGGTGATTCACGGTTGGATCTCCGTTGGCACCATCTGGGTGCCAAACGGCGTAAAGCCGAAACGGGTGCAGGAACTCTATTAGCATGAAACGACCAAGCTATATCGTCGCTCTCGCCCTCACCGCCCTCATCGGCATCGCCCTCTACCTGCGCCCGCGCGCACATCCCAGCGTAACCCCAAGTGCTGCCGACAACGGCACCACCAATGCCGCGATAATCACACCACCTTCGCAGACGACTGAAGTGGCTCCTGAGACGAGTGACACTCGCCCGCCACGACCCGGCAGCATCGCGGAGTACAGTGCCCATGTCGCTTTCCTAACCGAAGGGATTCAACTGGAGATGTCGCAATATAAACAACTCGACCAGTTCCTCGACTCGTACAGGGTACCCGTCTACGACCGTTTTGCCGCCATCGCCCGGATCGAAATGGTCGCGGACAAGACCTGCATGGCCTCCGTCACCGTCCCTCCGGCCGAGGTCGAAGCCATGCGGAAAGAATGTTATGAAGGGGTCGCCGCGATCATCGGTAGCGAGAATCTGCAGCTGATGATCGCCCGCAACAAGATCCAGATCCTCGATGGAGGCTTCGACGACTTCGGTGCCCTGCCCTTTTCGCTGACCGCGAACATGGAACGCGATTCCCGGCCCTATGAATTCGTGGAGTTCAGGACCGACCGAAAAAAGATGATCGGTGGCGAACCTGCCGATACCTTCACCGGCGGAACCCTTTTTGTGGCCGACTTCAAGAAGCGCTACGGCGCCTTGGGCGTGAAGATGCTGGAGACGCTCGGCCAGCGATAAACCTGCGCGGCCAACCGGAACCCACAGAAGGCAACGAAGAGAACGAAGCAGGCGCGACCTGGGTCACAAAATCTGCCGCCGCGATCGGCACCCCGCGCGTAACCAGATAATTCTCATCTACGCTGGGAGGATCGTTCCGCTCTCCGGAGTCCCTTTGTTTCCTTCGTTACCTTCTGTCGTCTGCGGAGTTCAGGAAAACGGCTCCAGCAGGACGCCCGACCGACACGGAGTCCGGGAAAACAAGAACCGCGGCGGGCGCCAGGCGCCGGCCGCGGTTCGGGAGGAATCCGTCGCGCGTTCGCGTTACTTCGTCTGCGACTGCGGACGATCGGCGGCCGGCCAATCGATGTGGAAGAACTCGCCGCGCGGACGGTCGGTGCGCTCGTAGGTGTGCGCGCCGAAGAAGTCGCGCTGGCCCTGGAGGAGATTCGCCGGGAGGCGGGCGGCGCGGTAGCCGTCGTAGTACGCCAGCGCGGAGCTGAACGTGGGCGCCGGGATGCCGACCTGGGCGGCCGTGGCGACGACCGTGCGCCAGTTCTTCTGCGCCTTCTGCACGGTCTTGTTGAAGTACGGATCGAGGAGGAGGTTCGCCAGCTTCGGGTTCGTGCCAAAAGCCTCGGTGATCTTCTGCAGGAACACGGCGCGGATGATACAGCCACCGCGCCAGATCTGCGCGATCTTCCCGAAGTTGAGCTTCCAGTTGTACTCCTTCTGCGCCTCGCGCATGAGCTGGAAACCCTGCGCGTACGAGCAGATCTTCGAGCAGTAGAGGGCGTCGTGGATCGCCTTGAGGAAGGCGCTCTTGGAGCCGGTGAACTTGGTCTTCGGACCCTTGAGGATCTTCGAGGCGGCCACGCGCTCCTCCTTCACCGCGGAGATGCAGCGGGAGAACACGGCCTCGGCGATCGTCGGGGCGGGCACGCCCATGTCGAGAGCGCTCACGCTGGTCCACTTGCCCGTGCCCTTCTGTCCTGCCGTGTCGAGCACGATGTCGACGAACGGCTTCTTCGTGACCGGGTCGGCCTGTTGGAGGATGTCGGCGGTGATCTCGACGAGGAAGCTGTCGAGCGCGCCCTTGTTCCATTTCGCGAAGACCTTGCCGATCTCCGGGGCGGTCATGCCGAGCACGCCGCGCATCAGGTCGTAGGCCTCGCAGATCATCTGCATGTCGCCGTACTCGATGCCGTTGTGGACCATCTTCACGTAGTGGCCGGCGCCGTCGGTGCCGATGTAGGTCGCGCACGGCACGCCGCCCTTCACGGGCTTGCCGGGCTTGGCGCCGGTGAGCGGGCGACCGGTCTTGCGGTCGACCTTGGCGGCGATGGCATTCCAGACAGGTTCGAGGAACTTGTACGCCTCGCGATCGCCGCCGGGCATCACGGAGGGGCCGAAACGCGCGCCTTCTTCGCCACCGGAGACGCCGCTGCCGATGAAGCGGAAGCCCTTTTCGCGGAGGTCCTTCTCGCGGCGGATGGTGTCCGTCCACTTCGAGTTGCCGCCGTCGACGATGATGTCGCCGGCCGCCAGCAACGGCACCAGCGAGTCGATCACGGCATCGGTGGCCTTGCCGGCCTGCACCATGATCACGATCCGGGCGGGCTTGGCGAGGGAGGCGACGAAGTCCTTGAGTTCGGCGAAGCCGACGAGGCCGCCGGGGGTGTTCGGGTTCGCGGCGACAAACTCGTCGGTCTTGGCCGTGGTGCGGTTGTAGACCGAGATCCGGAAGCCGTGGTCGGCGATGTTGAGGGCGAGGTTCTGACCCATCACGGCAAGGCCGATGAGTCCGATTTCAGAGAGTTGGTCAGGCATGAGGTTCAGGAGGCGGACAACAGAGGTTGACGAAAGAAACCAGCTACGGTGCACCGCGGGAATCCCTCCAGAAGCGACGGAACTGACATGAACCGGCGCCGGCGATCGCGGCGAGAGGCGGAGATTTGCGGGATTTAGGGAGCGGCGCAAGCGCGCCCACCCGGAGTTTGCGGAGACGTGCACCAAGCACATCGTGAGGGCCGGCCCCGTCGGGCCGCCTCAGCCCCACCCGTCCATGAAGCACTGGATTCCTGCCGACACCTACCGCCAGTTTCTCGAGTCGATGCCGATCGCCTGCGTCGACATCGCAATCGTCCATCGCGGCGCGGTGCTGCTCGTCAAACGCAAGGACGCCCACGCCCGCGGCGAGTGGTGGGTGCCCGGCGGCCGCGTGCGGAAGGGCGAAACCATGCGCGAGACCGCGGCGCGCAAGGCGCGGGATGAGGTCGGCCTCGACTGCCATGTCGGCCCGATCATCCACACGGCCGAAACCATCTTTCCGGACGGTCCCGGCGGCGTGGCCGTGCATTCGATCAACACCTGTTTCTT